>DATLRO010000093.1:0-2852 GCA_035534615.1 Vicinamibacterales bacterium
GACGAGCCGCGCGAGCCACGCGCGTCCGGGGCCGCCGGCATAGCCGTCGCTCCAGAGCCCCGCCTCGCGCAGCAGCGGCTCCAGCCGGCCGATGATGTCGTCCGCCGGCATCCGCGCGAGGTGCTGGCCGTTGAACCAGTCGAGCTTCTCGGGATTGAACACGGCGTTCCCGCCGCTGATCCCCTCGAGCGCGAAGACGCGCACCAGCTCGTCGCGCGTGAAGATCTCCTGATCGGTGCCGGGTGACCAGCCGAGCAGCGCCAGGAAGTTCACCATGGCCTCGGGCAGGTAGCCCTGCCGCGCGTACTCCATCACGGAAGTCGCCCCGTGCCGCTTGCTCAGCCGCTTCTTGTCGGGACCGAGGATGAGCGGCACGTGCGCGAACTGCGGCACCGGCGCGCCGAGCGCCTGATAGAGCAGCACCTGCTTCGGCGTGTTCGAAATGTGATCGTCGCCCCGGACGATGTGCGTGATCGCCATGTCCACATCGTCTGCGACGACCGACAGATGGTAGGTCGGGTGGTGATCCGATCGCAGGACGACGAAGTCCTCGATGTTCGCGCCGTCGAACGCGATCGGTCCGTGCACGAGATCGTCGAAGCGGGTCGCGCCGGCCGGCACCTTGAAGCGGACCGCCCGGGGCATGCCGGCCGCCTCGCGTCGCGCGATTTCGGCCTCGTCCAGGTGCAGGCAGGTCCGGTCGTACTGCCACGCCCCGCCGGTCCGCTCGGCCTCCTCACGCTTCTGGCGGATCAGGTCGGGCGGACAGTAGCAGTAGTACGCGTGACCGGTTTCGACCAGTCGCGCCGCGAGCGCGCGGTGGCGATCCAGCCGCTGCGACTGGAAGTACGGGCCGTGCGGTCCGCCGACGTCCGGCCCCTCGTCCCAGTCGAGGCCGAGCCAGCGCAGGCCGTCGACGATCCCCTGGACCATCTCCCAGGACGAGCGTTCGGTGTCGGTGTCTTCGACGCGCAGCACGAACGTGCCGCCGTGTCGGCGGGCGAACAGCCAGTTGAACAGCGCCGTGCGGGCGCCGCCGACGTGCAGATAGCCGGTGGGGGAGGGAGCGAAGCGAACGCGAGGCTCGGACATGGCAGATATGGCGATTCCGCAGACAAACCGTTACGTAACCCGTCCCCACATGCCGAGGAAGAACAGGACGAGTTCGATCAGCAGGATGACGACGACCGTCAGCTCGAGGAACTCGCCGCGCGACATGGACGATTGCTCGACGGAGAACCGGTAGATGTCGTCCAGCGCCTTCAGCTTGTCCTCGACGCTGGCCTTCCAGTTGTCGAGACCGAGCCGCTTCGCCACGAGGTTGAACAGCCGGGCCGCGTAGACGTCCCCGACGACCTTCAGCGAGTTCTCGGTCCGCTCGATCAGCTCGTTGATGTCGATGAACAGCGAGTGGATCTGGCGCGCCGCCCGCGTGTACCGGCGACCGAGCCAGGCATCGTACCAGTGCGGGTGCTGCAGCCGGCCGTACACCCTGGCCAGTTCGACATCGAGCAGGTCGTCATAGTATCGGAACTGCAGGAGCTGCGAGTTGGCGAATTCGAGGATCTCCATGGCCGCCTGCGCCCCGGCCGCCGTGTCGTAGATGAACGCGCTGTTCCAGGTCGGCACCACGAGGTCGTCGGCCAGGTACGACAGACTGTTGCGGAAGATCTCCGCTATTTCCTGGCGGCTGAGCGGCCGCCGCTCGCCCCGCACGAGCAGCGCGATCTCGCTGCCGTGCTCCGCCACGAGTGATTCCGCCGGCACCGGCCGCTCGAGCGCCTCCACGCCGAACACGAGGTAGTCCTCCTTGAGGAACGTTCCGCGGCGTTCGACCAGCGCGGGGACGACCCGGTCGACGAACTGGCGGCAGATCGCTTCGACGCGGTCCTCGAACGACTCGTCCTCGACGAGCGCGTAGCCGGCCGACAGCAGATCGTCCCACGTGCCGGAGAACGGCCGCGTGAGGCCGACCGAGACGATGCCGTAGTCGAAGACCTTGAAGCGGACCTGGAAGCCGTCGAGCGTACCGGCGCCGATCGTGTCGCCATCGAACGACAGCGGCGGCTGCTGGTACTGCACGTAGGCGGGCGTGGACTTCGGGGCGAGCCGGGCGGGGACGCCGGCGCGGGCCATGAGGCCGGGCAGCGCCGGCAGCCTGATGGCTTCCGCCACGTCGAACAGGTAGAAGGCGGTGATCGATCCGGCTTCGATCGCTGACATGATGCTCGAAAGGGGCCGGCAGCGGCGTTCACCGCCCGCACGGTCCGCAGGCAGCAGGTGAACGCGACTCCCGACCCCTTCAGGCGGGTTGGAAAAACTGGCGGTGAGGCAGGGATTCGAACCCTGGGTACAGGTTTTAGCCCGTACAACGGTTTAGCAAACCGCCGCCTTCAGCCTCTCGGCCACCTCACCGTACTCGGATTTCCTCAGGATTCTGCGGATTTGCTTCGCAGGAAGCGGCTACTGCTGGGCTAGCGTGCCCACCAGTGTGCCCAAGCCGGCGCGCGGCCTCCCGCAGATCTCCGTCGCTGACGACATTATACCGATCGAAGACGCTCCGAGTCTTGTGGCCGCTGAGGGCCATGGCGACGCGCTCCGGAATGCCGGCCCGGGCCATGTTGCGGATCGCCGTTCGCCGAAAATCGTGCGGGATCCTGGGTAGCCTCGCGCTCTGAAACGACGGGCTGCGGTTGGAGGGACCTGAGGGTACGCAGCACCAACAGGCGGACGGCGGTCAGCGCGCGCGCACGCGATCAGGCGGTGCGAGGGCCGCGCTGTCAGTGGCGGCCGGCGTGAGCCGGATCCGCGACGGGGCGATGCGATGAAGGGGCCGCGTGAGGATGCACCCA
>DATLRO010000094.1:0-31835 GCA_035534615.1 Vicinamibacterales bacterium
GACGCTGAACGTGTAGATCCCCTGCGGGCCGTTGATCGTCCAGAACGCGGCGCGGTCGGTCGGCACCTGTGCGAAGTACAGGCCGTAGCTGCCGCGGACGACCGTGCGCGGGTCGCCCTTCACGTCGTAGGCGAACCCGAGGCGCGGCGAGAACATCGTCGTGTCGTCGGTGAACGTCTGCCGGTCGTACCGGAGCCCCAGGTTCAGCGTCAGATCGGACCGGATTGCAAAGTTGTCCTGCGCGAACGCCGCCACGTCCCACTCCTGCACCTGATAGGTGGCGTTGCCGAAGCTCTGCTGGTAGCGCTGCACGTCGGCCGGCGTCAGGTCGGCGATCGGTGCCGTGGTCCCCGGCAGCAGCGTGAACTGGCCGAGCGTGAACGATCCGCCGGACTCCGTGCCGTTCCCGCCGGACGTCGAATGAATGGCGTCGACGCCGACCTTCACATTGTGGCGTCCGTGCCACATCGTGAGGGTATCCTTCAGCTCGAACTGGTGGTTGTAGAGCCGCGCCGCGCGCGATTCGCCCTGCGTGCCGAGCCCGGGGACGACGAACTGCGTCGACGGGGTGACCGAGGAGTACTGGGTGATGGGCGACGCCCAGTCGACGCCGATATGCGCCTCGTTCAGCATCGAGCTCGACAGGATCGAGGTCTCCGACACGGCGCCGGAATAGGTGTCGCGCGTGAACACCCGGGCCGCGCTCGGAAGATTCAGCCCGCCGACATCGTCGCTGGGATTGGTATTGCGGTAGTTCTGCGTGTTCGCCTTGAAGGTCAGGCTGTTGTTGGCGTCCAGATGCGCGTCGACGCGCCCGTCGAAGAGCTCCTGGTGCATCGTGCCCGTGTAGGTGCCCGGCGAGAGCGGCGAGGTGATCGTCGTGTTGCGGTGCGCGTCGTCGTACTCGCCGGAAAGGAAGTAGAACGCGCGGTCCCGTACGATCGGCCCACCCAGCGTGAACGCCCCCTGACCGAGGCGATCCGCATTGGACGTCGCCGCCAGCGGCGCTTTCGCTTCCAGGCCGCCCGGCTTCCACAGGCCCAGCACGTCGCCGCGCAGCGTGTTCGTCCCCGACTTCGTCACGATGTTGACCGCCGCCCCCGATCCGCCGCCGTACTCGACCGAGAAGCCGTTGGTGAGCACGGTCATTTCCTGCACGGCGTCCAGCGGCACGTCCGTGAAGATCGTCTGCCGCGCCCAGGAGTCGTCCGCGGAGAGGCCGTCGATCGTGTACGAGGTCTCGCGCCGGCCGGCGCCGTTGATCTCGAACAACGTGTTGCCGATGGCGGTGTCGCCAATCGTCCTGGCCGGGACGACGGCCGAATTGAGCAGCGGCAGCGCCGTCAGCGCCCGGCCGAGCACCGGAATGCTCGCGATCTCCTGGGCGTTGAGCCGGATGCCGGTCTGCGGCGTGTTGCGCTGGATGGCGTGCGTCGTGCCGACCACCGTCACCGAGGTGCTGCCGCCGGCCGCGTGCAGGGTGACCTTGACGCTGGCCGACTCGCCCGCCCGGAGACTGATTTGCTTGAAGGTGCTGGAATTGAAGCCCGCCAGCGAGAAGGTGAGCGTGTACTCACCGGAAAGCGGGAGCGCGGCCAGCGTGTAGTAGCCGCCGTGGTCGGTCACGGTCTGACGTGTCTGGCCGGTCGCCGTGTTCGTCGCGACGACCACCACGCCCGGAAGGACCCCTCCGGTCTGGTCCACGACCTGCCCGCGGATGGTTCCCGTGTCGAGCCCCTGCGCGGAGGCAGGTGCAGCATGGGCCGCCCAGCAGGCGACGAGAAGGGCGGCCAGCAGGCGGCCGCGAGAGCGAAACAGGGGCATGAGGACTCCTCGACCGACAATGACGAACATTAATTCGTGAGAGATGTTACGCAGCCGCACCGATCTACTACCAGCTGCCGTAATTCAGCGGGCGACGAGCGGGGAGGGGGCGGCAGGAAGACGGACGCCGCCCGGCAGGCAGACAGACGCGCGGTTCGCTCGCCCACCGGATGAGCCGGGCCGGAATGTGGCAGCTGACCGTCGCCCGCAGTTCGAGGGCCGTGATCGGATGCTCACCCGGTTCCGGTCTCAGAACACCAGCCGGGCGATGAGCTGGAACTCGCGGCCCGGCCCGACACCGCTGAGACCGCCGGTCGGCTGGCCGAATGTCGCGAGCGCGCGGCCCGTGACGCTGTTCCCGTAGACACCGTTGTAGCCATAGATGTCCGCGTGGTTGAAGACGTTGAACGCTTCAATCCGCAGCTGCAGCCGGTAACCGGCGCCGACCGCGAACACCCGCTCGATGAACGGCGAGACGTCGTACAACGGGCGTCCGACGCCGCTGTTCCGCTCGACCAGCACGCCGTCGACGATCGGCCGGTCGGAGCGCGGCGACCCGTCGCCGTTGTTGTCCACCCCGGTCGTGATGTTGTAGGGCATGCCGGACCCGAGCGTCGCCACGCCGCCGACGCTCAGCTGCGGCAGGGCCCACGACCCGCTGATCACCGCGCGATGCCGCTCGTTCAGGATGTTCGGCCCCCGCTCCACCGCCCCGGTGAAATTCGGATCGTTCGGGTCCTGCTGCGGGACGTCCGGGTCGACGGTGTCGGTCGCGTTCGAGAAGGTGTAGCCGGCCCGCAGAAACACCCCGTGGCTGAAGCGCCTCGACACGTTCAGCTGCACGGCGTCGTAGTCGGCGACGCCGTCGTTGACGAACGTGATGATCTGCCGGTAGCCGCCCGGCACCGGCGTGATCGGCCGCGTGGCGTCGGCCGCCGCCGCCGACCGGACCTGACCGGGGGCCGTCCGGACGAACGGCGCCGGCGAATTCACGTCGAGCGGCCGCACGATGTGCGTCGTGTGGGCATGGACGTAGTCGACGCTCGCGAACCAGTGCGCCGCCAGCTCGCGCTCGATGCCGACGGTCGCCTGCTGCGTCCAGGGATTGAGCAGCGTGTCGGGATAGCCCTTCAGCGCCGAGACATCGAAGAACCGGCTCAGATACGCCGCCTCGCCCGGCCGCACGAAGATGGAGCGCGCCGGCAGCACGGCGCCGGCCGGCAGCGACGCCAGCGGCTGCAGGTTCGCCGGAAACCCGTACTGCCCGGGGGCCACGCTGAACGTGTAGAGCCCTTCGGGCCCGTTGATCGTCCAGTCGGCCGCCAGGTTCGCCGGCACGTCCGAGTAGTAGATGCCGTACCCGCCCCGGATGACGGTCTTCGGATCGCCCTTCGGGTTGTACGCGAACCCGAGCCGCGGCGACCACATCGTCGTGTCGTCGGTGAACGTCTGGCGGTCGTACCGGAGGCCGAGGTTGAGCGTCAGGTCGCGGCGCACCGACACGTTGTCCTGCGCGAAGGCCGACCAGTTCCATTCGCGGACCTGGTAGGACGCGCTGCCGAAGCTCTGCTGATACCGCTGGACGTCGGCGATCGTCAGATCGGCCGTCGGCGTCGTCACGCCCGGCAGCAGCGTGAACTGCCCGAGCGTGAACGCCGACCCGAACTCCGTGCCGTCGCCGCCCGACGTGGAATGAATCGCGTCGACGCCGACCTTCAGGTTGTGCCGGCCGCGTGCGATCGTCAGCGTGTCCTTCAGCTCGAACTGGTGGTTGTAGAGCCGCGCGGCGCGCGACTCCCCCTGCGTCCCCAGGCCCGGCACCACGTACTGCGTCGACGGGCTGGCCGGCGAAAACTGCGTGATTGGCGATGCCCAGTCGACTCCCACGTGCACCTGGTTCAGGACCGAGTCGGACAGAATCGCGGTCTCCGACAGGTGACCGGCGTAGGCGTTGCGCCGGAACACCCGCCCCGTGCTCGGCAGATTCAGCCCGCCGACGACGTCGTTCGGGTTCGTGTTGGAGTAGTTGTCGGTGTTGACCTGGAGGGTCAGCGAGTGACGGGCGTTGAGGCGGCTGTCGACCCGGCCGTCGAACAGGCCCCGCCGGCCGCGGCCGGTGTAGACGCCGGGCGCCAGCGGCGACGTGACGGTCGAATTGCGGAGCTGGTACGTGTACTCGCCGGACAGGAAGTAGTACGTCCGGTCCCTGACCAGCGGACCGCCCAGCGCGAAGCTCCCCTGACCGAGCCGATCCGCGCTCGACGTCGCCGCCAGCGGCGCCCTGGCCTCGAGGCCGCCCGGCCTCCACATGCCGACCACGTCCCCGTGAACCTCGTTCGTCCCCGACTTCGTCACGATGTCGACCGCCGCCCCCGACGTCCGCCCGTATTCGGCGGAGAAGCCGTTGGTCAGGACGGTGAACTCCTGCACCGCGTCCAGCGGCACGTTCGTGAACACCGTCTGCCGGCCCCACGCGTCGTCCGCGGAGGCGCCGTCGATCGTGTACGTCGTCTGGCGCCGGCCCGCGCCGTCCACGACGAACAACGTGTTGCCGAGGAACAGGTCGCCGGTCGTCTTCGCCGGCCGGACGGACGGGTCGAGCAGCGCCAGGCTCGTCAGCGCCCGGCCGGGGACCGGCGTGTTGTCGATCTCGCGCGCGTCCAGCCGGGTCCCGATCTGCGCCGTGTCGGTCCGGACGCCGCTCGTGGTCCCGTACACCGTGACCTCGCTCGTGCCGCCGGCCGCCTCGAGGATGACGTCGACCGCGGCCGACTCACCGGCCCGCAGTCCGATGTGGTCGACTGTCCTCGACGTGAAGCCCGCCTTCGAGAAGACGATTCGGTACTCGCCGGTCAGCGGCAGCGCGGCCACCGTGTAGTAGCCGCCCGGATCGGTGACCGTCTGCCGGGTCTGCCCCGTCGCCGTGTTCGTGACGAGGACCTGCACCCCGGGGACGACGCCGCCCGTCTGATCGACGACCTGCCCGCGGATGGTCGCCGTGTCGAGCGCCTGGGCGTCGGCCATGGCCGGCGCCGCCAGCCAGCAGGCGAACAGGGCGGCGGCAAACGCCGGCCGGGGGGTGGAACGGCGGTGTCCACGAATCATGGTGGATTCCCTGAGAGAACGTGTGAAGCGGCCCGGGAGGCGGTGTGCGCGCCGGAGCCGCAGGCCCGATGGTCAGGATCGTACAAAGCTCAGCAGTTCTACTACCAGATGCCGTAGTCGAGCTGGCTGCGGCCCCACGGGCGGCCGGGAGGAATCACTGGAAGCCGGAAGGCGGACCGGGACCGATCACGAACGCAGGCGCGTTGGTTCAGCCGCGCTCGGAGCGCGGGCGGAGGGCGCGGGTCGTGCTGATCGGGGTTCAGGCGAAGAAGCGGACGAGCGATTCGCTCGCCTGCTGGATGGCGTACGGGAGCACGTGGCTGCAGGCGAGCGCCAGCGCCAGTGCGACGACCAGCGCAAGGCCCGCGCGGAGGCCGAACGCCGGCGCCCCGTCGGCGGGCGACACCGGACCGGCGGCCAGCCGCCGGACGCGCGCGGCGATGTCGCCGCCGTCGTGCAGCGAGCTGTACGGCAGGCTGGCGGCGACCGGCACGGGCGCCAGTCGGGCGACTTTCACCAGCGCCGAGGCGAGATCGAGGCGGCGGGCGCCGTTGCCGGCGGTGGCGTGCGCGTCGGCCGCCAGTTCGGTCAGCCGCACCCACTCCTGCTGCAGCGCCCGGCCCGGCCGGCCGAACGCCAGCGCATCCGGGCAGCAGATGAACGCCAGCCGCTTCAGGTTGTCCCACGACGACCGGTGGCCGATCTCGTGGGCGACGGTCGCCTGCAGTTCGGCCGGCGTCAGGCGCTCGACGACCTGGCGGGCGATGAACAGCTGCGGCCGCGCGAGGCCGACGAGCGACACGACGGGGAATTCGTCACGCACCGTGAAGGCCGGCAGCGGATCGTCGACCGCCAGCGGACTGGCGCCCGCCATCCAGCGGGCGGCCTGCTGCCGGGCGTGGCGGAGCGCCACGACGCCGCGCCGGACGGCGCTGCCGAGGAGCACGATGGCCGCGAGCGCGAGCAGGAAGAGGACCGGACCGATCGCTTCGACCGTGTCGCGCGGCTCGAAATGCCAGAACGCCGGCGCGAACACGACCGTGACGAACAGCCCGGCGATCACCGTCGGCGCGACCCGCAGGGCGAGCAGCAGCCGCGCCCGCGCCGCGGGGCGGCCCGTCCAGACGTCGCGCGTGACACGCGCGGCCGCCAGCACGAGCAGCGAGCCGGCCAGGTTGGCCGCGAGGAACCAGGCGAGCCCGAGCGTGACCGCCAGCTCGATGAACTTCATCACCGCTCCTGCTCCCCGAGCGCCCGCCGCTTCTCGTGCACCAGGCGTTCCAGGTCGTCCAGCAGTTCGCGGTCCCGATCGCCGACCGCGTCGACGAGGCTGGAGAGCGCGGGCAGCAGCGGGCGGCGGTCCTGCAGCAGCGAGTCGAGCAGCCCGCTCGCCACCGCCTGCCGGATGTCCTCCCGCGACACCGCCGGGCTGTAGGCGAACGCGCGCCCGACCTTGCGGCGGCCCAGCAGGCCTTTCTTGAACAGCCGGTCGAGCGTGGTCATCAGGGTCGTGTACGCCACCTCGTCGCCGAACTGCGACAGGACGTCGCGCACCGTCACCTCGCCCCGCGCCCACACGACATCCATCGTGCGCTGTTCGAGCGCACCGAGCGCCGACCCGGCCAGGTCGCGCGGCGCTTTGAAGCCCCAGAGCAGGAAGCGGCGTTTGCTCATCAGATCAGCAGGTGACCGCTGCCAGTCTAGCACGTGACGCGGGCAGGCGACGCCCGGTGCCGGCCGGCCCTCCCGGGGTCATCCGTAGATCTCCGTCAGGGCCTCGTCGAGGCGCCGGTACCGGAACGTGAACCCGAGCGCGAGCGCGCGGGCGGGGAGGGCGCGCTGGCCGTCCAGCGCGATCGTCGCCATCTCGCCGAGGGCGAGCCGGACGGCGAACGCCGGCGCGCGCAGCCAGCTGGGCCGGCCGAGGGCGCGGCCGAGCGCGGCGCAGAACGCGGCGTTCGTCACCGGCGTGGGCGCGGTGCCATTGATCGGGCCGGTCGCCGCCGGCGTGTCGATCATCCAGACGACGAGGCGGACCCAGTCGGCGAGATGGATCCACGGCATGTACTGCCGGCCGGATCCGATCGGCCCGCCGATGTACAGCCTGAACGGGAGGGCCATCTGGACGAGGGCGCCGCCGTCGCGGCCGAGGACGAGCCCGGTGCGGAGGCAGGTGACGCGCGTTCCGGCGCCGGCGGCCCGCTCGGCGGCCCGCTCCCAGCCGACGCACAGCCGCGCGGCGAATCCGGAGCCGGGGCCGGTCTCCTCGGTGACCTCCTCGTCGCCGTGCGCGCCGTAATAGCCGACGGCGGAGGAGCTGAGGAGGACGGCCGGCGGGGTGGGGGCGGCGTCGATGGCGGCGACGAGGCTGTCGGTGGCGAGGAGGCGGCTGGTGACGAGGCGGCGCTTCCGGGCGGCCGACCAGCGGTGCGCGGTCAGGGGCTCGCCGGCGAGGTTGATCACGGCGTCGGCGTGATCGACGGCGGCGGCCCACGGGCCGGGCTGACCGTTCGGGGTCCAGTGGCGGTCGCGGATCGGGCCGCGCGCGCGGTCGGGGCCGCGGGTGAGGACGGTGATCTCGTGTCCGGCGGCGGCGAGGGTGTCGCAGAGCGGGCGGCCGAGGAAGCCGGAGCCGCCGGCGACGACGATGCGCATGAGGGGCCTCCGTGGGCGTCTGCGGGCATCTTAGGCCGGGCGGGGGCGGGGGGCAAGGCGGGGGCGGGCGCTTGACAGCCGGCGGGCGCCGGTGTTAACTAACTGGTTAGTTATGAAGAGCGCCCGGCGCGACTCCCGCACCCGCATCCTCGACGCCGCCCGCCGGACGTTCGCCGCCCGCGGCTACACCGGCGCCGGCGTCGACCACATCGCCCGCCTCGCCCGCGTCAACAAGGCGATGATCTACTACCACTTCGCCAGCAAGCAGACCCTCTACCGCACCGTCCTCCAGGAACTGTTCGCCGCCCTCGCCGACCACCTCCGCGCCGTCCTCGACCGCCCCGACCCGCCCGCCGTCCGCCTCGACCGCCTCATCGCCGCCATCGCCGCGTTCGTACAGGAACGCCCCTACTTCCCCCGGATCATGCTCCGCGAGATCGCCGAGGGCGGCACCCGCCTGGACCAGGAGACGCTCCGCCTCATGAGCGCCCTGCCCCAGGTCACCGCCGCCATCATCGCGCAGGGGCGCACCGACGGCACGTTCCGCGACGTGCACCCGCTGCTCACCTACTTCAGCGTCATGGGCCCCATCGTCATGTTCCTCGGCAGCGCCCCGATCCGTGAGCAGTTCGCGCAGCGCCTCCTCGTGCCGGGCGCCGGCGTCGACCCGGACGCCTTCATCGGCCACCTGCAGGAATTCGTGCAGCGCGGCGTCGCCGCCGGCGCGGCCGCCCGCGCGGCATCCGCCGCCGCTCCGCCCCGCCGGAGGACCACCGTATGACCATCCCTGTGTGCCCGCGCCGCCTCGCCTGGCCCGCCGGCGCCGCCGCCCTGCTCCTGGTGCTGGCCGGCTGCAGCCGGCCGGCGCCGGCCGACCACGTGCGCGCGTCCGGCCAGGTCGACGCCACCGACGTGCAGGTGTCGCCCGAAGTCGGCGGCCGCCTGCTCGAACTGCACGTCGCCGAAGGCGACCGCGTCACGCCCGGCGAGCTGATCGCCAGGCTGGACACGGCCGACGCCGAGCTCGCCCTGCGGCAGGCCCGCGCCGAGCGCGACCAGGCCGACGCCCAGCTCCGCCTGCTGCTGGCCGGCAGCCGCGAACAGGACATCCGGCAGGCCGAAGCGCAGCTCGCGGCCGCCCGCGCCAACGCCGCCGCCGGTCAGGCCGTGCTCACGTCGGCGCAGCAGGACGTCGACCGGTTCGAGTCGCTCCTGCGGACCGATTCCGGCTCGCGCAAGCAGCGCGACGACGCCGTGACGCGGCGCGACGTCGCCCGGGAGCAGCTGCAGGCGGCGCGCGACAGCGTGCGGGCGGCGCAGCAGGTGGTCGACCGGCTGCGCGCCGGCGCGCGCCCCCAGGAGGTCGCCGCCGCCCGCGCGCGGCTCGACACGGTGAAGGCGCAGATCGCCATCATCGACAAGCGCCTGGCCGACGCCACCGTCGTCTCGCCGGTCGGCGGCATCGTGACCGACAAACTCGTGGACGTCGGCGAGATCGTCGCGCCGCACACGCCGCTGGTGGTCGTGTCCGACCTGGACCACCCGTGGGCGAACGTCTACGTGCAGGAACCGGTCGTGCCCCGGATCCGCCTGGGCCAGCCGGCGACGGTGTTCACCGACGCCGGCGGCCCGGGCATGCCGGGCGTCGTCACCTTCATCGCCTCGCAGGCGGAGTTCACGCCCCGCAACGTGCAGACGCCGGACGACCGCGCGAAGCTCGTCTACCGCGTGAAGGTCACCGTCGACAACCGCGCCGGCGTCCTGAAGGAAGGCATGCCGGTCGAGGCCGACATCCCGCTGCAGCCGCCCGATGCGCGGCCGGAGGCCCGGCCATGACGGCGGACGGCGACGCGGCGGTCGTGTTCGACGACGTGAGCAAGCGGTACGGGGCGACGACCGCCGTGGCGGGGCTGTCGCTCACGGTCCGGCGCGGCACGATGTTCGGGTTGATCGGGCCGGACGGCGCCGGCAAGACGACGACGATCCGGCTGGCGTGCGGGCTGCTGCATCCGGACGGCGGCCGCCTCCGCGTGCTCGGCCTCGATCCGGTGCGCGATCACCGCCGGCTCACCGGCTCGGTCGGGTACTTCTCGCAGCGGTTCAGCCTGTACGGCGACCTCACCGTCGACGAGAACATCGCGTTTTTCGCCGAGATCCACGGCCTGCACGACTACCGCGCGCGGCGGGACCGTCTGCTGGAGATGACCCAGCTCGCCCCGTTCCGCGACCGCCGGGCCGACCGCCTGTCGGGCGGCATGAAGCAGAAGCTGGCGCTCGCCTGCACGCTGGTGCACGAGCCGGAGCTCATCCTGCTCGACGAGCCGACGACGGGCGTCGACCCGGTGTCGCGCCGGGAGTTCTGGATGCTGCTGTCCGAGTTCCTCGCGCACGGCATCACCATCGTCATGGCGACGCCCTACCTGGACGAGGCCGACCGCTGCCACGAGGTGGCGCTGCTGCACGACGGCCGGCTGCTGGCGCTCGACCGGCCGGAGCGGCTGCGGGCGGCGCTCCCCGGCGAGGTGATCGAGGTCATCGTGCGCAATCACCGGTCGGTGGCGGCGGCGCTCGAGCGGGTCGCGGGCGTGCACGACGTGCAGATGTTCGGCGAGCGCGCGCACGTGCGGCTGGCGGAGCCGGACGCGCAGGCGCCGGACCGCATCCACGACGCGCTGACGGCGGCGGGACTCGAGCCTGTGAGCGTGCGTCCGGTGCCGGCCTCGCTCGAGGACGTTTTCATCGCCCGGCTGGCGGGAGACGGGTCACGCGTATGACACGGCCTGATCTGATGACCGTTCCGATCTGCACGGCCCTGCTCCTGGCGGCCGGCGGTGCGGCCGCCCGCGCGCAGGTGCGGCTGCCGGCCGGCGCCGCACTCGTCGCGGCGGCGTCACCGGCCGCGCCGGCGACGCCGCCGCCGGTGACGCTCACGCTGGACGAGGCGATCGCGCGCGGCCTGGCGGCCAGCCACGGCCTCGCGGCGCTGGACGCGACGCAGGCGGCGGCCGTGTCGGCTGCCGCCGGCCAGGCGGCGGCGCGGAAGCCGCTCGTCAGCCTGCAGGCCGGCTACCAGCGGACCAGCCACGTCGACGCGTTCGGCCTGTCGGTCCCCGGCCGCGGCTTCCAGGTGATCTATCCCGACATCCCGGACAACTACCTCACGCGCCTGGACGTGCAGTGGCCGATCTACTCCGGCGGCCGGGTGAGCGCGCTGGAGCGTGCGGCGCGCGCCGAGGCGGGGGCGAGCGGGGACGACGTGGCGACGGCCCGCGAGGATCTGCGGCTGGCGATTACCCGCGCGTTCTGGGCGCTCGTCACCGCCCGCGACGCCGTCCAGGTCGTGGCGCAGGCGCACCGCCGCATGGAGGCCCACCTCAAGGACGTCCGGAACCAGTTCGCCGTCGGCCTGCTGCCGCCCAACGACGTGTCGGCGGCCGAGGCGCAGGAGGCGCGGCAGCGGATGCTGCTCATCCAGGCGGGGAACCAGCGGGACGTGGCGGCGGCCGCGCTGCGGCAGCTGCTGGGCCTCGCGCCCGACACTCCGGTCGAGCTGCAGGCCTCGCTGGCGCCGCCGCCGTCCCCCGGCCCCGCGGCGGCGCTGGTGGCGACGGCGCTCCGGCACCGCCCCGAGCGGCAGGCGCTCGTGCAGCAGGTGAAGGCGGCCGAAGCGCGCGAAGCAGCGGCGGGCGCCGGACACCGGCCGACCGTCGCGGTGAGCGGCGGCGTCGACTATGCCCGGCCGAACCCGCGGATCTTTCCACGGGCGCTCGCGTGGAACGAGTCGTGGGACGTCGGCGTCAACGTGAGCTGGCCGCTGTGGGACGCGGGCCGGACCGGCGCGAGCGTGGCGCAGGCCTCGGCCGGCGTGCGCGCCGCCGAGCAGCGGCTCGCGGAGTTCGACAGCATCCTCGACGCCGACGTCCGCGAGCGCGCGCTCGCCGTCGACTCGAGCCGCGCCGCCATCACCGCGGCGGACGAGGCGGTGCGCAGCGCCGCGGACGCGCGCCGGGTCGTCGAGCACCGGTTCAAGGCGGGCGTCGCCACCAGCACGGACGTGCTGGACGCGCAGGCCGCGCTGCTGCAGGCGGAGCTCGATCGGACGGAGGCGATTGCCGACGCGCGGCTGGCACAGGCACAGCTCGAGCGGGTCATCGGCCGGTAGCGCGCGATCGTCACCCGGAGGGCCCATGAATGCCATCACCGTCAGGGACCTGACCCGTCGCTTCGGCGACTTCGTCGCGGTCGATCGGGTCAGCTTCGACGTCGCGCCGGGAGAGATCTTCGGCTTCCTCGGGGCGAACGGCGCCGGGAAGTCGACGACGATCCGGATGCTGTGCGGCCTGCTGAAGCCGACAAGCGGATCGGCGTCGGTCGGCGGCCTCGACGTCACCCGCGATCCGGAGGGGGTGAAGCGGCGGATCGGGTACATGTCGCAGCGGTTCTCGCTCTACGAGAAGCTGACGGTGGACGAGAACATCCGCTTCTACGGCGGCATCTACGGCCTGTCGGGCGCGCGCTTCGAGGCGCGCCGGCGCTTCGTGATCGAGATGGCCGGCCTCGAAGGACGGGGCCGGTCGCTGACGCGGGACCTCCCCGGCGGCGTCCGGCAGCGGCTGGCGCTCGGCTGCGCGATCCTCCACGAGCCGCCGATCGTCTTCCTCGACGAGCCGACCGGCGGCGTCGACCCGCTGTCCCGACGGCGCTTCTGGACGCTGATCGACACGCTCTCGACCGGCGGCGTCACCGTGCTGGTGACGACCCACTACATGGACGAGGCGGAGCACTGCCACCGGCTGGCGATCATGCACGCCGGCCGCCTGGCCGCGATCGGATCGACGTCGGAGCTGAAGCAGGTGTTCGCCGACCGGCCGATCGTCGAGATCGACTCGTCCAACGCCATCGAGGCGATGCGCGCGCTCAAGGACCTGCCGTCGGTCGAGAAGACCAGCGTGTTCGGGACGGCCGTGCACGCCGTGCTCCGGCCGGGCGCGGCCGACACCGGCGCCCTCACCCGCCGGCTGACGGCCGCCGGCCTGCAGGTTCGGGCGATCGTGCCGGTGCCGCCGTCGCTCGAGGACGTCTTTCTCGACGTCATGGATCGGAGCCCGCAGCCATGAAGAAGGCGCTCGCGGTCGGCCGCAAGGAGTTCCGTCAGATCGTGCGCGACCGGCGCACGCTCTCCGTGCTGCTGGTCGTGCCGATTCTGTTCCTGCTGCTGTTCGGCTACGCCCTCAACTGGGACGTGCGCCACGTCCGGCTGGCGGTCGACGATCAGGACCACACGACGCAGAGCCGCGATCTCGTCTCGGCGTTCGTCGATTCGGATTACTTCGATCTCGTCGGGGCGGTGCGGCAGGACCAGATCCGCGGCCTGATGAATCGCGGCGACGTCCGGGCGGTGCTCGTCATCCCGTCCGGCACCGGCCGCCGGCTCCTGGCGGGACGCACCGCCCCGATCCAGGTGCTCATCAACGGCGACGATGCGAACACGGCGACGACCGTGATGGGATACGCGCAGGCGCTGCTCAACGGCCTGTCGACGGAGTACCGCCTCGCCCGCTACCCGGTGACCGGCCGGCCGCCGGTGACGGTCGAGCCGCGCATCTGGTACAACCCGGAGCTGCGCAGCGCGCTGTTCCTCGTGCCCGGGCTCATCGCCTACATCGCCATGCTGACGGCCGTGATCTCGACGGCGCTGTCGGTCGTCCGCGAGAAGGAGCTGGGCACGATGGAGCAGGTGCGCATGGCGCCGCTCGGCACGCTGTCGTACGTCACCGGCAAGAGTCTCCCGTATTTCCTCGTGTCGATGATCTCGTCGCTGGGCATCGTCGTGGTGGCGATGTGGCTGTTCGACCTGCCGATGCGGGGATCGTGGCCGCTCCTGGTGCTGGCGATTGCGCTGTTCCTGGCCGGCGGACTGGGGCTCGGCCTGCTCGTCTCGACCGTGTCGGACTCGCAGCAGGTCGCGTTCCAGATCGCGGCGCTGGTGTCGTTCATGCCGACGCTGCTGCTGTCCGGCTTCATCTTCCCGATTGCGAGCATGCCGGTCTGGCTGCAGGTGACGACCTACGTCGTGCCGGCGCGGTACTTCCTGGTCGTCCTGCGCGGCATCGTCCTGAAAGGGGTCGGGCTGCCGATCGTCTGGCCGGACATGCTGGCGCTGGTGGCGTTCGCCGGCGTCGTGCTGGGGCTGGCGGCCGTCCGGCTCCGCCGGGAGTGGGCGTGATGCCGGGACGCGCGGCGATGCGGCGCACGCTCTACCTGATGTGGAAGGAGCTGCTGGAGCTCCGCCGCGATCCCCGCCTGCTGAACATCGTCGTCCTGGCCCCCGTGCTGCAGCTGCTGCTGCTCGGCTACGCGGCCACGACCGACGTCCGGAACGTGCCGGTCGTCGTCGCCGACGCCGACCGCTCGGCCGCCAGCCGGCGGCTGATCGAGCAGTTCAACGAGTCGCCCTACTTCACCGTGACGCACGTCGTCACGACGGTCGATCAGATCACGCCGTACCTGGAGCGCGGCACCGCCTGGATGGCGCTGGACATCCCGGCCGGCTACGGCGAGAAGCTGGGCGCCGGACAGCCGCAGACGGTACAGGTCGTGGCCGACGGGAGCGACTCGAACTCGGCGACCGTCGGGCTCGGCTACGCCACGTCGCTGGTCGCCGCCTACGCGCAGCGTCTGATCGCGGCGCGATCGCCGGCTGCCGCCCGCGCCGGACTCGACCCGCGCATCCGGATCTGGTTCAACCCGCGGCTGGAGAGCCGCGACTTCATGGTGCCGGGCGTCCTGGCGCTGCTGCTGGTCGTGGTGACGGCCATCATGTCGTCGATGGCCATCGTGCGCGAACGGGAGCTCGGCACCCTGGAACAGCTGAACGTGACGCCGCTCGGCCGCGGCGAGCTGATCCTCGGCAAGCTCGTGCCGTACGCGGCGATCGGCCTCGTCGACGTCGTGCTCGTGATTGCCGTGGCGCTCCTGTGGTTCCAGGTCCCGCTGCGCGGCAGCCTCGTGCTGCTGATGGCGCTGACGCTCGTGTACCTGCTGACGGCCCTCGGCCTGGGGCTGTTCGTGTCCACCATTTCCGACACGCAGCAGCAGGCGATGATGACCGCCATGTTCTTCTTCCTGATGCCGATGATCTACCTGTCCGGCTTCGTGTTCCCGATCGAGAACATGCCGCGGGTGATTCAGGCGCTCACCTACCTGATCCCGCTCCGCTACTACCTGGTGATCGTCCGCGGAATCTTCCTGAAGGGGGTCGGCCTCGAGACGCTGTGGCCGCAGGCCGCCGCGCTGGCCGTCTGGGGTGTGGGGATTCTCGTGCTGGCCGTCGCCCGATCGAGCAAACGCATCGCCTAGCGCGGGTCGCGGGCGAACGGGAGGTCCCCGGCGATCGGAGGAGCTCCCGTTCGCGATGAGATGTCCGGTCGATGTCCCACCGTCAGAAAGAGCCCGCCCGCTGGCTAGTGACAGTCCGGGTGCCGGCACTCGCAGCGCAGCTCGGTCTGATCGCCTTTCTCCTTGCAGTACTCGCTGCAGTACTTCCCGTATTTCCCGCCCTTGATGACGCGGCACTCGCACGACGGGTGCGCGCATTTCGCGTCAATCCTGGAGTCTGCCATGGCGATGCTCCTTGAGGTTGACCGGGTGACACGACCACGATACGCCCTTCCGCCTGTTTTGTGAACGCCGGAGTGGGGCCGCGCCCGCCGGACCGGCGGCGCTCACTGGCCCGCCTCCACCACGGCGTCCGCCTGTTCGAGCGTGCCCCGGATCGACAGGCCGCGGCGCATGAGAAGCAGGACGCCGAGCGCCGTCCAGCACAGCACCCGGGCCTTGCGGATGATCGCCAGCGCGACGCCGGACGCCGTCCCCATGCCGAGGATGTCGGTCGCCAGGCCGGTCCCCGCCTCGTCCACGCCGAGGCGCAGCGGGATGAACTTGAAGACGACCGTGATGACGCGGTCGACGTATTCGAGCACGAAGGCCGTCAGGAACGTCGGCGACGTCCCCAGCAGGTACAGCACCAGCCAGACTTCCGCGATCGCCGAGACGTGGAAGCTCGCCTCGAGGAGCCAGATCGGCAGCAGGCGCCCCTTGTGGCGGCTGGCGAAGCCGAAGACCTGGTCTTCCAGCTCGCGGACGTGCGGCAGCCGCGGCAGCAGGACCCGCCGCCCGATGTGCCGCCGGCAGAGGGCGTCGAGCAGGCCGCTCACCACGCGGCGGCGGCGGTGGAAGACCCAGGCGGTGGCGAGCGCGCCGGCGGCGGTCGCCCCGAGCAGGAGCAGGCTGACGGTCCGGATGTCGGGCGGGACCGGAAAGCTCACGAGGAACGCCCCGGTGCCGGCCATGATCATCAGGACCACGGTCAGGCTGTAGAACAGGTTCTCGACCGTCAGGGCCGAGAAGGACTTCATCAGGCTGATGCGGTGGCGGACGAGCACGGCCTTGGCCGGCTCGCTGAGGAAGACGCCGAGCGGCGTCAGGTCCCCGAGCGCCGTCCCGGTGATGCTCGCGCTCAACGCCGCGCCGAGCGGCAGCCGGCCCGGCTCCTCGATGCAGAGCAGCCACGCGACGGTGCGCACGAGCGGCCGGGTCGAGGAGATCAGGAGGATCAGCAGAAAGCCGGCGCCGATCCGCCGGAGGCTGTCCAGCACGTGATGGGTGCCGGCGTCGCGGATGGCCCAGGCGAACAGCACCAGGCCGACGAGGCCGGCGGCCACGCCGGCCGGCGTCAGATTCCGGGCGGTGCGCGACCGGGCGCGGCCGGGCGCGTGCGGAGGGGACTCGGTCATGCCGCCCGCGGTCAGTGCGTCCGCACGGCCCGCCGCCGCGGCCGGTGCACCGGCACCGTCCGCTCGGCCGGCACCACCAGCTCGACGGTGTAGATGCGGCGGTGGCGGCCGTCGAGATAAATCCGCGTCAGGATCTCGGCGAGCAGCCCGAGCCCGATCAGCAGGATGCCGGACTGCAGCAGCACGGCGCTCAGCAGCAGCAGCGGACCGTGCGCGAAGAACACCTGCTCGCCGAAGATCAGCTTGCGGACGATCAGGTACACGCCGCCGGCGGTGCCGGCCGCCAGGGCGCCGAACCCGAGCGGACCGAAGAAGTGCAGCGGCCGCGTGAGATAGCGCAGCAGGAAGCGGACGGTGATGAGATCGGCCATCACGCGCCACGTGCGGGACAGCCCGTAGTGCGACTTGTTGTCGCGGCGCTGGACGTTCGAGATCGGGACCTCGGCGATGCGGGCCCCCTGCCAGCTCGCGAGCGCCGGGATGAACCGGTGCAGGTCGCCGTACAGCGAGATCCGCTTGATCACCGGCGCGCGGTACGCCTTGAACGTCGTGCCGAAGTCGTGCAGCTCGACGCCCGACAGCTTCGCCATGAGCCAGTTGGCGACCCGCGACGGCAGCCGCCGCGTCCAGAAGTTGTCGACCCGCCGGTCGCGCCAGCCGCTCGCCACGTCGTAGCCCTCGGCCAGCTTGTCGAGCAGCTTCGGCAGATCCTCCGGCGCGTGCTGCAGATCGCCGTCCATCGAGACGATCACGTCGCCCTTCGCGTGATCGAAGCCGGCGGCGAGCGCCGCGGTCTGGCCGTAGTTGCGGGCCAGCTTGACGAGGCGCAGGTGCGGATCGGTCGCCGCGAGGCCGCTGACGGTGAAATACGTCTCGTCGCCGCTGCCATCGTCCACGAAGACGATCTCGTAGGTGCGGCCGATCGCCGCCAGCACGAGGGTGAGCCGCCGATGCAGCTCGTCGATCGTCGACACCTCGTTGTACAGCGGGACGACGATGGAGAGCTGCGGCGGCTCGTGAGGATCGGACGCGTGATGCTGGGTCATATCCATCGGGACGGTCTCAGACGGCCGTGGCCAGGCCGTGGCGGACCAGCTGAATCCGCTCCGCCTGAACGAGACGACGAATCGCCGGCGCGCGCAGGACGACCACCTCGTCCGCCCGCTCGCCGCGCAGGCGGGTCCGCACCGCGTCCAGTCCCGCGTCCGCATAGCCGGGATGGGCCATCAGCTCGCTGCGCCCGTCCGGCAGGCCGCGGATCAACGCCTCGATCGCCGACACCGACCAGAGCCCGGTGAGCGCCCGGCCGGCGAAGCGCGGGGCCGGCCGCAGGCCGTGCCGCGCCAGCAGCCGGTCCGCCCGCCGGGCCCACGGGGCCATCAGCAGGTTCTCGATCGCCTGCCGCCGCGCCGCGCCGCGCGCCCGGTGCCGCACGAGGAGCCGCCCGGCCGGCCGTTCGTACGGCACGCGGACGACCGGAATGCCGAAGCGGACGGCCAGCCGCGCGACCAGATCGAAGACCGGAGGGCAGGCGTGCACGTGCTTGTGCGAATCGAGATGCGTCGGCACCAGCCCGCCGCTTCGCACGCGATCGATCTGCGCCGACAGCTCGCGTTCGACTTCGTCGAGGGCGAGCCGCCCGGTCAGACAGGCCGCCACGAAGCCGCCCCACCGGGGCCGGAACCGGCCGTCGATCGTCAGCGTCGGCAGCTGCGAGGCCGGCAGCACCGGCGTGCCGTCGACCAGGGTGAGATGGCAGCCGACCCCCAGGGTCGGCGTCCGGCGCGCCAGCGCAATCGCCTCGTCCGCGGCCGGCGCGCCCGCCATCAGGCTCACACTCGTCAGCACGCCGTCGCGGTGCGCGTCGATCATCCCCGCGTTGACGCCCGGCGTCAGGCCGAAATCATCGCCGTTGATGACCAGCTCCCGCACGCTCCAGTCTCGCACACCCCGCGCCCGGCGGAAATGGAAAGCCGCCGGGCCGTGCGATAATCGCCCCATGCGGGTGCGCCGGTTCCTGCCGTCCCGGCTGTTCGCGGCATTCGGAGGGTTCATGCTGGCGGTGTCGGCCGGCGGGCCGGCGCTCGCCTCCCCGCCGCAGGCCGGACGGCCCGACCCGGTGGCGCTGGCGACCGAGGGCCGGAACCTGAGCGTTCACGGGAAGCTGAACGAGGCGCTGGCCCGGTACCAGCAGGCGCTGGCGCTCGATCCGAAGCTGTTCGACGCCCACTACGGCGCCGGGCTGGTGCTGGACCTCCAGGGCCACTACACCCGGGCCCGGCAGGAACTGACGTCGGCGATCGCCCTGGCGCCGCCCGGCGCGCGCGACCTGGCGCTCGAGGCGATGGGGGTCTCCTACGCCTTCCAGGCCGACGCCGCCGGCGCGGCCGTGTACTACCGCCGCCTGTTCGATCGCCAGCTCGAGCGCGGCAACCTGGACGGAGCGGCCGGGACGGCCAACGCGCTGGGCCGCGTCTACCTGGAGTCGGGCGATCCCGCGCACGCCCGCGAATGGTATCGGCGCGGCTACGACACGGCCATGCGGCAGACGGGGCTGGACGCGCGTGCCGTCGCGCTCTGGAAGTTCCGCCTGGCGCACGCCGACGGCCGCATCGCGGTGCGGCGCGGCGACGTCGCCGCCGCGCGCCGGGCCGTGGCCACCGCGAAGGCGATCGTCGACAGTCCGATCGGCGCCGACCAGAAACCTGACTACGAGTATCTCGTCGGCTACGTCGACTTCTACGCCGGCGAGTACCCGGCGGCGATCGCGGCGCTCCGCCAGGCCAACCAGAAGGATGCGTTCATCCTCGGCCTGCTGGCGCAGGCCTTCGAGAAGACCGGCGACCTGGCCCGGGCGCGCGAGTACTACGCGAAGGTGCTCACGGTGAACGCCCACGACCTCCAGGACGCCTTCGCGCGCCCGCTGGCCGAGAAGCGCCTGGCCGCGTTGAAATGAGCCGGGGTGCGGGGCCGAGCCGGATGCAGGAAGGCTCCGGCGCCGAGCGCCGGCGGCCCGCACAGCGGGCCCGCGAACGGAAGGCGTGCGCGCGCGCGAGCGGCGTGGGGCGACGGGGCCCCACGAGCGAGCGCGCCTCGCGGGGTGCCGGGGGCCCCGCGATCAAAAGAAGCCCCGCCCGAGGCGAGCGAGCGCAGTGAGCCGGGGGGTGGGGCGGAGCCGGAGGAAAGAAGCCTCCGGCGCCGAGCGCCGGCGGCCCGCACAGCGGGCCCGCGAACGGAGCGGAGCGAGCCGCGTCAGGCGAGCGAGCGCAGTGAGCCGGGGTGTGGGGCGGAGCCCCACGTAAGATCAGAAAATCCCGTACACGATTCCGACCGACAGCACGGCCATGTCGGCGTTCCAGCGCATGGTCTGCGCCCCGGCGCCCGTCGTCAGAGTGATGTCGGGCCGCGTCAGGAGGTAACCGGCCGAGAAGTTCAGGCCGACCCGGGGCGCGATGTCGTACCAGATGCTGACCTGGGGCTTGGCCACGAAGCTGTTGTGCGCGTGGCCGCTCACCCACGTGCCGAGCTTCTCCAGGTACGCCTGGCGGAACTGGCCGCCGACCGAGAGGTGGTTGAACGCATAGCCCACCATGCCGCTGACCTCGATGGACACGTGCCCCCGGCGCCGGGTGTAGCCGTACCCGACCATGACCGGCCGCACGTGGAGCGAGCCGAGCGCCGTCGGCTGCCCCGCCACGCGCGTCTTCAATCCCGTGTCGAACCAGTTGAACCCGACCGACGGCCCCCAGCCGGTGGACGAGGTGCCGAAGCGCCAGGCCAGGCCCCAGCCGACGTTGTTCGTGTGATCCGCCGCGGCCGCCTCGAACTGCGTCACGCCGATGCCCAGGTTGAGCCAGGTGCCGCTCGACTGCGCGAGGACCGGCCGGACGGTTCCGAACAGGATGAGCGCGCAGACGACCGCGGCGGCGGCGCCCCGGAAGTGCCGGACGGGCGTGGGGCGGGCGGAGACGGGTGAGCGGGACGGGGGCACGGCACCTCTCTTCGCAGGCGGCGCCGGCCTCGCGGAGGCCGGCGACCGGGCGCATCCGTTCATCGTGAAGCCGGCGCGCGGATTACGCAAGGACCGGCGCCGGTCAGTGTGTCCGGCGGGCGACCCACTCGCGCATCAGGGAATCGACGACGAGGTGGCGGGGGCCTTCGCGCGTGATGATCTCCTCGCGCATCAGCGCGACCAGGGCCGACTGCACCGTCGACGCGCCGCCGAGCCGGTAGCGGATCCGGGTGTCGGCCGACAGCAGCTCCTGGCCGTCCTCGAAGACGACGGCACGCAGCGCGGCCCGCTGCACCAGCGTCAAACGCTGCCAGACGCCCTCGAAGAAGACCTGCTGCTCGCTCAGCAGCCGGCGCAGCGCGGCGTGCAGGTCGTCCAGGCCGACCTTCTTCCTCCGCGCGGCCCGGGCGTCGTCCCAGACCTCGTGGGCGAGGCGCTGCACGTCGTAGGGCAGGTTGCCGGCGAGCTCGACGATGGCGGCGCCCAGGCCGGGCTCGGGGCGGATGCCGGAGCGGGCGAACCGCGTCTCGAGAAACGCCGCGAACAGGTCGGCCGGGATCCGGTCGAGCCGCATGACCGGTCCCGCCTTGTAGAACGGCCGCCTGGGGCCGAGCATCCGCTCCATCAGGCTCGGCTCGGAGCCGGCGAAGACGTAGCCGACCTGCCGCTGGTGCTGCACGGCGGCGCGCAGCGCGTGCTCGACGGACCCGCCGTCGAACCCGGCGATCGCCTGGAACTCGTCGAGCGCCACGACGACCGGGCGCCGGCGGCGCGCGGCGAGCCGGTCGGGCAGGGCGAAGACCTCGGCGGCGAGCCGGGCGGTTTCGCGGGCGCCCCGGACGGCGGGAAAGGTGACGACCGGGGCGTCCGTCCCGATCCCGGGCCGGACGTCGACCCGGGCGGCGCCGATCGCCTCGCGCAGCCAGGCCGGGCCGCGGGCCGGCTCGGCGCAGGCGGCGACGGCGCGCGCGTAGCCTTCGAGGAACGCGACGTACGAGCTGTAGCTGGCGACGGTCACCGACAGCGTGACGGCGCCCCGGCGGGCCATCGCGGCGAGCGCCCGTTCGATGAGCGACGACTTGCCGTAGCGGCGCGGCGAGATCAGGAAGACCTTCTGGCCGGCCGCCAGGTCGGCGGTGAGCCGCTCGAGCGCCTCTTCGCGGTCGACGAACGCGTCGGCCGGCACGACCTCGCCGTAGACGAACGGGTTCCGCATGGGCAGATCCGGCGGCCGGGCGGGCCGCCCGGCGCGTTACGCGAAACTGAGTAGTTATTACGGATTATACCGTAACGCGTCGGCCCCCGGGGGCGGCGGCCGGGCGTCATCGAACCGCCGCATCGGACCGATGCGGCGCCGGCATGCCTGGTCAATCTCTTCTGGATATGTATTCGATAGGGAAATTGTATTTTACTTATGAGCCCGCATCGGCGATAACCAGAGCCTCCGATATCCGCTCGACCCCGGGGCGCGGTGGCGCCTGATGGCGGCGTCCGCGATGGCCGTGCTGTCGTCCGCCGGGCGGGCGGACGGATGAGGACTGCCGCCATGACACACGAGCCGGGCCCGCCCCCCGCGCAGGGGCTCTACGATCCGCGCTTCGAGCACGACGCCTGCGGCGCCGGGTTCGTCGCCAGCCTCAAGGGCGAGCGGTCCCACACCATCGTCCGGCGCGCGCTCGAAGTGCTGATCAACCTGCTGCATCGCGGCGCGTGCGGCAGCGAGGCGAACACCGGCGACGGCGCCGGCATCCTGCTCCAGATTCCCGACCGGTTCCTGCGGAAGGAGACGGCGCGCCTCGGCCTGACGCTGCCGCCGCCCGGGACGTACGGCGTCGGCATGGTCTTCCTGCCGGCCGACCCCGCCGCGCGCGCCCCGTTCGAGGCGCTGCTCGAGCGGACGGTCGTCGAGGAGGGCCAGCGGGTGATCGGCTGGCGGGACGTGCCGACCGACGACCGGCGGCTCGGCCGCTCGGCGGTGGCGGTCGAGCCGGCGATCCGGCAGATTTTCATCGGTCGCGGCCCGGCGATGACCGGCGCGGACGTCCGGGCCCGCTTCGAGCGGAAGCTGTACGTCATCCGCAAGCGGGTCGAGCACGCCGTCGATCGCGAGGCGCCGGCCGGCCGGGCGTTCTTCTACCTCCCGAGCCTGTCGTCGAACACGATCATCTACAAGGGGATGCTCGCCGCCGATCAGATCGAGGCGATGTTCCCCGATCTGGCCGATCCCGATCTCGAGTCCGCGCTGGCCCTGGTGCACCAGCGCTTCAGCACGAACACGTTCCCGTCCTGGCCGCTCGCGCACCCGTACCGCTACGTCGCGCACAACGGCGAGATCAACACGCTGCAGGGCAACATCAACTGGATGCGCGCCCGCGAGGCGCTGTTCCAGTCGCGCGTGTTCGGCGACGACCTGGCCAAGGTGCTGCCGGTCATCCGCGCGGGCGGAAGCGACACCGCGACGTTCGACAACGTGCTCGAGTTCCTCGTCATGGCCGGCCGCTCCCTGCCGCACGCGCTGCTGATGATGATTCCCGAGCCGTGGCACGGGCACGAGGGCCTGAGCCCGGAGGTCCGGGCGTTCTACGAGTACCACGCGTCGCTGATGGAGCCGTGGGACGGCCCGGCGTCCATGCTGTTCACCGACGGCACGCTCATCGGCGCGGTGCTCGACCGCAACGGCCTGCGGCCGTCGCGCTACTACGTGACGAAGGACGGCCTCGTCATCCTGGCCTCCGAGGTCGGCGTGCTCGACATCCCGCCCGACCAGGTGCTGATCAAGGAGCGCCTCCATCCGGGCCGGATCTTCCTGGTCGACACGGCCGCCGGCCGCCTGGTCGACGACGCGGAGATCAAGGCGGAGCTGGCGGCCGCGCATCCGTACGCCGACTGGCTGGACCGGCACCTCGTCTCCCTCGACGATCTGCCGCCGGCGCCGGAGCTGCCGGCGCCGGATCACGAGACCGTGCTCCAGCGCCAGCAGCTGTTCGGCTACACGCTCGAGGACCAGCGGACGCTCCTCGCCCACATGGCGCGCACGGGCAGCGAGCCGATCGGCTCGATGGGGACCGACGCCGCGCTCGCCGTGCTGTCCGACCGGCCGCGCCTCCTGTACGACTACTTCACCCAGCTGTTCGCGCAGGTCACCAATCCGCCGCTCGACGCGATCCGCGAGGAGCTGGTCACGTCCATGGAGTCGACCATCGGCCCCGAGCGCAACCTGCTCGAGCCCGAGCCGGTCTCGTGCCGGCAGATCAAGATCCCCTATCCGGTCCTCAACAACGACGAGGTGGCGAAGCTGCGGCACGCCCGGCACGCCGGCCGGCGGTCGGGCGCGCTGCCGGTGCTGGCGGCGCCGGAGGCGGGCGCCGGCTTCCGCGCGGTCACGCTGCCGATGCTGTACGACCCGGCGCAGGGCGGCGCCGGAATCGAGCGCGCGATGGACGTGCTGTGCGCGCGGGCGATCGCCGCCGTCGACGCGGGCTACGAGATCCTGATCCTGTCCGACCGCGGGGCCGACCGGGCCCATGCGCCGATTCCGAGCCTGCTGGCGACCTCCGGCGTCCACCATCACCTCGTGCGCGAGGGCCGGCGCACCCGCTGCGGCCTGGTGATCGAGTCCGGCGACGCCCGCGAAGTCCACCACGTCGCCCTGCTCCTCGGCTTCGGCGCCGGCGCGGTCAACCCCTACCTCGCGTTCGAAACCCTGGACGATCTCATCGGCGAGGGGCTGCTCGAAGGCGTGTCGCACGCGCTGGCGGTGGAGCGGTACATCCACGCGCTCAACAAGGGCGTCCTGAAGGTCATGTCGAAAATGGGGATCTCGACGCTGCAGAGCTACTGCGGCGCGCAGATCTTCGAGGCGATCGGCCTGAGCCGCGCGCTCGTCGAACGCTATTTCACCGGGATCGCGTCGCGGATCGACGGCGTCGGCCTCGACGTCATCGCCGCCGAGACGAAGCGCCGCTGGGACCTGGCGTTCGCGGCCCGCCAGGCGTCCAAGCCGGAACTCGACAGCGGCGGCGAATACCAGTGGCGCCGCGACGGCGAACATCACCTGTTCAACCCGGAAACGGTCTTCAAGCTCCAGCACGCCACCCGCAGCGGCCAGTACGCCGTCTACAAGGAGTACACCGCCCTCGTCGACCGGCAGCACCGGCGCCTGGCCACCCTGCGCGGCCTGTTCGACCTCAGGCCGGCCGCCGGGCCGGTGCCGATCGACGAGGTCGAACCGGTCGAGGCGATCGTCCGGCGCTTCGCGACCGGCGCCATGTCGTACGGCTCGATCAGCCAGGAGGCGCACGAAACGCTCGCCATCGCGATGAACCGCCTCGGCGGCAAGTCGAACTGCGGCGAGGGCGGCGAGGACCCGGCGCGCTACCGGCGCGATCCCAACGGCGACTGGCGACGCAGCGCCGTCAAGCAGGTCGCCTCCGCCCGCTTCGGCGTCACCAGCGAATACCTCGTCAACGCGGACGACCTGCAGATCAAGATGGCGCAGGGCGCCAAGCCGGGCGAAGGCGGACAGCTGCCGGGCTACAAGGTCTATCCGTGGATCGCGAAGGTCCGGCACGCGACGCCGGGCGTCGGGCTCATCTCGCCGCCTCCGCATCACGACATCTACTCGATCGAGGATCTGGCGCAGCTGATCTACGACCTCAAGAACGCCAACCCGAAGGCCCGCATCCACGTGAAGCTGGTCTCCGAGATCGGCGTCGGCACGGTGGCGGCCGGCGTCGCCAAGGCGCACGCCGACGTCGTCCTGATCTCCGGACACGACGGCGGCACCGGCGCCGCCCCGCTCACGGGCATCAAGCACAGCGGCATCCCCTGGGAGCTGGGGCTCGCCGAGGCCCAGCAGGTGCTGCAGCTGAACGGCCTGCGCGACCGGATCGTCGTGCAGGTCGACGGACAGATGAAGACCGGCCGCGATGTCGTGATTGCCGCCCTGCTCGGGGCCGAAGAGTTCGGCTTCGCCACCGCGCCGCTCGTCGTCTCGGGCTGCGTCATGATGCGCGTCTGCCACCTCAATACCTGCCCCGTCGGCGTGGCGACGCAGGACCCGGCGCTGCGGCAGCAGTTCACCGGCCGCCCCGAGTTCGTCGTCAACTTCTTCCGGTTCGTCGCCGAGGAGGTCCGCGAGCTGATGGCGCAGCTCGGCTTCCGGACGATGGACGAGATGGTCGGACGGATGGACCGCCTCGACGTCCGCCGGGCGGTGGATCACTGGAAGGCGGCCGGCCTGGACCTGTCGGCGATGTTCCACGAGCCGGACGGCCCCGCCGACCGGCCGCGGCGGCAGGCGCGCGCGCAGGACCACGGGCTCGAGGCCGCCCTCGACCGGAAGCTGATCGCCCTCTGCCGCCCGGCCCTCGAGCGGCGGCAGCCGGTCGAGCTGACCGTGCCGATCCGCAACGTCAACCGGGCGGTCGGCACCATGCTCGGCGGCGAAGTGACGTCCCGGTATGGCGGCGAGGGGCTGCCGGACGAGACGATCCGGCTGCACTTCAGCGGGTCGGCCGGCCAGAGCTTCGGTGCGTTCGTGCCGCGCGGTCTCACCCTGACGCTCGAAGGCGATGCGAACGACTACTGGGGCAAGGGCCTGTCGGGCGGCCGCCTGGCCGTGTTCCCGCCGCATGCGGCCACGTTCGCGCCCGAGGAGAACGTCATCATCGGCAATGTCGCGCTCTACGGCGCGACCGGGGGCGAGGCGTACGTCCACGGCCTCGCCGGCGAACGGTTCGCCGTTCGCAACAGCGGCGCCCACGCCGTCGTCGAGGGGCTCGGCGACCACGGGTGCGAGTACATGACCGGCGGGCGCGTCATCGTGCTCGGCCCCACCGGCCGCAACTTCGCGGCCGGCATGAGCGGCGGCCTGGCCTGGGTGCTCGACGTCGACGGCCGGTTCCCGGCCCGCTGCAACCGCGAGATGGTGGACCTCGAGACGCTCGACGATGAGGAGGAGTGCGCGTTCGTCCGCGACCTGATTGCCCGGCACGTGGTGTACACCGGCAGCAGCCATGCGGCGCGGCTGCTCGACGAGTGGGACCGCACGCGGTGCCGGCTCGTCCGGGTCATGCCGCGGGACTACAAACGCGTGCTGAAAGCCGAGGCGCGGGCGCGCGCCGAACATCGCGAGCCGGCGTTCGACGAGCTGGTGGAAGTGAACCATGGGTAAGCCGACGGGATTCATCGAGATCCGGCGCCACAAGCAGCCGGCGCGGCCCGTGTCGGAGCGGGTGCGCGACTGGCGGGAAGTGTACCTGCCGTACGCCGCCGGGACGCTCCGCGAGCAGGGCGCGCGGTGCATGGACTGCGGCATCCCGTTCTGTCACCAGGGGTGCCCGCTCGGGAACGTCATCCCCGACTGGAACGACCGCGTCTACCGCGGCAACTGGCAGGGGGCGATCGACCGGCTCCACGCGACGAACAACTTCCCCGAGTGGACCGGCCGCCTGTGTCCGGCGCCGTGCGAGGGCGCCTGCGTCCTCGGCATCAACAACGATGCGGTCACCATCAAGGGCATCGAACTCGCGATCGTCGAGCGGGCGTTCGACGAAGGGTGGATCACGCCGAAGCGCCCGGCCGCGCGGACCGGACGCCGCGTCGCGGTGGTCGGCTCCGGGCCGGCCGGCCTCGCCGCGGCCGATCAGCTGAACCGCGTCGGGCACACCGTCACCGTGTTCGAGCGGGACGACCGGATCGGCGGGCTGCTGCGGTACGGCATCCCGGAATTCAAGATGGAGAAGCGGTTCCTCGACCGCCGGCTGGCGATGCTGGAGGCCGAAGGCATCCTGTTCCGCACCGGCGTCGGCGTCGGCGTCGACCTGTCCGTCGCGACGCTCCGCGAGGAGTTCGACGCCGTGCTGCTGGCGGTCGGGGCCGGCCGCCCGCGGGACCTCGACGTGCCCGGCCGCGCGCTCGACGGGATTCACTTCGCCATGGAGTACCTGACGGCGCAGAACCGCCGCTGCGAAGGCGACGAGGTGGCGCCGGACCTGCTGTCGGCCGCCGGCCGGCGGGTGGTGATCATCGGCGGCGGCGACACCGGCGCCGATTGCCTCGGCACCGTCCATCGCCAGGGCGCCGCCTCCGTGCATCAGATCGAGCTGCTGCCGCGACCGCCCGAGACCCGGGCGCCCGACAATCCCTGGCCCGAGTGGCCGCACGTCTTCCGGGTCTCGTCCGCTCACGAAGAAGGCGGCGAACGCCTGTACGAGGCGTCGACGCTGGCGTTCCTCGGCAGCGCCCAGGGGCGCGTGCGGGCCATCGAGGCGGCCCGGGTGCGGCGCATGGAGACGACGGAAGGGCGTGCGGGGTTCGAGCCGGTGCCCGGCAGCGAGTTCGAGCTGCCGGCCGACCTCGTGCTGCTGGCGATGGGGTTCACCGGTCCCGAGCGGTCACCACTGCTGGAGGGGCTCGGCGTCCGGCTGACCGGGCAGGGGACCGTGTGGCGGGACGCGAACTGGATGACGAACGTGCCGGGCGTCTTCGCGGCGGGCGACATGGAGCGGGGACAGTCGCTGATCGTCTGGGCCATCGCCGGCGGCCGCAGCGCCGCGCGCGGCATCGACGCCTACCTGATGGGCAGCTCCGACCTGCCCGCCCCGATCTGAGCCGTCCCCACGCCACCTACTTGCGGAATCGCTTCCAGTCGATGCCGTACTTGCGCACCTTGTAATTCAGGATGCGGTCGGTGGTGCTCAGCAGGCGGGCCGCCTTGGCGCGGTTGCCGCGCGTCGTCTTGAGCGTGTCCTGCAGGAGATCCTTCTCGTAGGCCGCCACGGCATCCCGGAACGACACGCCGACCGTCGTCCCCGACGCCTCGGCCGTCTGCAGCGTGGGCGGCAGGTGGTGCGCGTGAATGGCGTTGCCGTCGCAGACCAGGACCGCCCGCTCGATGGTGTTCTCCAGCTCGCGCACGTTGCCCGGCCAGTGGTAGCTCATGAACATGTCGATGGCGGGCGTCGAGATCCGCCGGATCGGCTTGCCGTGCTCGACGGCGAACTTCTCCAGGAAGTGGTCGGCGAGCATCATGATGTCCGTCTTCCGCTCCCGGAGCGCCGGGGCGAAGATCGTGAAGACATTCAGCCGGTAGAAGAGATCCTCGCGGAACGAGCCGTCGGCGATCGCCTGCTCCATGTCCTTGTTCGTGGCGGCGACCAGCCGGACGTTCACCTTCACCGTCTCGGTGCCGCCGAGGCGCTCGAACTCGCGCTCCTGCAGCACGCGCAGCAGCTTCACCTGGGTCGACAGGTTGAGATCGCCGATCTCGTCCAGGAAGAGCGTGCCGCTCTCGGCCAGCTCGAACCGGCCCTTGCGCCGCTGCAGCGCGCCGGTGAAGGCCCCCTTCTCGTAGCCGAACAGCTCCGACTCGATCAGGCTGTCGGGCAGCGCCGCGCAGCTCACCTTCACGAACGGCTTCTTCGCGCGGAGCGAGTTGTAGTGGATGGCGTGCGCGATCAGCTCCTTGCCGGTGCCCGATTCCCCGCGGATGAGCACCGTCGTGTTCGTCGAGGCGACGCGCGCGACCTGCTCGTACATCTCCCGCGCCGGGCCGCTCGTGCCGATCAGGTTCGAGAAGTCGTACCGCTCGCGCAGCTCCTCGCGCAGGTGCTTGTTCTCCTCCACCAGGCGCCGGCGCTCGGCTTCCACGAGCCGCTGCACCTTGAGCGCCTGGGCGATCATCGACGCGACGACCCCGAGGAACTTCGCGGTCCGGTCGTAGTCGCGGTCCGCCTTGAAGTTGAGATCGACCCCGAGCGCGCCGACCGGCCGCCGGTTCAGCACGACGGGGACACAGATGAACGACAGCTCGTGGCGCGCCAGCTCCGGCCGCTCGGCGGCGCGCCGCAGGAACGCCGGTTCGTGGCTGACCCGCGGCACGATCACCGGCCGCCCGCTCTGCACGACCTGGCCGGTGATCCCCTCGCCCACCTGATAGCGGACGTTGTGCCCCGGCTGGTCGAGCCCGTCGGCGGCCGCCACGTCGAGACGGCCGTCGTCCTCGTTGAGCAGCGTGACCATGCTGCGGACCGCGCCGTGGTGGCGCGCCAGGATTTCGAGCACCCGATGCAGCGCGGCGCGCAGATCGAGGGTGCCCGACAGCGCCTGGCTCGTCTCGAGCAGGGTCGACAGCTTCCGGATTTCGCTGGTGTGACTGGAGGGTTTCGCGGGCCTGGACGGCGAGGCGGGGACGGACGCCATGTCGAAAATAAACTCCTACAAAAATGTCTGTCTCAGATCGGTGCCGAACACGATTGTCGCTGCTTTACGCGCTGCCGTCAACGGCAATCGCGCACGACGGGACACGCGCGGAAGCCGCGCGGCGCAGGCGGTTGGGCGCTCGCAGGGTTGAAAAGGGAACGGGTCGGAGGAGGGCGGAACGGGATCGCGCGGGGAATGATCCGGCCGGCGGAGCGCCGGCGGATCGCCCCGTCCGGCTACCGGCTGATGTGAACGCTGCCGCTGAACGTGCGCAGCGTGAAATCGGTCGCCGCGCCGGACGCGGCCGACCCGCCCCCGAGCTCGGCGCTGGTCTCCCCGTGGCGCTGGCTGTCGAACCGCATCGGGACGTCGCTTCGGATGTCGCCGCTGAACGTCCGGAACTGCACGTGCGCCTTCAGGGTCGCGGGGACCTGCAGATGGATGTCACCGCTGAACGTCCGCGCCTCCAGCGACTCACCCGGCGTCCAGCGCGCCGACCGGACCACGATGTCGCCGGAGAACGTCCCGGCGTGCACGGGGCCGGACACGTCCTGCACCGTCAGCGGCGACGAGAAGCCCTTGAGCTCGAGCCGGCCGTCGACCCCCGAGATCGTCACCGGGCTGCTGAACACGTGGACGCGCAGATCGGTCTTCGCCGGCACCTCGATGTCGAAGTCCGTCCGGACCACGTTGTCGTGGCCCCAGTGGAACCAGGAGGATTCCGTCTTCTTGTCGGCTTCGATCGTGATGTCGCCGGGCGACGTCGTAATGACGAGCTTGATACGGTCGAGCTGGTCGCGGCTGCCGTGGCGCACCGCGTGCACGACGACCTGCGGCCGGTCGGTGGCCGTGATCGTGACGCGGCCGGAGAAGTTCTTCAGCGTCAGCGAGCCGCCCGGCTGGAACGGGATCGTGCGATCGACCCGTTCGGTGTCGGCGGAAGCCGCCCGCAGGCCCGGCGGAGCCACGAGGAGCAGGGCCACCAGGGCGAAAGTCAGGCGGATCGGGAGCTTCATGAGGGCGCCTCCTTGCGTACATTCCCTGTAGACGAGAGCGGGCGGGCGAAAGTTGCCAGACGATTCGCGCAAGGCTCCGGCTTCCCGCTGACGCTGGAGAGCTAGGCGACCGGACTGGCCGACCACCTTCGTACACGGCGCCATATCGGGGGGAGCGGGATCTACGAGCTGGCGAACGGGCTAGTGAAGCTGTCGCAGTATCAGTTCCCGTACAAGACCAATGCGACGACGCGCGCCTATTTCGCGGCAATTGCGCAGAAGGCCAGCGGCGCGCAACGCGAAGACCTCGTGGCGCTGTCATGCGAGCCGCTGGACGCGGCGCCGGCGGTCCGCGTGGCGAAGGATCCGGCGATGAACGCGATCCTGCACACCACTTGTGTCGCCACCATGCTGAAAGCCGGCGTCCAGGAAACTGCGTTGCCGACCCGCGCCGACGCCACCATCCAGTGCCGCGTGTGGCCCGGCGACAGCGTCGAGCAGATCCGCACGGAGCTCCAGAACGTGGTGGACGATCCGACGATCAGGACCACGCTGGCCGAGCCGTGGTGCAGGGGCCGGAAACCGTGTCAGCTTCATCGGCTTGTCGGGCGCCCGCTCGCTGGTGACTCGATCCGCCTGAGCGCGAGAACGACGGCCGGGTGCGCGTGGCGCCCGCATGCCGGTCATCTCCTTCGTTCGGGCAGTGGCGCGCCGCGCCATGCCCGCAGTCTATGCCTCCTCGACGGCGCTGGTATTCGCCCGCAGCTCCAGGTCGCCGAGCACATCCTCGATCTGTGCCAACGCCGAGCGCAGGTCGTCGGCGATCTCCTGCGCGAGCAGGTGCGGCTCGGGCAGGCCCGCCGAATCCTCGAGGCTCTCATCGCGCAGCCAGAAGAGGTCGAGGCTCACCTTGTCGCGTGCGAGGATCTCCTCGTAGGTGTACGGCCGCCAGCGGCCTTCGGGCGTCGCCTGGGACCATGTCGCCTCGCGGTTGTGGCGGTCGGCGGGGCGGTAGCAGGCGACGAAGTCGTCGAGGTCCGCGCGCGTCATGCGCTTCGTCTTGAGCGTGAAGTGCTTGTTCGTGCGAAGGTCGTACACCCACACCGTCTTCGTCCACGGCTCCGGCGCGCCGGGTCTCCGGTCGAAGAAGAGCACGTTGGCCTTGACGCCCTGGGCGTAGAAGATGCCCGTCGGGAGGCGCAGCAGCGTGTGGACCTCGCACTCCTTCAGCAGGTTCCGGCGCAC
>DATLRO010000095.1:0-18979 GCA_035534615.1 Vicinamibacterales bacterium
CATGTGCCACGGAGAGCGGCCACGGGCGCGGCGAACACGATCCGGAGCGTCAGCGACGGCAGCGCAAGGGGGGCGGGGCATCATGTGCCATGGAGAGCGGCCACAGGCGTGGCGAACACGATCCGGAGCGTCAGCGACGGCAGCGCAAGGCGGCGGGGCCTCACGTGCCACGGAGAGCGGCCACAGGCGCGGCGAACACGATCCGGAGCGTCAGCGACGGCACCGCAAGGCGGCGGGGCCTCATGTGCCACGGAGAGCGGCCACAGGCGCGGCGAACACGATCCGGAGCGTCAGCGACGGCAGCGCATGGGGGTGGGGCCCCATGCGGATTGATATTGATCAGGACGAGCGACTCAACCATGCGCATTGCAGTGATTCCGGGAGATGGCATCGGCCAGGACGTGACGGCCGAGGCCGTGAAGGTGATCCGCCGGGTGGGCGACGTGTTCGGCCGGTCGTTCGACCTCGAGATGCTGCCCTACGGGGCGGACTACTATCTGAAGACCGGCATCACGCTGCCGCCGAACGGCTACGCGATGCTGCGCGACGAGTTCGACGCGATCTACGTCGGCGCGCTCGGCGATCCGCGGGTGCCCGACATGCGGCACGCGCGCGACATCCTGCTCGGGACCCGCTTCGAGCTGGATCTCTACGTCAACCACCGGCCCGTGAAGCTGCTGCACGAGCGGCTGTGTCCGCTGAAGGGCCGGGGGCCGGCCGACGTGAACATGGTGATCTTCCGGGAGAACACCGAGAGTCTCTACGTCGGCATCGGCGGGCGGTTCAAGCCGGGCACCGAAGACGAAGTGGCGATCCAGGAGGACATCAACACCTACAAGGGCGTCCACCGGATCATCAAGCACGCCTTCGAGTACGCGAAGGCGCACGGCCTGACGAAGGTGTGCATGGCCGACAAGAGCAACGCGATCACGCACGGCCACGCCCTGTGGCAGCGGGTGTTCGCGGAGCTGGCGCCCCAGTATCCGGGCATCGAGCCGACGCACCTCTTCATCGACGCGCTGTGCATGCAGATGGTCAAGAATCCCGGGCAGTTCGAGGTCATCGTCACCAACAACATGTTCGGCGACATCATCACGGACCTCGGCGCCCAGCTGCAGGGCGGCCTCGGCATGGCCGCGTCGGGCAACCTGCACCCGGGACGGACGTCGCTGTTCGAGCCGGTGCACGGGTCGGCGCCGAAGTACGCCGGCAAGAACGTGGCGAACCCGGTCGGCGCGATCCTGTCGGCCGCGCTGATGCTCGATTATCTCGGGCTGTCGCAGGAAGCCGCCGCCATCGAGGCCGCCGTCAAGGAGAGCGTCGTGGCGGCCCAGGGGACCGCGGAGATCGGCGGCACGCTGGGCACGCGCGAGACGGGTGACTACATCGCGGCGGCGATCGGGCGGGCCCACGCCTGATCGCCGCGGATCCACGGGGAGCGGAGAACGGTATGAGCACAGAGGTATTCGTGGTGGGCGGGGCGCGGACCCCGATGACGGAGTATGCGGGGGCGCTCAAGGACGTGTCGGCTCTCGAGCTGGGCGCCATCGCGGCGCGCGCCGCGTTCGAGAAGACCGGCGTCAAGCCCGAATGGATCGAGCACACGGTGGTCGGCAACGTCATGCAGACCAGCGCCGACGCCATCTACGGCGCGCGGCACGTGGCGCTCAAGGCCGGCGTGCCGGTCGAGGTGCCGGCCCTGACGGTCAACCGGCTCTGCGGCTCCGGCATCCAGGCGGCCGTCAGCGGCGCGCAGCTCATCAGGCTCGGCGAAGCGGGCGTCGTGCTGACCGGCGGGATCGAGAACATGACGCAGGCGCCGCACGTGATCCGCGGCCTGCGCAGCGGCCTGAAGCTGAACCAGGGCAGGCTCGAGGACTCGCTGTGGGAGGCGCTGCTCGACCCGTACTGCGGCTGCACGATGGCCAAGACCGCCGAGAACTGCGCCGCCAAGTACGACATCAGCCGGGAGGAGCAGGACCGGTTCGCCGTCCGCAGCCAGCAGCTGGCCGGCAAGGCCTGGAGCGAGGGCCGCTTCAAGGATGAAGTCGTGCCGGTCGAGATCAAGAGCCGCAAGGGGACCCAGGTCGTCGACCGCGACGACCACCTGCGGCCCGACACGACGATGGAGATTCTGGCCAAGCTGCCGCCGGCCTTCACGAAGGACGGCTGCGTCACCGCCGGCAACGCCAGCGGCATCGTCGACGGCGGCGCGGCGCTGATCCTGGCGTCGGCCGAGGCGGTGAAACAGCGCGGGCTCAGGCCGATCGGGCGGATCACGGGCTGGGCGGCGGTCGGCGTCGAGCCGAGCCTGATGGGGATGGGGCCGGCGCCGGCCACGCGCAAGCTGCTCGCGCAGCTCGGCCTCACGCTGAAGGACGTCGACCTCATCGAGGTGAACGAGGCCTTTGCCGGCCAGTACCTGGCGGTGGAGAAGGAGCTCGGCCTCGACCGGGACAAGGTCAACGTCAATGGCGGCGCCATCGCGCTCGGTCACCCGCTGGGCATGACCGGCACGCGGCTGCTGCTCACGCTGCTGCTCGAGCTGCGGCGCCGGGGTGGCCGGCGCGGACTGGCGACCGCCTGCATCGGCGGCGGCCAGGGAATCGCGGCGATGGTGGAGACGGTCTGATCGGCGGGAGTCCGGGCCTCGTGCGCCGACGCCACCCGGGCGGCAACGCCGCGACCGGCAGGATCCGGAGCGTGAGCGACGGCGACGCGCGGGGGCGGGGCCCCGCGCGGACCGATGGATGCCATTCTTAAGCGGAGAGGGAGCAATGGAGATTCGTACAGTTGGCGTGCTCGGATGCGGTCTGATGGGATCGGGCATCGCGCAGGTCTGCGCGCAGTCAGGCTATCGGACCATCGTCCGTGAAGTGGACGACGCGTTTCTGCAGGGCGGCATGGCCCGGATCAAGCGGTTCCTCGAGGATGGCGTCGCCAAGGGCAAGGTGACCCCGGACGCGCGCGACAAGACGCTCGCGAACCTCTCGGGGACCACCGCGTTCAGCGAGATGAAGGACTGCGACCTCATCATCGAGGCGATCGTCGAGAACCTCGACGACAAGCTGCGGACGTACGCCGGTCTCGACGCAGTGGTCAAGGACACGACGATCTTCGTGAGCAATACCTCGTCGCTGTGCGTGACCCAGCTGGCGGCCGGCACGAAGCGGCCCGACCGGTTCGCCGGCCTGCACTTCTTCAACCCGGTGCCGATCATGAAGCTGGTCGAGGTGATCCGCGCGCTCCAGACGAGCGACGAGACCTACCAGCGCGTGTTCACGTTCGCCCAGTCGCTCGGCAAGGAGCCGATCACGGCGCCCGACCGGCCGGGCTTCATCGTCAACCGGCTGCTCGTGCCGTACCTGCTCGACGCCATCCGGTGCTACGAGAACGGGCTCGGCACCCTCGAGGACATCGACAAGGGCATGAAGCTCGGGTGCGGCTACCCGATGGGGCCGTTCACCTTGCTCGATTTCGTCGGCCTCGATACCACGTACTACATCGCGAACATCATGTTCGAGGAGTACCGCGAGCCGGCGTTCGCGCCGCCGCCGCTGCTGAAGCGGATGGTGATGGCCGGCCGGCTGGGCCGCAAGAGCGGCCGCGGCTTCTACACGTACACCAAGTAAGCGGAGAAGGGGGGACGGGAGTCCCCGCCGGACTTCAGGCGCGCCCGCGGCGCGGAGCGGCACGGGACTCCCGGCTCCGGAGATCGATGCAGACGCTGATTCGAGAGCTGCTGGCCGCCCTCGGCGAGGATCCCGACCGCGAAGGGCTCGTCGACACGCCGAAGCGGGTGGAACAGGCGCTCCAGTTCCTGACGAGCGGGTACCGGGCCGATGTCGACAAGGTGCTCAACGGCGCCCTGTTCACGGTGGACTACAGCGAGATGGTCATCGTGAAGGACATCGACTTCTACAGCCTCTGCGAGCATCACCTGCTGCCGTTCTTCGGCAAGTGCCACGTCGCCTACATTCCGAGCACGAAGGTGATCGGGCTCAGCAAGGTGCCGCGCCTCGTCGACATCTTCAGCCGCCGCCTGCAGATCCAGGAGCGGCTCACCAGCCAGATCGCCGAGACGATCCAGGAGACGATCCGGCCGCTCGGCGTCGCCGTCGTGATGGAAGCGACCCACCTGTGCATGGCGATGCGCGGCGTGGAGAAGCAGAACTCGTTCGCCGTGACCAGTTCCATGCTCGGCGCCTTCCGGAACAACGGCCGCACCCGCCAGGAGTTCCTCGAGCTGATCCGCCGCCGCAGCGCCGTCCCCTCGGCGGTGGACGCCCTCAACGCGATCGCCGGCCGGGACGACTGAGGCTCCGGCCCGAGGCTCCTGCCCGTGGCGCCCGCCCTCATCTTCCTGCTGACGTATCTGGTGGTCGCCGTCGGCCGCCTCCCCCTGCTCCGCATCGATCGCACCGGTGCCGCCATCGTCGGCGCCATCCTGATGGTCGTCGCCGGCGGCCTGAGCCTGGACGAGGCGTACCGCGCGATCGATTACCGCACGCTCATCCTGCTGTTCGGCATGATGGTGCTCGTGGCGAACCTGAGCCTGGCCGGCGTGTTCGCGGCGCTCGCCCGGTGGACCGTCCTGCGCGTGAGCCGGCCGGTCGCGCTGCTCGCCGTCATCGTCGTGACCGCCGGCGTGCTGTCGGCCCTGTTCGTGAACGACACGATCTGCCTGGTGTTCACGCCGGTCGTGCTCGAGCTCGCCGACGCCCGGGGGCTGTCGCCGCTGCCGCTGCTCATCGGGCTGGCGACCGGTGCCAACATCGGCAGCGTGGCGACCATTACCGGCAATCCCCAGAACATGCTGATCGGCAGCCTGTCGCGGATCAGCTACGCCGGGTTCCTGGCCCGCCTCGGACCGGTCGCGCTCGTCGGCCTGGCGCTCGACATCGTGATCGTCGGCCTCGTGTTCCGGCGGGATCTGCAGGCCGCGCGGACCACCGCGGTGACGTTGCCCGCCCGGCCCCTGCACCGCGGGCTGGCCATCAAGAGCCTGCTGGTCTCGGCCGGCGTGCTGGCCGGCTTCCTGGCCGGGTACGACCCCGCGCTGGTCGCGATGTCAGGAGCGGCCGTGCTGCTGGTGACCCGGCGCGTGAATCCGCAGAAGATCTCCCGCGAGATCGACTGGGACCTGCTGACGCTGTTCATCGGGCTCTTCGTGGTCATCGGCGGCGTGGAGCACGCCGGCCTCGACCGCCGGTTCTTTGCGCTCCTGCGGCCGGTCGGCATCGCCACCGTCGCCGGCCTGAGCGTCGTCGCGGCGACGCTGTCCAACCTGGTCAGCAACGTCCCGGCCGTCATGCTGTTCACGCGCCTGATCCCGCGCCTGCCCGATCCGCACCAGGCCTGGCTGGTGCTGGCGATGGCGAGCACGCTGGCCGGCAACCTGACGCTGGTCGGCTCGATCGCCAACCTGATTGTCGCCCAGGGGGCGTCCCGGCGCGGGATCCACGTGACGTTCTCCGATTACCTGAAAGTCGGGGTGCCGATCACGATCTGCACCATCACGGTCGGCGTGTTCTGGCTGCGGTGACGCGCGCAGCGAACCTCACGGCGGTCCGTTGTCCCGCGACAGGACCCGCCATCAGCTGATTCTGAAACCCGCTCTCAATTTCACGCCGGCGACGAGCGCGTGCTGTTCCTGTTGAACACCAGCGCGTGGCCGTTCTACTATGGCGCCGGCAATACGCCGGCGCTTCCAGGCGGTCGTCCGGACCATCGGGCTTCCTCAATGGCTGCGGCGGCGCGTCCGGCCGGCTCACGTCGAGCGCGCCGATTCGCACCAGCGCTCGCTGGAATCGTACATCGTCCGGGAACAGGACGACGCCCGGTCCATCTCGGGGGGACACATGGCATCAAAACGACGGGAGTTAGTGACGGCGCTGTCCGCGGTCGCCGTGCTCGCGGTGGTGTGCGCTTCGCCGGGGCTGCACGGGGAACCGGTCGCCGCGGCGGCGGCCGTCAAGGCGGCGGCGCGTCCGGCGAAGGATCCGCGGCTGGCCGGCTCCTACATGTTCAAGAAGAACGGATGGACGTACGTCCATCTGCAGGGCACGCCGGACCAGATTGGCTTCCAGCACGGCTATCTGCTGGCGCCCGAGATTGCGGATGCGTTCAAGGCGGTGAAGCTCGATGACACGCACACGACCAGGAAGAAGTGGGCGTTCTTCCGCACGGCGGCCCGGACCATTCTGTGGCCGCACATTCCCCGCGAATATCGCGAGGAGCTCAGCGGAATCGTGGCGGGGCTCCACGCGCGAGGCGTGCAGCTCGATCTGGACGACGTGGTGGCGCTGAACGCGTTCCAGGAACTGCCGGAGTATTACGTGCCCTGGTACGACAAGCATCACCCGACCAGGGGCAAGACCTCGGCCAGCCTGTCGGACGCGAAGGTGCTCGGACACTGCAGCGCCTTCGTGGCCACCGGGAGCTGGACGAAGGGGGGCCAGATCGTGATGGGCCACAACGCCTGGACCGGCTATCTGACGGGCGAGCGGTGGGACATCATCTTCGACATCGTGCCGGAGCACGGCTATCGGATGCTGATGGACGGCTTTCCGGGCGTGATCGCGAGCGACGACGATTTCGGCGTCAATTCGGACGGTCTGATGATCACCGAGACGACGATGTCGGATTTCCACGGCTGGAATTCCAACGGGATTCCGGAGTTCGTTCGGGCGCGCGAGGCGATGCAGTACGCGAGCTCGATTGACGACTACGTGAAAATCATGCTGAAAGGCAACAACGGCGGCTACGCGAACGACTGGCTGCTGGGCGACCGAAAGACCGGAGAAATCGCGCAATTCGAACTGGGGTTGAGGGCGTGGAAGCTGTGGCGCACGAAGAACGGGTACTATGTCGGCGCGAATTTCGTGAGCGACCCGAAGGTGATGAAGCTCGAGACGACGTTCAACCCCAACGATCCGTCGATTTCTCCGAATGCGAGGCACGTGCGCTGGGACGAGCTGATGAAGGAGTACAAGGGCAGGATCGATCCCGCGCTTGCCGAGAAATTCGAGAGCGATACGTACGACGCGTACACGAAGAAGGAAGGCGCGGACCTCCGGACGCTCTGCGGGGAAGGGGAAAAGGACAGCGCGGGGGAGCCCGGGTGGGGCGTGAAGCCCTTTGATCCCATGGGCGCCGTGCAGGGAAAGGTCATCGACAGCGAGATGGCCAAAGACATGAGGCTCATCGCGCACGCCGGACATCCGGACGGCGACAACTTCTACGCGAAGCCGTTTCTGGCGGCGCATCCACAGTACGATTGGCAGGCGCCAGAACTGCGCGACATGCTGTCAGGGCCCTGGACGGACTTCCGTGCGGGCGAGCACTCCGGCCACTGACGATCTCCAGGCGCCAGGGGAGCGCGGCCGGCCAGCCGGCCGCGCCTGCCCGGCTGGTTCGCCGGCGATGCGACGGCCGGCGACGTATACTGTGACGCATGCGACGTAGTCTGATCGCGGTGCTCATCAGCGCGCTCGCCGGCACGGCGGTCGCTGCCACTGTCCCCCGGCGCATCGTCCAGCGCCGCCGGGCGCCCCTCGTCCAGCTCAAGACGATTCAGCCGGACATCAAGTGTCCGGCGGTGCTCGGGGTGGGCGTGAAGACCGGCGAGCAGTTCTGCGACGTGCTGGCGGGGCAGGACCCCCTGACCGGGATTCTCATCACCATCCCGCGGCATCGCGGCATGGCGACGCTGACGTTCGATCTGCACAACCGGGAGACCTACTCGCCCTCGCAGGTCCGCGCGCACCGGGCCTACGCGCGCTACACGGCGACCGTCGACGTCCTGGCGCTGGACGGGACGCTCATCGACCGGGGCGTCATCCGGAGCTCGTTCCGGACGGCCGCCGATCTCGTCGATCGGATCAGCGGCGGGGCGGGCCCCGGCGGCGTCAAGGCGGTCGCTCCGACCGGGACCCAGCCGATCCGGATTGCCATCCCTGAGAAGATCGACCAGGTCAGCATCCTCGGCGAGAAGGTGGACGTCGTCCGGCTGGACGGTTCGTACACCTACAATGCGCCCGGCCGGCCGATCGCCGACATCAGCAACGTGAGGGTGGAGTACCGGCCCGCGCCGCCCCTCCGCCCGCGCCGGCCCGTGCGGCGCGACGTTCGCCGCCGGCCGTAGACCGCGTCGTACGCCGACCCGGCGCGTTCGGGGTACGCCGTCTAGAAGCTCAACTGCTGGCCGTCCTGGGGGATCCTGATCCGGCCGCTGAGGTTCGCCTGGCGGACCAGCTCGGCGAGGCGGCTGCGGCCGAGCGCGCAGTGGTTCCACGCTTCCATGTGCACGGCAACGACCGTCGCCTCCGGCGCGGCCTGCGCGACCCTCAGCACATCGTCTGAGTCCATGGTGATCGGGTCGCTGTCGACGAACTCGGCAGCGCCGGCGTTGACGACGATGACGCCCGGCTTGTGGCGCGCGAGGGCGTCTGCCACGAGCGGACACCAGACCGTGTCGCCGGCGACGTAGAGCGGCCGCTCGCCGGCGGCCCGGAAGACGAAGCCCGAGACCGGCCCCATCTGCCGGGCCAGATCGCCCGTGCCGTGGCGCCCGCCGGTCCGGATGATCTCCAGGCCTTCCCAGTCCACCTTGTCGGCCACCGGCTGGACCTGCTTGAACCCCCGCTTCGCCAGCGCGTCCGCATCCTCCGGCTGGCAGAAGACCGGCAGCGCATGGGGAAGCTGCTGCACCGCCTCATCGTCCAGGTGGTCGCGGTGGAGGTGCGTGACGACCAGCGCCTGAAGACCCCGGGCGATCTCCGGAATCGGGGCGGGGAGGTCGACGAGCGGGTTGCGCCGGTCGTTGTCGGAGTTCTCGATCGGCGGCTGCATGCCGGCGGCGCCGAGCGCCGGGTCGAGCAGCAGGTGCCGGCCGCCGATCTCGAGGCGCAGCGTGGCATGACGGATGAGTTTGATGTCCATGGAGAAATTGTAGTGCAGGGGGTACCAGGTGAGGCCGCCCGTACAGAAAACCGGCCGGACACCCCGTGGGGCATCCGGCCGTGTGTGACACCGCGCGAGCGCCGGTCTAGCTGACCGGCGCCTCGTCCGTCTTCTTGCTGCCCAGCCCGATGATCTGGACCGTCGGCGGCGGCGGGGCCTCCTTGAGCACGTGCTGCCGGTAGAGGGCGGCCATCTGCGCGTTGTGCAGCGCCTCCGCGGTCAACGGGTCCCGATCCTTCTTCTGGCGCGCCTTGATCTTCTCTTCGCGCGCGTTCTTCGCGATGCCGAGCGCGTCGAGGTCGGTCTGGGCGCCGGCCGCCACCGCCTCGGCGTTCAGCTTCAGCGAGTGGCCGGCGCTCGTCAGCGGCACGGCCTTGCCGCCGGCGAAGATCTCGTGCCGGCCGTGCTCTTCGTACCACTTGGTGAGCGTGGCCGTCATGTGCATCTTCTCGATGATCTGCCGCCAGCCGATGCCGGTGTTGTAGGCGCAGAAGGAGATCTCCCCCTGCTGCGTCGCGTACGGGATGATGCACATCTCGGTGCGGCGGAAGTCGTAATTGAACAGATCCTGGAACCACATCCCGGCGATGAACAGGAAGTTCCAGCGGTCCGCCCGCCGCTTCTGGATGTCGTTGATCGTCCGGTCGCCTTCCACCCGGCCGTAGGCGCCCGACCGCGCCTTCTTGGTGGCGCCGAACGTCTTGTCGAACTTCCGCATCAGGTCGATCAGCCGGAAGTGCGTCGGCGCCTTGTACGGATCGTAGTTCCGCATCAGCGCCAGCGCCATGCCGACGACCGAGAGGAACCGGCCGCGCGCGGCGTCGTTGACCTCCGCCACGTCCTTCGCCAGCTGCTCGGCCTTCAGGAACGCCGTCACCGGCACGGCCTCCTTCGTTTCCTTGTCGATCATGACCGCCATGCCGACGCCGCAGTTGGGATGGCACCCGCAGGTCAGCTGGCCCCACGGCTGATCGGGCCCGTGCACCTGGTCGGCCCAGTCGGTGAAGGTCCCCATGAACGAGATCGGGAACCAGTCGCGCACCGGATCGCCGAGCCCGGTCTGCGACTTCACGTCGTGCGCCAGGTGCGACAGCGTGTAGCGCTGCGCCTGCCGCCGCTCGTCGGTGATCTCCTCGTCGCGGCCGGTGAACGACACCGGCTGGAACGACAGGAAGTTGATCTTCTTCGGATTGTCGAGCGCGAACTCGATGACCCGGCCGACCTGCTCGTTGTTCACGCCGTTGACGATCGTGATGACGGGCACGATGTCGACCCCCGCACTGTGCAGGTTCTCGATCGCCCGGAGCTTCACGTCGAACAGGTTGCCGACCCGGCGGTGCGCGTTCGCCGCGTTGCCAATCCCGTCGAACTGCAGGTAGGCGTACCGCAGGCCCGCTTCGGCCGCCGCCCGGGCGAATTCCGGGCTCTTCGCGAACTCGATGCCGTTGGTCGCCGCCTGCACGCTGTTGTAGCCGACCTTCCGCGCGTAGCGGACGGCGTCCAGGAAGTACGGCGAAATCGTCGGCTCGCCGCCCGAGAACTGCACCGACATCTGCCGCCGCGGCTTGATGCTGATCGCGTTGTCCAGCACCTGCTTGATGTCCTCCCACGTCAGCTCGTGCACGAAGCCGACCTGGTTGGCGTCCATGAAGCAGGGATCGCACATCATGTTGCAGCGGTTCGTCAGGTCCACCGTCAGCACCGACCCGCGTCCATGCTTGATCGTGCTGCTCCCGTGGTTGTGCAGCGTCTCGTCGTTGTGCGCGCGGATGTCACGGCCGGGAAACACCTGCTCGAGGTGCTTGAAGAAGGCCGTGTCGATCGCCATGACGTCCTCGAAGTGCCCGTGCAGCGGGCAGTCCTTGACCATCAGGATCTTGCCGTCGCGCTCGATGATCTGTGCCTTGATCTCGCCGACCTTCTCGTTCAGGAGGACGCTCACGTCCTGCTTCCCGTCGAGGATCGCCTGCCGGGCCTCCCGCACGCACACCGGACACAGCGAGTCCGTCTCGCGCGGCCAGCCCAGCGGGGGCTTGGTCTTCTGATACGACTTCTGGAGCGGCCGATCCGACCACGCGGGCGTGAAGGACGGATTCTGCCGGATGCGGTTGGCCCGGCTGAACACCGCCCAGGCGCCATTGGCCGCCACCGACAGCCCCTTCTCCACGTACTTGATGGGCGAATACATGCTGGAGCTCTCCTTGAGGAAACCGTCCGCGCTCCGCGCGGACAGCCGAAACCGGGGCCCTCGACGGACACACCGGTGTAGCAGGCCGATCCGTACCGGCCGAATTGCAGGCATGATAGCGCGATTGCCCTTGAAATATGGCCGTTTTCAGTCGGCTGGCCCTGGCGGGGCCCCATCGGGCCCGGATGAGCGTCGAGCGGGCATTGCCGACTGAATTGGTCGGAGTTCTCGGCGGCCGATCCGGACCAGCGCGGCCATCCAGCCGCCTCGCCCAGACCCCTCGGACCCGCCATCGGCCCTCGACGGATCGCCGCCGTCCCCCCTCCACCGCCGTCGAGCGCCGGCCGCCGGGTCGGTCCGCGCCCTCCCGACCGGCCTCGCACTGGACCGGCTCCCCGACCCTCACGGTATGATCGTCGGACGATGACTGTTCACGATCTCCTCATTGTGGGCGGCGGGCCGTCCGGCCTCTCCGCCGCCATCGCCGCCCGCCGGCGCGGGCTCGACTACCTCGTGGTCGAGAAGGGCGTCCTCGTCAACTCGATCTTTCATTTTCCAGTGCACATGGTCTTCTTCACGACGCCGGAGCTGCTCGAAATCGGCGGCGTGCCGCTGACGACGCCGTACGACAAGCCGACCCGGCTCGAAGCGCTGCGCTACTACCGGCGCGTCGTCGACGCCTTCGACCTGCAGGTGGCGTGCGGCGAGGAGGCGATCGACCTCGCCAGGGAAGAGGGGATGGCGGGCCAGGGCATGCTGTTCGCCCTGCACCTCCGGTCGCAGCGGGGCGTCCACCGGGTCCTCCACGCCCGGGCGGTGGCGCTGGCGATCGGCTACTACGATCACCCGAACCTGCTCGAGATTCCCGGCGAGGATCTGCCGCACGTCTCGCATTACTACAACGAACCGCACCCGTACTACCGGCAGCGCGTCATCGTCGTCGGCGGCAAGAACTCGGCCGCCGAGGCGGCGCTGGAGCTGTACCGGGCCGGCGCGCAGGTGACGCTCGTGCATCGCCGCGCGGCGCTGGGCGAGTCGATCAAGTACTGGGTGAAGCCCGACATCGAGAACCGGATCCGGGAAGGCGCCATTCCCGCGCGGTTCGACACGCGGATCGTCGAGATCCGTCCGACGGCGGTGATCGTGGAGCGGGACGGGCGCCGCGAGGAGCTGCCGGCCGACGCGGTGCTGCTGCTGACCGGATACCACCCCGACACGACGCTGTTCGTCCGGGCGGGCGTGCAGGTGAGCGAGCGGGGCGCGCCGCAGTACGACCCGGAGACGTTCGAAACCAACGTGCCGAACCTCTTCGTGGCGGGCGGGGCGCTGGCGGGGCGGGACACCGGGGCGATCTTCATCGAGAACGGCCGGTTTCACGGGGAGCAGATCGTGAAGGTGCTGGCGGAGCGCTGGGCGGCTTCCTAGCGCCAGCTGGGCACAGAGCCCGGAAGAACCGGCGCGGAGCGCCGGCGGCCCGCAGCGCGGGCCCGCGAACGGAACGGAGCGAGCCGGCGCGAGGCGAGCGAGTGGAGTGAGCCGGGGTCCGGGGCGGAGCCCCGGTTAAGTTCAGTGCGGCCGCTGGCGGTACCACGGGCGTTCCGCCAGCAGCTCCCGCATTTCGAGCAGTTCCAGCAGCGACTCGCAGCGGGCGCGCACGCCGTCGCGCTCCAGCAGGGCCTGCCGCTCGAGCGGCTCGAGCGCCAGGTACTGCGCCAGCGCGTGCACGAGATCCTCGTCCGACAGGGTGATCGGCAGCTTCTGGTCGAGGCCGGCACCGTCGCCGGCCGGGACGACGAGCGCCTCGAGGCGCTGGCGGTGGGCGCGCAGGCGGTCACGGTCGCACGGCACCGTGTCCTCGATCATGACCTCGACGTGCGCGCGCCGGTACGGCAGGTCGGCCTCGTGGGCCTCGTGGACGATCCGGAATTTCTCCAGGCCGCGCAGCACGATGTTGTAGCACCCGTCGGGCAGCCGCTCGGCGTGGGTGATGAGCCCGTTGCCGCCGATGGGGTAGACGGGCGGCCGGCCCTCGTAATCCTCCTCCCAGCCCGGCTTCAGCAGCACGATGCCGATCATCCGGTCTCCCTCGAGCGCGTCGGCCACCATGGCCCGGTACCGCGGCTCGAAGATGTGCAGCGGCAGGAACACGTTGGGAAACAGCACGACGTTCGGCAGGGGGAAGAGCGGAATGGTGCGTGACAGCATGGCGGGCCGGCTCAGTGAAGGGTCTTCGTCTTCTTGTCCATGTAGTCCATGAGGACGTACTGGCCGAGCGTGTACGGCGTCGTGAAGTACGCCTTTCCGCGGCAGATCTCGGCGACCCGGCGGACGAAGCTCACCAGGTCGTAGTCGCGCGCCAGCATGAACGTGTTGATCATGATGCCGGACTTCCGGCAGGCGGCGACTTCGGCGAACGTCTCCGACACGATGAACGGGTCGAGCCCGAACGCGTTCTTGTAGATCCGGCCGTCGGGGCGGGTCAGCGCCGACGGCTTCCCGTCGGTGATCATGATGATCTGGCGCATGTCCTTCCGCTGGCGATCGAGCAGCCGGCGCGCCAGGCGAAGCCCCTCGCGGGTGTTGGTGTAGTACGGGCCGACGCGCACGCGGCCGAGCTCGCCGAGCGGGATCTCCTCGGCGGAGTCGTGGAAGAGCACGACCTTCAGGGCGTCGCCCGGGTACTGGGTGCGGATCAGCTGCGACAGGGCGAGCGCGACCCGCTTGGCGGGCGTGAAGCGATCCTCGCCGTACAGGATCATGCTGTGGCTGCAGTCCAGCATCAGCACCGTCGCGCACGAGCTCTGATACTCGCCTTCCACGACCATCAGGTCCTCGTGCCGGACTGCGATTCCGCCGGGGCCGGGCGTGCCGCCTCCGGCGCCTCGACCGGGCCGCAGGCGCTCTTCGTTCTGACGCCGGACGGCGTTGAGAATCGTGCCGGTCGCGTCGAGGTTCAGCGTGTCGCCGAACTCGTACGGCTTGGGCGCGCCGTTGGTCTCGATGCCGGTCGCGTGCTCGTGGGTGTCGTGACGCCCGAAGCTGCTCTTGCCCATCGCGCCCAGGAGATCGCGGAGGGCCCGGTAGCCGAGGAAGTCGAGCGCCTTGTCGGTCACTTCGAACCGCACCTCGGGCGCCTCCTCCCCCTGGCCGCCCCGGCCCGCCTGCCGGCGCTGGCGTTCGGCGTCGAGGTCCGGAGCGCCGGTGATGTAGCCCGCGTCCTTCATCCGGTCGATGAGATCCTGGACGATCTGCTCCAGCCGCGCCCGGGCCGCTTCCTGGTCGGCGTCGGCCGGGTCGCCCAGCAGGCGATCGAGCACCTCGTCCGACAGCATGCCGCCGTTGAACAGGGCGTCGAGGATCGCGTCGTGCAGCGCCTGCATCGTCCGGTCTTCGTCGCCCAGCCCCTGCGGGTCGCCGAAGCCGCTGGACATCAGGAAGTCCGACAGCTTCGCCACGAGATCCTCGAGGTCGAGGTCGCCGAGCGGGTCGCCGGTGAATCGCGTGTAGCGGTAGCGCATCTCAGGCTCGGGGCTCGGTGCTCACTGCTCGGGGCTAGTTGTAGTACTTCTTCTTGCCCGGCCCCGGCAGCGGCAGACCTTCGTCGAACGGCTCGGCGGCGGCGGCGGTCCGTGGCTGGCGGCGCGGCGACTCGGTCGCGTGATAGCCGCGCTCCTCGCTGCGGCTGATCTTCTTCTGCGCGTACAGGCCTTCGAGGACGAAGTCGATCGCGGACGCCCGGATCGGATCGGGCGCACCGCGCTCGCCGCCGACCTGCACGGCGAGGTCGTCGAGCCCCTGCACGTTGCGGGTCGCGTCCAGCAGCCCGGCCGCCGACAGCGCGTCGTCGGTCTGCAGCGTGCCGCCCATGTCGAACCATTCGACCACCTGCCGCGTGTCGACGCCGTCGAACCGCTCGGCGAAGACGTTCGCGACCGCCGATCGGATGAGGTCGCGCGCCACCGTGTCGGCGCCGCGCAGCTCGCCCTCGTACTCCAGCTCGAACTTGCCGGTGATCGACGGCAGGGCCGAGTACACGTCGGTCACGCGCGGCACGACGTGCGGCTCGCGGCTGAGGATCGCCCGGCGCTCGGCGTTTGAAAGGACCAGCTCCAGGGTCGAAATCGGCAGGCGCTGGCTGACGCCCGACCGCTTGTCGACCTTCCGATCGTCCCGCGCCTGGAAGGCGATTTCCTCGATGATCTCGCGCAGGTAGTCCGGAATCGTCACCGGCAGCCTGGTGTCGGCGCGCGCGGTCCAGGATTCCTGCGCCGTGATCGCCATGCCGTGCTCGCGGGAGGCCGGGTAGTGCGTCCGGATCTCGGACCCGATCCGGTCCTTGAGCGGCGTGATGATCTTGCCGCGCGCCGTGTAGTCCTCCGGATTGGCCGTGAACACCATCAGCACGTCGAGCGGCAGCCGGACGGGGTAGCCTTTGATCTGGACGTCGCCTTCCTGCAGGATGTTGAACAGGCCGACCTGGATCTTGCCCGCCAGATCCGGCAGCTCGTTGATCGCGAAGATCCCCCGGTTCGCCCGCGGCAGCAGCCCGTAGTGCATCGTCAGCTCGCTGGAGAGCTGCAGGCCGGCCTGTGCCGCCTTGATCGGATCGATGTCGCCGACGATGTCGGCGATCGTCACGTCCGGCGTCGCCAGCTTCTCGACGTAGCGCGCCTCGCGGGGCAGCCAGTCGATCGCCAGCTCGTCGCCCTCCCGCGCGAGCCGCGCCCGGCAGCTGCTGCAGATCGGCGCGAACGGGTCGTCGTGAATCTCGCACCCCGCCACGACCGGGATCGTCTCGTCGAGCAGATCCATCAGGCCCCGGAGAATGCGGCTCTTCGCCTGCCCCCGCAGCCCGAGCAGGATGAAGTTGTGGCGCGCCAGCACGGCGTTGACGAGCTGCGGGATGACCGTCTCGTCGTAGCCGATGATGCCGGGAAACAACCGGTCCCCGGCCTCGAGCTTGCGGATCAGATTCCCGCGGATCTCGTCTTTGACCGTACGCCGCGACGCGTACCGATCGCCGAGGCGCCGCAGCGCGCCGAAGGTTCGAGCGGGAGAGGGGCCTGTCATCTTCCGATTCTAACAGCAGCCATCGTCCCGGGCCAGCGCGGCCGCCGCAAATGCGGCGCCCCGCCCCGGTCCAGCCGTCTACGTTAGACTGTCGGGAGGGCTCCAGGCCCCGTCACCAGACCCGAACGGACAATGACGCCTCCTTCCGCCCCGACCGGACGTCCCCTCGTGTTCGCGCACCGGGGTGGCAGCGCGCTCGCTCCTGAAAACACGATGCCCGCCTTCGACCGGGGGCTCGCGCTCGGCGCCGACGGCCTCGAGCTCGACGTGCACCTGTCGCGGGACGGCGTCGCGGTCGTGCACCATGATGCGCGGCTGGGCCGGACGACCGACGCGACCGGCGCGATTGCCGACCTGACGGCGGCCGAGCTGGCGGGCGTGGATGCCGGGTATCACTTCAGGACCGGCGGCGGGCACCCGTTCCGCGGGCGGGGCATCGGCATTCCGGCGCTGCGCGACATCCTGCGCCGTTACCGTGACACCCGCTTCATTATCGAGATGAAGGGGAACACCGGCGACCTGGCGCGTGCCGTCGTGGACGAGGTGCGGGCCGCCGACGCCGTGGCGCGCGTCTGTCTCGGATCCTTCGGCCTGCGCGTGCTGCGGGCGACCCGCACCCTCGACCCCGCCATTGCGACCAGCGCTGCGCGCGAGGAGGTGCGGTGGATGCTGTACCGATCGTGGGTCGGCCTGCCTCCGCGGCGGGTGCCGAATCAGGCGTATCAGGTGCCCGAGCGGAGCGGCTTCACGCGCGTCGTGTCGCCGCGCTTCGTCCGCGCGGCCCATACCGCCGGCGCCGCCGTCCAGGTCTGGACGGTGGACGATCCCTCGGACATGCGCCGGCTGCTCGACTGGGGGGTCGATGCGATCATCACCGACCGCCCGGACCTCGCCGTGCCGGTCGTGCGGGAGTGGGCGGAGCAGGGGCCACGGTGAGACGCGCGGACGCCGGAGTGGTAAGTTCAGCGACAAACCTGAAACGGCGCGGGCCCGGGTTTCCGGTCGCCTGCCGGCGGAACGGGCCGGCCGGCGTGTATTTTCTTCGTGTTTTCCCGTGTTCCGGGTTCCAGGCGGCCCGCGTACGTCCTTTGCCTGAGAGTGATGGACTTTCATGACCGCGACGATGAGTGAACCGACGCTGCTCGACATCTACCAGGCCCGTCCGCGGGTCTACCGGGTCCTGAAGCCGTCGCCGCTGCTGCGCCACCCGCTGCTGGCCGAGGCGATGGGCTGCGACGTGTACGTCAAGCACGAGAACCACAATCCGACCGGCGCCTTCAAGATTCGCGGCGGGTTGAACCTGGTCGGGTCGCTGTCGGACGAGGAACGGCGGCGCGGCGTGATCTCGGCGTCCACCGGCAACCACGGCCAGTCGATCGCGCTGGCCTCGCGGCTGGCCGGCGTGGCGTGCACGATCGTCGTGCCGGTGGGGAACAATCCCGAGAAGAACGCGGCCATGCGGGCGTACGGGGCCGAGGTGATCGAAGACGGCCGCGACTTCGACGAGGCGCGCGGGCGGGTCGAGGCGCTGCAGGCCGAGCGCGGTCTCCGCTACATTCATTCGGCGAACGAGCCGCTGCTGCTCGCGGGCGTCGGGACCTACGCGCTCGAGATTTTCGAGGACCTGCCGGACGTCGACGCCATCTTCGTGCCGATTGGCGGCGGCAGCGGCGCCTGCGGCTGTGTGATGGCGCGCACCGGGCTGGGCAGCCGCGCCGAGGTGATCGGCGTGCAGGCTGAGCGGGCCGACGCGTTCACCCGGTCGTGGCGCGGTCCGTCGCGCGTCGTCGGTGAGCGCGCCGACACGTTCGCCGAGGGCATGGCGACCCGCGTGACCTTCGATCTGACGTTCAACATGTTGAAGCGCGAGCTGAACGACATGGTGACGCTCAGCGAGGAAGAGATTGCCGAGGGAGTCCGTCTCGCGCTGCGGGCGACCCACAACCTGGCGGAAGGCGCCGGCGGGGCCTCGCTGATGGCCGCCATGAAGCGCCGCGATGCGCTGAAGGGCCGGAAGGTCGTCTGCGTGATGAGCGGCGGCAACCTCGACACGGCCACTTTGAAGCGGATCATGGCAGGAGCGGGCGCGTAAGCGACGGCCATGCCCCGGGGTGCCGCTGAGAGCAGCACCGGCGTCGATGGCAAGATCCGGAGCGTCAGCGACGGCCATGCCCAGGGGTGCCGCTGAGAGCAGCACCTGCGTCGATGGTAAGATCCGGAGCGTCAGCGACGGCAATGCCCAGGGGTGCCACTGAGAGCAGCACCGCCGCCGATGGCAAGATCCGGAGCGTGAGCGACGGCAATGCGCGGGGGTGGGGCCCCGCGCAAAGAGAAAAATGATCTCCATCTCCGATCTCCTGCTCGTCGGCGTCCTGGTCATCATCGGCCTGCAGATGATGCTCCTGCTGCGGCGATCGGGCGCCGGCACCGGCGACGACCTCGCGCCGAAGCTGGACGCGCTGATGAAGCTGCAGAGCGAGCGCGACCGGCAGGTCCGCGAGGACCTCAAGGGGCTGCGCGACGAGCAGGTGACGCAGGGGCGCGAGCTGCGGCAGGAGGTCGGCGGCACCCTGAAGGGCAGCAACGACTCGCTCGTGCGGGCGGTCGGCGAGATCTCGACGGTGCAGAAGCAGCAGCTCGACACCTTCAGTCAGCAGCTCGGCCGGCTGAGCGAGGCCGTCGAGACGAAGCTGAAGGAGATCCGCGACGACAACACCCAGCAGCTCGAGCAGATGCGCCAGACGGTCGACGAGAAGC
>DATLRO010000096.1:0-2396 GCA_035534615.1 Vicinamibacterales bacterium
CCTCGAGGATAGTGTCGAGCGCCTGCCACGATTCCGCGGCTGATCAGCCGCGGCCCCATTGAAGCCACGCTCAAGATGCCGATGCCCCGGTCGGTCTCCTCGATTCCGCGGCTGATCAGCCGCGGCCCCATTGAAGCTCGAACGTGGTGTGCACGACGCCCAGCGAGTCGACGATTCCGCGGCTGATCAGCCGCGGCCCCATTGAAGCTCCATTCCAGCGGTCTGAAGAACGTGAAATTCGAGGATTCCGCGGCTGATCAGCCGCGGCCCCATTGGAGCCAGAACGCGCCGGCGATGCGCTTGATCCGTCTGCGTGGACGGTCTCGCTACGCCGCCACGGTCGGCCTCCGGCCAGACGCCACCGAGGTGATCGCCGACCGCCCGACCGGCTGGATGCCCGCCTTCACGGGCATGACGAGCATCGGATTCGGCCGCCCCATTGAAGCCAGAACGCGCCGGCGATGCACTTGATCCGTCTGCGTGGACGGTCTCGCTACGCCGCCACGGTCGGCCTCCGGCCAGACGCCGCCGGGGTGATCGCCTGACCGCCTGACCGGCTGGATGCCCGCCTTCGCGGGCATGACGAGCATCGGATTCGGCCGCCGCCGGTCCGAAAGGCCGCGCGACGACGACGCCCGGCCGATGGCGCGGGACGGCTTCCGGCCGGCTGTCTCGCGCAGACTCAAGCCTGAAGCGTCGCATCACACGACAACATGGATTCAGGCGAGCGGAACAATCCCGGGACGATGGTTCGCCCGAACGGCCTCGTCTGAGCGGCGCGAGCGTGACCTGGACCGCGACCGGTCAGGCGACCGAGCCGGGACTGCCGGCCTGCCCGTTCACGCTGAACGGCACGGCGACGCTCAGCACGCCGACGACGATCTCCATTCCGTACTCCGGGACGATCTGCTTCGGGCCGATCAGCGGCACCGAGACGCTGACGAAGCAGTAGCCTCTCCAGCCGCCGGACCCGGCGTCCTGCTCGTTCTGCCGCAGCGCGTCGCCGGGGTCGGTCCGTCTCGCAACAGTCCCGCACGGTGCGGGTGGTACACTACGCGGGTCTGATTCAGCACAGCTCATCAGTACGGTATTCGACACGCTATGCCGGGGCAGGGAATGCTTCCACGCCAGTCTCCGACCACTCATACCGAAATCCTGGACGATGAAGTCTGCGTTTACGAGTGGACCCGGAAGGAAGTCCACGCGCTGAACGCCACGGCCGCCCGCGTCTGGCGGATATGCGACGGCCGGACGAGCGCGGCGGAAATGATCGAGCGCCTGCAGCCCGACTGGAGCGCGACCCAGGCAGAGGCGATCGTCGGCCTGGCGCTCGCGGAGTTCGACCAGAAGCACCTGTTGAGCGCGCGCGTCGACGCACCGCCCGATGACCGGCAGTTCTCCCGCCGCGACCTGATCCGGCGGCTCGGCCTCGCGGCCGCGACGCTCCCGGTCATCACGTCCATCGTCGCACCGGCGGTGCTCGAGGCGGCCTCGGTCTCCGGCTCGCAGACGTTCAGCTACACCGGCGCCCAGCAGACGTTCACCGTGCCGACCGGTGTGACGTCGCTGACGGTCACGGCCCATGGTGCCCAGGGTGGCGACGGTGGGGGCCTCAGCGGCAACGGGGGCCAGGGCGGCACGATCACGGCAACCGTCTCCGTGACATCTGGCGAAGCGCTGTACATCTATGTCGGCGGCGCCGGAGGCACCAGCACGTCAGGCGTCGCCGCCGGCGGGTTCAACGGCGGCGGCGCAAGCGGAGGCGCGCACGCGGGCGGCGGCGGGGGCGCCTCCGACATCCGTCAGGGAGGCGCGGCGCTTTCGAACCGCATCGTCGTCGCGGGGGCCGGTGGAGGCGCCAGCGCCTTCCCTGCCAACGGCGGCAACGGGGGCGGCACGACGGGCGCGGCCGGCAGCGCCGCGGGAGGCGCCACCGGCGGGGGCGGCGGCACCCAAAGCGCTGGCGGCGCCGCCGGCACCGGTCCGATTCAGAACGGCAATCCGGGAACGCTCGGCGCAGGCGGCGACGGCGTCGGCACCTCGCTCCCCTCCGGCGGCGGCGGGGGCGGGTACTGGGGCGGAGGCAGCGGTGGCGACGATAGCGGGGCGGGTGGTGGCGGCGGTGGCTCCTCTTACGCCGAGCCAGGCGCCACCAGCGTCACGAATACTCAGGGCGGCCACTCGGGCAACGGACAGGTCGTGCTCATCTGGTAGGGAGCCGTGACAGCAGCCCTGCGCTTCACCGCCTACGGCACGTCGTTCGGCCTGCGCGCCAGCGATCGTTCCGTGCTCGCCGGCGCCGTGCGGAGGGCGTCGGGGCTCGGCTGGACGGCCGCGATCGGCGACCGTGTCGATGTCGCGTATGCCCTGCGCCGCCGGACCGCCGCTCGCAGCCA
>DATLRO010000097.1:0-2710 GCA_035534615.1 Vicinamibacterales bacterium
ACCGCCGCGTATGACGGCCGTCATAGGTGTTCGGCCGTCCGACTGGTATTCTCCCAGCGGGTCGTGTTGGTCCCTCTTTACCGTGGAGCGGCACTTCGATGATTCCGGACGCATGCCGATCGGCCATCCGTTGTCGGTATCCCCGTCTGGCGGTGGGGGCCGCCGTGCTGCTCATCCCGGTGGCGGTGCTGGCGATGGGGCAGTTCCCGGGGGACGACAGCGGCGTCATCGCCTACAAGACGACGGCGCCGACCGACGCCGTCGCGCGGCTGCAGAAGCAGATTGACGCCGGGACGGTGAAGCTGACCTTCGACCCGCAGCACGGCTACCTGCCGTCGGTGCTGCAGGCGCTGGACATTCCGCCGGCGTCGCAGGGGCTGGTCTTCTCGAAGACGAGCCTGCAGGTCGATCACATCGCTCCCTGGACCCCGCGGGCGATCTACTTCAACGACGAGGTGTACGTCGGCTGGGTGCAGGGCGGCCCGATCATGGAAGTCGCGTCGGCCGATCCGAAGCTGGGCGCGGTGTTCTACACGCTCGACCAGCGGCCGAGCGCCGATCCGCAGTTCAAGCGGCGGTTCACCACCTGTCTCCAGTGCCACGATTCCTCCTCGTCCACCGGCGGCGTGCCGGGCTTCATCATGCGGTCGACGTTCGTCGACCGGCTGGGTTACCCGGTGTCGACCCTCGTGCCGCAGACGACCGACCAGACGCCGCTGTCGCAGCGGTGGGGCGGCTGGTACGTCACCGGAACGACCGGCCCGCTGCTGTATCCGGGCAACATCACGGCGCCGGTCGCGGCGCACGACATCGACGATCCGGCCCGATCGCTGGCACAGATCAAACTGGGCCCGAACGTGAACCTGACGAGCTTGACGGGGCTCGTCGACACGCGTCCGTACCTGCGGCCGACCAGCGACGTCGTGGCGCTGATGGTGCTGGCGCACCAGACGTACGTCCACGACCTGATCACGATCGCCGGCTATCAGACGCGGAAGGCGCTGTACGACGAGCAGCTCCAGGAGATCATGAACGGCAGCAAGCCGGCCGGCGGTGGTCACCTGCCCAGCACGACGGTGCAGATCGACGGCATCGGCGAGCAGCTGGTGCGGGCGATGCTGTTCGTCCACGAGGCGCCGTTCGACGGCCCGATCCAGGGAAACTCTCGGTTCGCGGTCGACTTCATGAGTCGCGGCCCCCGCGATCGCCAGGGCCGCTCGCTGCGGGATTTCGATCTCAAGACGCGGCTCTTCAAGTACCCGCTCAGCTACCTGATCTACTCCGACTCCTTCAACGCACTGCCGGACATCGTCAAAGAGTACGTCTACCGGCGGCTGCGGCAGGTGCTGACGGGGGAGGACAGGAATCCGGACTTCGACAGCCTGTCGGCAGCCGATCGGCAGGCGATTCTGCAGATCCTGGACGAGACGAAGCCCGATTTCGCGGCGATGGGCCGGGTCACGACGGCGATGCCGGCCCGGCCCTGAAAGACGGGGGCGCCGGACGGCGTCACGCGGCCGGTTCGGCGCCGATTCCTTCGGCCGCCAGGGGGCGGACGGCCATGACGCGGTCGGCGTGCGCGTGCTCACGGCCGGCGATCCGGCGGGCCGGCATCTCGCGGAACGCCGTGAAGACCTTCCGCATCTGCGGCTGCTTGTAGGGATAGAGGTCGACCGGATCCATGGCGTGCACGATCATGCTGTTGTCGACTTCGAAGACCAGCAGCCGGCCGTCCGGCGTCTCGCCGCAGTCGATCCCCAGGTAGTCGAGCCCCATCCGCTCATGGATCGCCCGGAAGGCGGCGTCGTGCCGGCGGGCGAACCGGTGGTCGAAGGTCTCCATGGCCTCCGCTTCCTCGGCCCGCTTGGCGGCGCTGTCGGCCATGCCGGCGTTGAGATAGTGGATCATCCAGCGCTCGGAGATCGCGAGGTGGCAGATGAAGGGCCTTCCGTCGATCAGCGCGATCCGGTACTTGCGGAACAGTCCGTCAGGCTGTCGATAGTCGATGAACCGGGTCACGCAGAACTCCAGCTCCGGCTGCTGCTGCAGATACGCGGCGATGTCCGACGGCTGGTCCACCCTGACGAGGCCGTGGCCGGCGTGCGAGCCGGCCGGTCGCACGACAATCGGGAAGGCGTCGTCTTCGAGCACCGTGCCCAGCGGCCTGGTGCCCGCGCCGATCCGTTCGAGAGTCGAGCGGTGGATGCGGACCGTCGGCGGCATGACCACCCCGGGCGCCGACGCCAGCCGGCTGCAGACGCCCTCGCGCGACAGCCAGAGGATGCGGTCGGGGGCATTGAGGACGGGGCGCGGCCAGTCCTGCAGGTAGCGCCCGATCTGCGCCAGCAGGGGGCGGTTCTCGTCGCTCTCGGCGACGCAGACGATCGCCGCGTCGTGGTCGGGAACGGACGAGGGAAAGGGCAGTCCCGGGCCCAGGTACAGCATGTCGAGCGCGATGCCGGTGCTCTCCGTCAGACATTCGACCGGCGTGTTGGCCATCAGGTCGCCGGGGCCCATGATGGCGAGCAGGCGGATCTGGTCCGGGCGGGCGTGTGGGGACAGGCGGTACAGCTGCTGCATCCGCAGCGCCTGGGCCTGGACCTGCAGCGCGATCTCGCGGTTTCCGGTCAGCTGCAGGACGGTGGACAGGTCCAGCAGCGTGTGGGCATCGTCCGGGTTCCTCGCGGCGCGGTCGATGAGCGCCGCGCGG
>DATLRO010000098.1:0-2532 GCA_035534615.1 Vicinamibacterales bacterium
CGGTCGTCGTCGAAGAGCCCTTGCTGAACGGCACGGCCAGCACGCGGCCGGCGGCGCGGACGCCGGCCAAAGGATGATGCTTGTCGATGATGGTGCCGGTCGCGAAGTCGTAACCGCCCCAGAAGGAAAGCGGCTCGCGCGCGACGAGCAGTTCGCCCTCCGCGGTGCCGGCCACGATGGCGCGCCCCTTTATGACCGCCATGCGGAGTCGTCTCGGACGATGCGCCCTTCGATGGCGGAACGGACGCAGTCGGCGAGGCTGCCGAAGGCGACGCGGGTATCGAGCAGCGACGGCGCGTAGTAGGCGTACTTCGCCGAGTTGGTCATCAGCGTCCGGATCTCCGGCGGCAGCATGGGGGAGGCGAGGGGACAGGTGTCGAGCGTGATGTCGGCGCCGAAGTCGAGAATCGGCGCGAGTACCCCCTCGCGCTCGGCCTGCTCCCTCTGCGACCGGCCGGTCGTGACGAGCAGCTTCACACGCGGATGCCGCTTGCGGCCCTCGACGAGCGGCACGAGCCGGCGGAACTCGTCGATGGAGAAGTGCGGACTGCCGAGCAACACCATGTCGAGCTCGGTCCCCTCCGCATTGCTCAGCTCGGCGCGTGCGGCTCGTAGCGCCTCGACGGTGACGTCCACGGTCTCGAGCGGCGCGCGATTCTGGAACGCCGCCTCGAGCGTCGGCGCCTCGGGCGTGATCCCCACCATGTGAAAGAGTGCCACGCGACCTGAAGAAGCGGCCGCCGCCGCGAACGCCTTCAACTGATCCTCCGGCGGACGGACGACCAGGCCGTCGATCACCGGAATGCTCTCTTCCGCCAGCTTGCCGATCAGATGGCCGAGCACGGCGAAGAACTCGTCATCCTCCTGCAACGCACGCGGCACGCCGGCCAGGCTCACCAATAGTTGCCCGGCGCGGTTCTCGGTGAGGTGCAGGCCGACGGCCGGCACGCGGCCGGTGATGGCACAGCAGATGTCGAGCAGATCGGGATAGCGCTCGGTGCGGGCGCCAATCACGGAGTTGGCGAACGAGATGGCGTTGGACTCGCCCCAGGCGATCTGCTGGCCGAAGACGGGCCGCATGCGGGTCTGATACGGCGCGCACGTCCAGGTGGGGACGGCCCCCATCTGCTCGTACGCCTTCATCTGCCGCCCGGCCTTGTCGGCCCACTCGGGGGGGACGGCCCACTTCTGCCAGCCGCAGACGTCCACGCCGCTGACGTTCAAGCTCGTCGGCACGGCCACCTTCGCGCCGAGCGAGGCCAGCCGTTCCGCGAACTCCAGCGTCGCGTCGCCGAGATAGATGGTGCTGTCGATGTGCGCCTGCGAGATCGGCATCAGCTCGGAGGCGCCGTACACCTCGGCCATGCGCACGAGGATGGACATGGCGAGCTGCGGCGCGGGCCCCTGCGCGCCGTCGAGCATCGCCTGTTCCTGCGCTGTCAGTCTCATCGTTCGACGTGTCGGGCGTGCGGCGCCCCGCTGACGGTTGCGCTTCCGGAGCGTTGCGGCAGAGTCGGGGCTGGGGCCGCTGCTGTCGCCCGATCAGAAATCAGGATTCCCGGTGAGCCGCGTGCCGTCCGTGCGGAAGGCATCCTCCAGGGCGCGAATCCGGCGCTCGGCTTCGGCCAGGTCGTGGTCGTCCAGCGTGATGTTCAGCAGATCGATCGCCCACGGCAGCTTCACGTCCGCCCTGACGTACGCGTCGACGATCGCCCTTGCGATCGGCAGGGTCGTCTCCTTCGAGGCATCGTGGACGTCCCGGTTGCCGGCGCGCCGCAGCTTGGCGTACTCCTCGTCCAGCAGCCGCAGGAAGAGCTCGGCGGTGAACCGGTCGCCCGCCCTGACGCCGATCGGATCGTCGGCCGTCACGCGCGCTTCCTTGTGGAGCCACTCCCACAGGATGCTCATCCGGATCTCCCCGGTCGCCATGTCCTCCATCAGATAGAGCACATCGTCGTTGCCGAAGAAATCGGCCGGCTTGAGCGCCGCCGCCTGCAGCCCCTGGCCGAACGCGTTGGCGTACTGCAGCGCGACGCTCAGCAGATCGCGCGCGCCCCGGATCGTGCGCGGCGCCGGCTCGAGCAGGAACAGCCCGCCGGCGTCCGCCTCGGTGTAGGTGAGCGGCGGAAACGCCCGGCCGAGCTGATTCGCCTCGCCGACCCGCTCCCACACGGGCCGGACGATGTGCACCATCTTCCAGTGCGCGACCCACTTGCCGCTCGCCCCGGCGCGCTGTTCGCGCTCGGCGCCGGCGACGGCCCGCGTCATCCCCTCGGTCACCCCGGCCTCGGAGCCGACCGGGATGTTCGGCTCCATGCCGCCCTGCCACAACGCGCACCGGCCGTCCTGGTCGGGCGTGTTGACCGCCCGGCGCACGCGGTCCTCGTAATGCCGCATGTAGCCGTAGGTCATCGTGATGGCGTCGATGTTGGGATTGATGAACGCCGGGGCCCACGCCATCGCGTCGGCCACGCTGTTGATGTAATCCCAGCGCCCGGTGTTGAAGCCGACGAAGTGCGCCCCGAGCGCCGC
>DATLRO010000099.1:0-3766 GCA_035534615.1 Vicinamibacterales bacterium
GCCGGCCTCGAGCCGCTCCAGATCGAGGATGTCGTTGATGAGCGCGATCAGTCGAATCGCATTGCGGTCGGCGATGGCCACGAGTTCGACGGCTTCGCCGGGCAGCGCGCCAACGGCGCCGGACGTCAGCAGACCGAGCGAGCCTCGAATCGACGTGAGCGGCGTGCGCAACTCGTGGCTCACGGTCGAGAGAAATTCCTGCTTGAGCCGATCAATTTCCTTGAGCCGCTTGACCGTCTCCTCGGCCACCGACCTGGCGTCCTCCAGGGCGACGTTTCTCTCCTGCAGCATCGTGGCCTCCGTCTTCTGGGCCTGCAGATACTGCGCCTCCAGCGTCCGGCGTTCGGTGACGTCCTGGGAAATGCCGACGGCGCGCACCGGCTCGCCGTGCTCACCGAGGTGAATGCGGCCCGTGCCGCTCAGCCAGCGTACCGTGCCGTCGGGCCAGATGGAGCGGTGCATGACCGCGAAGTCGCCGCCGGACTTCATGGTGGTGCCCAGCGTCTCGAGCACGGACTCCCGATCGTCCGGATGGATGCGTTCGACGAACGCCTCGAACGTCCCGCCGAACATTCCGGGTTTCAGGCCGTACTGAGCTTCGAGGACCTCGGACCAGCGGAGCACGCCGGTCGTGTAGTTCATGTCCCAGATACCGACCTTCGCGGCTTCCAGCGCAAACCGCGTCCGCTCTTCGGCGACTCGCAGCGTCCGGGCCGCCTGATACTGGCGGACGAACGCCCCGGTCAGGGCGACGACGCTCGCCACCAGGAACACCGAAAGGACGATGTCGAGTGTTGAAAACATGTCTGGTCGCGGCCGTCAGCGCCCGTCGAGCGCCGCCCTCAGCGGCGTCCGGTCGCTTCTCGACATGAGTGATCCTGCTCGCCGCTGATCGACTCTGGCCCGTCCCCGGCCCTCGCTGCTGTGCAATCTGGCACATCGCCGCGACTGGCGTATTCATGCGTCGCGACGGCCGGGCGAGGGCTCGCCTGCCTGAACGTCACATGCGAACCGACGGTCTCAACCCGCCTTGCTAATGCTGTGTCGTGCGCGTATAGTCGAGAGTGAACTACTTGCCTGAGCACTGCCGCCCGTCGCCGGACATGAACCGGCCCAGAGCCACAGCCCTCGTCAAGCGCCTCTTCAAGTCATCGATCGGTCAGGCGGAGCGGCCGCTTCTGTCGTCTCCGCCGGCGAACGATTCGTCCATCCGTTCACAACCGTTGGGAGTGGACTCCATGCACGTCAGACCGCTACACGACCGGATTCTCGTTCGGCGCCTCGACGAAGGCGAACAGCAGATCGGCGGCATCATCATCCCGGATTCTGCGAAGGACAAGCCGCAGCGGGGCACGGTGATCGCCGCGGGCGACGGCAAGGTGAGCGACGAGGGCGACCGCGTGACGCTCGACGTGAAAGCGGGCGACACCATCCTCTTCGGGAAGTACTCGGGGCAGGAGATCACGCTGGACGGCGTCGAGTACCTGATCATGAAGGAAGACGAGGTGCTCGGCGCGATCGAGGGCGCCGGCGCCGCGACCACGGCGGCCGGCACGACCGGGAGTCACACCACCAGGAAGGGACACTGACATGGCCAAACTCATTACCTACGGCGACGCGTCGCGCCAGGCGATTCTCCGCGGGGTCAACGGCCTGGCCAATACCGTGAAAGTGACCCTCGGCCCCAAAGGACGCCACGTCGTGCTCGGCCGGTCGTTCGGACCGCCCACGATCACCAAGGACGGGGTCACGGTGGCCAAGGAAATCGATCTGCCGGACCCGCTCGAGAACATGGGCGCCCAGATGGTGCGCGAAGTGGCCAGCAAGACCTCCGACGTGGCCGGAGACGGTACGACCACGGCCACGGTACTGGCGCAGGCGATCTACCGTGAAGGCGCGAAGAACGTGACGGCCGGCGCCAACCCGATGGCCATCAGGCGCGGCATCGCCAGGGCCGTCGAGGCGGTCGTCGCGTCGCTCGAGCGGCAGTCCAAGCCGGTGAGCGGTCCGATGATCGCCCAGGTCGGCACGATCTCGGCCAACCACGATGAGACGATCGGCCGGATCATCGCGGAGGCGATGGACAAGGTGGGCAAGGACGGCGTGATCACGGTCGAGGAAGCCAGGACCCTCGAGACCTCGCTCGAGGTGGTCGAAGGGATGCAGTTCGACCGCGGCTACCTCTCGCCCTATTTCGTGACCGACCCCGATCGCATGGAAGTGATGCTCGAGAACCCGGTCATCCTGATCCACGAGAAGAAGATCGGCGCGATGAAGGACCTGCTGCCGCTGCTCGAACAGGTGGCGCAGGCGGGCCGTCCGCTGCTCATCATCGCGGAAGACCTCGAGGGCGAAGCCCTGGCGACGCTCGTCGTCAACAAGCTCAGGGGGACGCTCCGCGTCGCGGCCGTCAAGGCGCCCGGCTTCGGCGACCGCCGCAAGGCGATGCTCGAAGACGTCGCCATCCTGACCAGCGGCAAGGCGATCACGGAAGACCTCGGCATCAGGCTCGAGTCGATCAAGATGGACGACCTGGGACAGGCGAAGAAGATCACGATCGACAAGGACAGCACGACCATCATCGAAGGGGCGGGCAGCCCGGCCGCCATCGAGGGACGCGTCAAGCAGCTGCGCGCACAGGTCGAAGACACCTCGTCCGACTACGACCGCGAGAAGCTGCAGGAGCGGCTCGCCAAACTCGTGGGCGGCGTCGCGATCATCAAGGTGGGAGCGGCCACCGAAACCGAGATGAAGGAGAAGAAAGCCCGCGTCGAGGACGCGATGCATGCCACCAAGGCGGCGGTGGAAGAAGGCATCGTGGCCGGCGGCGGCGTGGCGCTGCTGCGGGCGGCGAAGGGGCTCCAGGCGCTCAGGCTCGACGGCGACGAGCAACTCGGCGTCAACATCGTCATCCGGGCCATCGAAGAGCCGATGCGCTGGATCGCGGCCAACGCGGGCCACGAGGGGGCCATCGTGGTGCAGCGCGTGAAGGACATGAAGGACGACGAGGGCTTCAATGCGCAGACCGAGCAGTACGAGAACCTCGTGCAGGCCGGCGTCATCGACCCGACCAAGGTGGTCCGGTCGGCGCTGCAGAACGCCGCGTCGATCGCGTCGCTTCTGCTGACGACCGAAGCGGTGATTTCGCAGCTGCCGGCCGACGACAAGGCGGAGGCGGCGGCCCATCCGGGGGGCATGGGCGGCGGGATGTACTGAGCGTCCCGAAGAACGTCACGGACGAACTGGCGGCGCCGTGCCGCCAGGGTCGTCGACGTCACGCGTGCCGTCGAGGCCGCTCCAGGGTCGGGTCGAACGAGCTGTCGCGCTCCCGGGCACCCCTTTCATCGAGAACGGTCAACCCCTTCCGTGCGGCGTCACCTCCCTCGACATCCGGGCTCCGCTTCGCGGGCGCTGCCCCTCATCGCATTTGGCCGGCGCCCGCTGCGTCATCCCGGGCCAAACGGCCGGCATGTCCAAAAGTGCACAGACGCGTCCCGTCCTCCGCCGGCATAGTGCTTCACGCGGAGAAATGCTTTCAGGAGCGAAATGCATGGTCGTGCGCCCGATTCCCGAGGACGGGGACATTCTCGTCCGCGAGGCGTGGCGGGAAGGGACGTGCGTCTATGTCCTGCGCGCCTGTCCCGGTGTCGACCAATATCTGGTGCGCACGCAGGCGCGGGCGATCGCCGAGGCCGTCAGCTTTGCGAAGCGCGAGGGCGCGTGTGCGTGGTTGACCGACGGGGCATCCGACCTCCTCCTGCTTGGA
>DATLRO010000100.1:0-3929 GCA_035534615.1 Vicinamibacterales bacterium
CCCCTTTCGGCTTCGGCTTCCATGCCGGCCGCGGCGGCCGGCCACCCGGTGCGCTTCCCTGCGGTCGGAATGGCGGCTTGCCGCCGCGCTCGCCACCCGGTGCGCCTCCCTGCGGTCGGAATGGCGGGCGGCCGCCCGCACGCTCACCGCCCCCTTCGCCGCGCGGCTCGAACCGACGCTCGCCGCCGCCACCAGCCGGTCGTCCGCTCCACGCCCCTTTCGGCTTCGGCTTCCATGCCGGCCGCGGCGGCCGGCCACCCGGTGCGCTTCCCTGCGGCCGGAACGGCGGGCGTCCGCCCGCGCGTTCTCCACCTGGCGCGCCTCCCTGCGGTCGAAACGGCGGGCGTCCCCCTGGTGCACCACCCTCTGGCCGGAACGGCGGCCGGCCACCCGGTGCGCCGCCCTCGGGCCGGGACGGCGGCGTTCCCGGCGGCGGCGCGCCTTCGGCGCCGCGCGGGGCGTGCTTCCACGGCTTGCGCTCAGACGACTTCTTCTTGAATCGCGCGCGCGGGTCGGCGTGCTCGCCGCCCGGCCGCCAGTCCCCCGGACGCTTCGGCCCCGGCGCGCTCCCCTGCGCCGCCCGCGCGTCTGCCGGCGAGCTCCACAGCCGTCCCTTCGAGAACCACTTCATCTCGGCGTTCGGATTCGCATGCTGCAGCTGCTTCAGCGTCGGCAGCAGTTCTTCCTGGTCGTGCGCCCGGAACGCCGTGGGAGTGCCGTCGATCAGGATCGTCCAGTAGGCGTAGCGTGGGGGCATGTTCCTTCTCGGGCGCGCGGGCGCTCAGGCGCTCGTGGATTTGCGACTGATCCAGAATACTTGGAAGAGGCGCTTTCTGCTATCGATTCCGTCCCTGGCCAGCGCTGAAACTGACACACGCTGCGGACCCCGGAGCTGGTTGAGCACTGTTATCGGCTCGCCCGCGAGTCGAGACCCAGCTGGAGCTTGCCGTTCGTCTCGGGTTCGTCGCCGAGCAGGACATCGGCAAGACGAGAGAGCTCGCCGACGAGGAATGAGGAATGAGGAATGAGGAACGAGTGACGGTCCCGACCACCGAGCCCCGAGCACCGAGTTAAGTCGCCAGCATCTTCTTCAGCCGTTCGAACCACCCGCCGCGGTCCTCGCCGGGGCGTGGGATGTCGGCGAGGGCGTCCAGGCACTGCATCACCGAGTCGACGACCGAGATGCCGAGTTGCGTGACGTTCGGGGAGATCGGTCCCGTGCGGCCGCGCCAGATCATCACCGCGCGTGCCCGCGACTCGACCGCCACGTCCAGGCAGTTCTCGGCGCGATCGTCGATGACGAGGTCGAGGTCGAGTGCGTCTGCGATCCGGCCGCGCGAGCCGCGGACGACGTAGACGCTGGGAAGCGTGAAGCCGTGGCGTTCGAGCCAGCGCTGGCTCTGAATCTGCGCCGTCGCCCCAGCCGTCTCCGGCCGTTGCGTGAGAAAGATCACTTCCCACCGCCGGTCGAATGCCAGCGCGGACAGGCGTGCGACCGCGCCCGGTTCGATCTCCCGCAGGTTCTCCCAGAAGCTGTCGATCCGGCCGACGCGTTGCCACAGCCGGCGGCGTTGGCGGCCGGTCAGCCACAGGCGTTCCGCCGGCAGATCCTCTCCGTCGCCTCCGGCGGCCGCGGCCGGCCCCGCATCCGCGGCGGCGCCCAAGGCCGACTGGTTCTCCCTCCTGCCCGCCCCTTCGCGTTCGTCGGCCGCTTCGGGCGGCTCGGTCGGGTCGGCGAGCTTCGGCCGGGGGCCGAACAGCTGGTCCGATTCCCTGGCCAGCGCCGAGTGCATGTCGGCCAGCACGCCGTCGAGATCGAAAGCCAGGCGAAGGGGCATGGTGTCAGGCGCGTGCCGGCGGCAGGGGGCCGAGTGACGGGTGGTAGCCCATATTCAGTCTTTGTAGCCGGTGCCGCGGCGTGAGTCAACGATTCGGCGCCGGACCGGTCTATGGCAGGATACGCCGGTTTGCCCGACCCGGCTGTTTTTGCGCATCAGCGAGGCATTGTTCCTGATAGAATTAGCCTCAGTCAAGGAGTCCCTTGAAGTGCTTCAGTGTCCCAAGTGTGAATCGGCTCGAGTGCACCGGTCACGCACGCGGTCGGCGTGGGAGCGCTGGCGGCGGGAGATTACCGGGAAGTCGCCGTTCCGGTGTCAGCGATGCGGATGGCGGGGCTGGAAGGCCGATCTCGGCCCGTTGTTCACCAAGGAAGAGATCGAGGCGGCGAACCGGGCGCTGACCGGGAACGGGCCGGATGAAGAGATCCCCATGCCGCCGCGCCGCGAGCCGCGTCCCGATCCCGATTTGACGACGAGGGACGCGCGCCGGCCGCCGGTCGAGATCGACATCACGGCGCTCGACGAGCGGTTCTCGAAATCGTCGTAGCGCCGAGCCCCGAGCTAAGCCCGTGCGCTCGCGGCGATCCCCTTCCCGTCCAGCCCCTGCGCCGCCAGCAGCGATGTCCGGCTGCCGGCGTGATCGATCAGCGTTGGCGCCAGTCCGAGTCGCCTGAGCGGCGGATGGGCCGGCAGGCCTGCCAGGAGGTCGGCGACCGCGCTGCCGAGTCCGCCGGTCACGCTGTGTTCTTCGATCGTGATCAGGGCGCGCGTCTCGCGGCAGGCCGCGAGGATCGCGTCGGTGTCGAGCGGCGCCACCGTCGCCATGTTCAGCACGCGCGCGCTGACGCCGCCCGCCTGCAGGATGTCGGCCGCTTCGAGCACCGCGCGCAGCAGGCTGCCGCAGCCGATCAGCGTGACGTCGTGTCCCTCGCGCAGCTGTCGCGCGCGGCCGATGGCGAATGTCGTCCCTGCTTCTCCCCCCACTGCTTCGTCCGCCGCGCCGAGGCGCAGGTAGGCCGGGCCGTCGTGGTGCGCCAGCGCGCGGACCGCCGCGCCCGCTTCCGCGCTGTCGGCCGGCACGATGACCGTCATGCCCGGCAGCGCCCGCATCGCCGCGACATCTTCGGTGGCGTGCGCCGTGAAGCCGTCGCGCCCGGCCGCGTAGCCGGCGTCGGCGCCGACGACCGTCACCGCCAGGCCCGGCTGACAGAGGTCGTTGCGCAGCAGCTCGCAGACGCGGAGCGTGACCGCCGGCGCCGGGGCGTACAGGAACACCCGGTGGTCCGTGCGGGCGAGGCCCGTGGCCATGCCGACCAGCGTCGCTTCCGACGCGCCGATGGTGTAGATCCGATCCGGCATCGCCTCGTGGAGCTGCTCGATCCGGTGCGGCTCCGTCCAGCCGGCGAGCAGCAGCAGATCCGGGTCGGCGGCGGCGACGTCCGCCATGGCATCGAAGAACGCGTCCTGCATCTAAGCCAGCTCCTTCAGCGCCCGGCGCACCTCGTCTGGCGCCGGCGCCATCCGCTGCCAGGCCGCCTGGTCTTCCATGAAGCTCACGCCCTTGCCGCTGGTCGTGTGGGCGATGATGACGCCCGGTTGTTCCGACAGGCGCGCGAAATGTTCGAACGCGCCGCAGATGGCGCCGACGTCATGGCCGTCCACTTCCTGCACGCTCCAGCCGAAGCTCTCCCACTTCGCGACCTGCCGCTCGACCGACGCCAGGGCGCGCGTGCGCCCCGACGGCAGCAGGCCGCTGTCGTTGACGAGGGCGATCAGGCTGTCGAGCCGCAGGTGCGTCGCGGCGCCGGCCGCCTCCCACGTCGCGCCGTCGGCGCACTCCGCGTCGGAGAGCAGGACGAACGTGCGCCACTCCGCCTCGAAGCGGCGGGCGGCGAGCGCGAGGCCGATGCCGATCGCGAGCGCGTGTCCCGGTGATCCGGTGGAGACCTCCACACCCGGGACCGCGGCGACCGGGCGGCCGGCGAGCCGGCTGCCGTCGGCCAGGAACGACTGCACCTCCTCGAGGCGGAGGAAGCCGCGCGCGCCGAGCGTGGCGTAGAGCCCGCTCGCGATGTCGCCGGACGACACGAG
>DATLRO010000101.1:0-122690 GCA_035534615.1 Vicinamibacterales bacterium
TGCCCCGCTGGAGCCAGCTGATAGCCTTCGCAGCGTCGAGTCTGGATCACGGACGATTCCCCGGCGCGATCGATCTTGCGCCGCAATCGCTGGATGTAGACGTCGACGACGTTGGACAGCGGAACGTAGTATTCGTCCCACACGTGTGCCGAGATCTCCGCGCGGGAGACCACTTCGCCTGGGCGCCGCGCCAGATACTCGAACAGCGCGTACTCCCGGGCCGTCAGGGGAATCTCCCGGCCACCTCGGCAGAGCCGGCGCGCGACCGTATCCAGCGTCAGATCATCGACGTGGAGGGTCTCCGGCACGCGCGGCTGCTGCCCACGACGGATGACCGCCCGCAGCCGGGCCAGGAGTTCGACAAAGGCAAACGGTTTGACCAGGTAGTCGTCGGCCCCGCTGTCCAGCCCGGCGATTCGCGCCTCCAGGCTGTCCAGCGCCGTGAGCATCAGCACCGGCACCCTGGATCCACGCTGACGCATGACGCGGCAGACCTGCAGCCCGTCCATGTCCGGCAGCATCACGTCGACCACGATGGCGTCGTAGTCCACAATCGACGCCTGGTACTCGCCGCTCTCCCCGTCCGGACACACGTCCACCGCGTACGCGTGATCGCGCAACCCCTTGGCCAGCATTCGTGCCGCATCGGGCTCGTCTTCAATCACCAGCAGGCGCACGATCTCCCGTCTCCTGTGATCCTGGCCTCGCTCTTCGGCACCCGCCCGATCGGCGGGGATCAGGCGGGACACCACGGCCCGAGCGACACGGAATCGCGGCCGACCGTGGAACAGGCAACGACGCCGGCGTCACAGACTGTCCGCCGTCAGCGGCTGTCGGGTTCGTATCTGGTATGCCTGCTCAACGGGAAGAACCGCGACGAGGCCATCGCCCGGCTCTCCCGTGTGCCCCGCCTCGAGGATCGCGTCCACAATCCGGGCGACCGTGGACTCGTCTGCGTAGATGTCGAGCCGGCTATGGCTCACCAGCGCACCGAAATAGGAGGCGGCGCTCAAGACCGAGTGCAGGCCGATCCCCTCCACCGGGCTGACGGTGGCCGCCTTCACACCTTCCAGCCCGAGGCGCTCTTTGACGAGTTCCAGCGAGGACGTTCGCACCAGGGCAACAATCTGCTTGAACGCCATCCATACTCTCCAGCCCGGAATTCCCAGAGCGGGACCGGACGCCGAAAGGTCGGAGTGGGATGATAAGCCCGTTCAGATGACAGCAGCGTGACAGCGCCGAGACTCCCTGTGACACGGCCCGGCCCCTCCCGGCCGCCCACGGTTGGCGGCAGCGTCGCGGCCGGCGGGCCGGCCGGACGCAGACGCCGGACGCGCCCGGCAGCCAGAGAGTGTCATGACGAGCCCCTCCCTGATGAGGCGCCGGACGAGGGTCACTTTGCCGGCATCGTCCATCGGAGACCGCCGCGTCAGCCGACCCGCTCCCGCGCGAGCGGGCCGCTCAGGCCTGAACACAAGTCCACCGCACGGGCCTGTCATTGACCGTTCATGGAGCGGACGCTAGACTGCGGTCCGGGCTTGGCGTGATGAGCGGAACGCGCCCGCCGGGACCGGAGTGATGGCGAACGCGTCAGGACTGGAGGCGGCTGGATCGTGAGCCGGCGGGCGATACGGCAGGGGTGGCTCGTTTCCGCGGCGCTGCTCGGGCTCGGGTTCGGAGCCGCCACGGCGTTCGGTCAGGCGCGAATGCCGGCGGGCACGGGGACCGCGCCGGCGCCGGCCGGCGTCATCACGCTCGCCGACGCGCTCCGGATGGCGCGGGCGAACAGCCCGGCGCTGCAGGCGGCCCTCGCGGCGACCGGCGCCGCGCACGCGGCCCGCATCCAGGCGCGGTCGGGGCTGCTGCCGAATCTGTCGCTCAACAACCAGTTCCTCTACACCCAGCCGAACGGCACGCCGACCGGCGTGTACATCGCCAACAACGGCACGCACGAGTACATCAACCAGGCCGACGTGCACCAGACGATCGGCGTCGCGCAGGCGGCCGGCTACCGGAGCGCGGCTGCCGTCGAGGATGTGGCGCGCGCGCAGGCCGAGATCGCCGCGCGCGGTCTCGTGTATACGGTGGTGCAGGCCTACGACGCGCTGGTCGTCGCGCAGCGGAAGTACGCGACGGCGAAGCAGGCCGGGCAGGACGCGCAGCGGTTCCTCACGATCACGCGGGACCGCGAGCACGGCGGTGAAGCGGCGCACGCCGACGTCATCAAGGCGGAGATCCAGCTCCAGCAGAGCCAGCGGAACCTGAGCGAGGCCGCCCTGACCGAAGGCGCGGCGCGCAACGAGCTCGCCATCCTGATTTTTCCCGATTACCGGACCCGCTACCAGGTCGCGGACGACCTGCGGACGCCGGCGGCGCTGCCGCCGTTCGCCACGGTGCAGGCGCAGGCGGCGAAGCACAACCCGTCGGTCGCCGCGGCGATGGCCGCCCTCCGGCAGGCCGACCAGAACGTCTGGGTGGCGCGCGGCGCGATCATCCCGTCGCTCGGCCTGGACTACTACTACGGCATCGACGCCAACCAGTTCGCCACCACGTTCGACGGCATCCGCAATCTGGGGTCGAGCGTGCTCGCGACGGTCAACGTGCCGCTCTGGAACTGGGGCGCTACAGAGGCGCAGATCGCCGCCGCCCACCTGCAGGTGCGGCAGGCGCGCGTGGAGCTCTCCTTCCAGCAGCGCCAGCTGCTGGCCGACCTTCACAGCTTCTACGCCGAGGCGCAGACCGCGCGGGCGGAGATCGACTCGCTCAAGCGTTCCGTGGATCTGGCGGCCGAGAGCCTGCGCCTGGCCACCCTCCGCTATCAGGCCGGCGAGGCGCTCGTGCTCGAAGTCGTCGACGCGCAGAACACGCTCGTGCTGGCCCGCAACGCGTACGACGATGGCCAGGCCCGGTACGAGCTGGCGCTGGCCAACCTCCAGACGCTGACGGGGACGCTCTGATGGCTCATCCGATCCGACTCGACCGCTCCTGGCGCCCGCGGGCGGCGCGACGCCCCGCCGTCCTGGCGCTCGCCGCGGCGCTGCTGGCGGGCCTCGCGGGCGCGTGCGCGAAAACGCCGGCCGAGCAGCCGCCGGTCGTCACCGTCCAGACCGCCGTCGCCGAGCGCGCGTCGATCGCCGACATCGTGTCGGCCGACGCCGTGCTGTATCCGCTGACGCAGGCGGCGATCGTGCCGAAGATCTCGGCCCCGGTCGAGCGCTTCTACGTCAACCGCGGCCAGCGCGTCCGCGCGGGACAGGTGCTCGTCGTCCTGGAGCATCAGGATCTGGCCGCCGCCGCGATGCAGAACAAGGGGATCTACGAACAGGCGCAGGCCAGCGACGCCATGACGCGCCAGGCCAGTCTGCCGGCCCAGGTCCAGGCCGCGCAACTGGCGGTCGTCACGTCGAAGAAGACGCTGGACGCCCAGCAGCGGGTCTACACCGATCGGGCGATGCTGCTGAAGCAGGGGGCCATCCCGCAGCGTGATCTGGAGACCGCCGGCGTGGCGCTGGCGCAGGCGCAGAGCCAGTACGAGCAGGCGGTGCTGCATCTGAACGCGCTGCACTCGGTGACGCGCGCGCAGACGCTGAAGGCGGCCGACGCGCAGCTGACCGCCGCCCGGGGCCAGTACGACGCGGCGGAGGCCCTGCTGAACTACGCCACGATCCGGAGCCCGATCGACGGATGGGTCACCGACCGGCCGTTCTACGCCGGCGAAATGGCGACCGCCGGCACCCCGCTGCTGACGGTGATGGACACCTCGTCGGTCGTGGCGCGGGTGTTGGTCACCGAGGGACAGGCGGCGAGGGTGGCCGTGGGCGACCTGGCGACACTGACGGTGCCGGGCTTCGCCAGGCCGGTGGCCGGGAAGGTCACGATTGTCAGCCCGGCGCTGGACCCGTCGAGCACGACCCTGCAGATCTGGGTCCAGGTCCCGAACCGGGACGGCCGGCTGAAGCCCGGCACGAGCGTGCGGGTCGCCATCGTGACGCGAACGGTGGATCAGGCGGTGGTGATCCCCTCGGCGGCGCTGCTGACCGACGCGACCGGGGCGCGGTCGGTCATGGTGGTGGGCCGGGACGGCAGCGCCCACACGCGCGCGGTCGACATCGGCATCACCGAGGACGGGCGCGTTCAGATTACCAAGGGGCTGACGGTGGGCGAGACCGTCGTGACAACCGGCGCATACGGGCTGCCGGATGGGACACGCGTGAAGGTTCAGGCGGCCTCCGCGCCGGAGTCCGGACGGAGCCAGGAACCCTGAGAGCGCGTTGCAGAATTGACGGGCGGGTGGCGGCGGACGGGGCTGCCCCGCCCGCCGCGCAGGCCCGCAAGCCGTGACCAGGGCTGGTCGGGCCGAGGACGGGTGGGGCTGTCCGGCGACAGGACCCGCATCATCAATTTCGCAACGCGCTCTCAGGCACCGCCCTCGCAGCGGCTGGCGCGCCGTTCGCGGCGACGAGGCGCCTCATCGGGGGAGCGGCCGAGGCGAGCAGCCTTCCCGCTCATCCGGATGCCTCACGACCGGCAGCCGCCGGCGCCCACCGGCGAGACCGGCGCGGTGAGAGTCAGCCTCATTCCGATGACGATCTTGATTTCCCGGCAACCTGCCCATGGACAATCACACTGATCCGAATTCCGGCGCGTCGGCGCCGGCGGCGCCGCGGCAGAAGGACGCCTCGTCCTACTGGTTTGCGCGGGGGACCAAGCCGATCATTTTCCTGATCGTCACGCTCGCGCTGGTAGGCGCCTATCTCGGCTTCACGATTCCCATCGCCGTTTTCCCGACCACGGACTTTCCCCGCATCATTGTCGGTGTCGACAACGGCGTGATGCCCATCGATCAGATGATGGTGACGGTCACGCGGCCGATCGAAGAGGCGGTGGGCGGCGTGCTGGGCATCCAGGACGTGCGGTCCGTCACCAGCCGCGGCTCGGCAGAGGTTGATCTGTTCTTCAACTGGAACGTGAACATGTTCCAGACGCTGCAGCGTGTCAACGCCGCCATCGCCACGATTCGCCCCGAGTTGCCGGCCACCGCCAGGATCACGGCGCACCGGTTGGATTTTTCCGCGTTTCCGATTCTCGGCTACAGCCTGACGTCAACAACCGTTCCTCAAACCAAGCTGTGGGAACTGGCGACCTACGACATCAAACCCCTGCTGTCCAGCCTTCCGGGGGTGGCCACCGTCGTCATCCAGGGCATGCAGGTGCCGGAGTTTCATATCGCGCCGGATCCCGGCAAGATGCTCGTGACCCGTACCACGATCTCGGACCTCCTGACCGCGGTCGACCGGTCCAACCTGATCGAGTCCCCGGGCCTGCTGACCCACGATCACCAGCTGTTTCTGGATTTGGTGACCGGCCAGACGCAGAACGTGGGCGAAATCGGCCATATCTATGTCAAGAAGGACCTGAGCGGCAATCCCCTGTATGTCCACGACCTGGCGACCGTCTCGCCGGGAATCGCCCCCAACTACACCATCGTGACCGCCAATCGCCGGCCCGCCGTGCTGATCAACGTGAACCGGCAGCGGCGCAGCAATACCATGCTCGTCGCCGCCGAAGTCCAGGCGGAAATGCAGAAGATCGAGAAGTCGCTGCCGCCAGGCGTGAAGGTCGGCACCTTCTACGACCAGTCGTGGATTGTCGGCGAATCCATCAAGAGCGTGCGCGACGCCATCCTGATCGGAATCATTCTGGCGTCAGCCGTTCTGGTGATCTTCCTGGGCGACTGGGGATCGTCGTTCATCGCGGGAATGGTCATTCCCATCAGCATTCTGATGACGTTCGCGGTCCTCAAGCTGCTGGGCGAAAGCTTCAACCTGATGTCGCTCGGCGGGCTGGCGGCGGCAGTGGGACTGATCATTGACGATGCGATTGTGGTGGTCGAAAACACGGTACTGCGCCGCGAGGCGGGCGAGGATCGATTTGAGGCGGTCGCCCATTCGCTGAAAGAACTGACCATTCCATTGATCGGGTCGACGCTGACGCCCATCGTCGTCTTTCTGCCGCTCATCGCCATCACCGGGGTCAGCGGCGTTTTCTTCCGCGCCCTCGCCGTGACGGTCGGCGTGGCGCTCCTCGCCTCGCTGACGCTTGCACTCACCTGGACGCCCAACCTGTGCCTCTACTTGCTCCGCCAGAAGCCTGTGCACGCGCCGAGCCCGGCCGGCGGCGACGCGTCGCCGGCTGGTTCGCCGGCGGACGGAAACGGCCGGTCACCCGAAGCCGGGGCTGAGCTCACATCCGAGCAGGTGGACGTCAGGCGAATGATGGAGCTCGAAGAGCATTCGATGGGCCGCACCATCCGCCGCGTCATTCGGCTGTACGACCGCTGGTTCCGGCGCGCGCTTGCGCGCCCCTGGTGGGTGGCGATGATCAGCGCCGCCCTGATCCCGATCTCGATTTTCTGCTACAACCGCATTGGTTCCGACCTCCTGCCGAAGATGGACGAGGGCAGCTTCATTGTGGATTATGTGACGCCGCCCGGCAGTTCGCTCCGGGAATCGAACCGCATGATCACGCACATCATGAAGATCATCCAGTCTGTTCCCGAAGTCGAGGGCACGTCGCGACGCACCGGACTGCAGCTGGGTCTTGCCGCGGTGACGGAAGCGAATGTCGGCGACATCTCCGTGGATCTCAAGACGAAGCGGAGCCGGAGCGTCTGGTCGATCATGAATGCGGTCCGCGCCAGGATTGAACGCTCTGAGCCGGCGGTCTCCATCGATGTCCATCAGAAGCTCGGGGACATGATCGGCGACCTCACCAGCGCGCCGCAGCCGATCTACATCGAACTGTTCAACCCGAGCGCGCAGATGCTGAAGACCTGGGCGCCCCGCGTGGCCGATGCGATCGGACGGATCAGCGTGGGCGGCACTCACCCCGTCGTCGACATCGACAACGGCATTGATTCCACCACCAGCGGGCCCGTCGTCGTCTACCGCGTGAACGTGGCAAAGGCCGCGCACGCCGGCTTCACACCGCAGGATGTCGTGACCGAAGCCGACGCCATGCTGGACGGCGTCACGGCGTCTCAGCCGGTGGTGCTGAACGACCGGCCGTACCCGCTCCGCATCCGCTATCCAGCGGCTTTCCGCTCCTCGCTCGATGCGATGAACAACATGCTGCTCGTCAGCCCCACCGGGTCGCTGGCAAGCCTGGGCACGCTCGCGTCCATGACGGAATTGCCCGGTCAGATCGAGATTCTTCAGGACCACCAGCAGCGGTACGTCGCCGTCGCCGCGCGCCTGGAAGGCCTGGACATGGGTCACGGCATCGCCGCCGTTCAACGCGCGGTCGCCGGCCTTCATCTTCCCTCTTCGATCCGTGTCGAGTACGGCGGCCTCTACGAGACGCAGCAGAAGTCCTTCCACGATCTGGTGATGGTGCTGTTCCTCGCCATCATTTTCGTGTTCCTCGTTCTGCTGTTCGAGTTCAAGAACTTTTCCGCACCCATCGCCATCCTGGTCTCCGCCCTCCTTTCCACCGCGGGCGTGATGGTGGCCCTGTACGTGACCGGCATGACCTTCAACCTGTCGTCGTTCATGGGACAGATCATGGTGATCGGGATCGTGGCCAAGAACGGAATCCTGATTCTCGACGCCGAGGGAAAGTTTCGAGACGCGGGCTTTGACGCCAGAGAGGCGATTATCCAGGCCGGCCGGCGGCGATTGCGTCCCATCGTGATGACGGCTCTGGCCGCCGCGTTCGGATTCCTGCCGCTGGCGCTGGCGATCGGCTCGGGCTCACAGATGCTGCAACCGCTGGCGGTCGCCGTCATCGGCGGCATCCTCATCGCCATCGTGCTCTCGCTGTTCGTGACGCCGACGCTGTATTACTACCTTGGCCGCGACGCAGCCTGAAGCGGCTGCGTCGCGCACCCGGTCGCGCTCGGACCCAGCGATGCCTGATCCCAAGCTGTCCCGCCTGACCGCCGAGAAGTGGAGCCTGCTGGCCATCGCGGTGATGCTCGCCATCGCCGTCGTCGTGTGGCCGAGCCTCCCCGCGCAGGTGCCGATCCGCTGGACCGGCCATCACGTCGACGCGTACGGCAGCAAGGCGCTCGCGCTGCTCTTCCTGCCGCTGTCGGGCGTCGGGCTGCTCCTCCTGCTGCGGTCCGGCCCCACCAATGACGGCGGCCTGATCGCCCGGCTGCGCGCGCTCGCGTGCGGCATCTTCCTGATCGTCTACGTGGACATGGTCGCCATGATGCGCGGCACGTTCATCGACAACGCGATCGTGCTCGGCACGGCGCTGCTGCTGTTCGGCGTCGGCCTGCCGCGCCTGTCGGCCGACACCATCCCCGGCGCCCGGGCCTCGGCCGCGCTCGACACGCTGCGCGCGCTCGAGCAGACGAACCGGCGCGCCAGACTCCTGTTCACCGTCCTCGGCGTCGCCGGCATCGGCCTGGGTCTCGCCCGCGCGCCCGGCGCCATCTGGATCGTGCTCGCCCTGCTGCTGCTCGGCACGGCCGCCCTGGCCGCGCGCGCCTACGCGGTCTGGCCGCGACGACCGGCCTCCTGACCCGGGGCTCCGCCCCGGACCCCGGCTCGATCGCTCGCGGGGAGCCCGGGCCCTGAGCCCTCAGAAAGAGACCTGCACGCCGATGTCGAACGCGCGCGGCGGCTGCACGGCGGTCGGCGTCCGGAACGCCGGCCCGCTCACCACGACCTCCTCCACTTCGTTCGCGCGGTTCAGCAGGTTGTACGCGTCCAGAATCAGATCGAGGCGGTGGCCGTCCACGCGGAAGCCCTTCCGCACGCGCGCGTCCAGCGTCGTCGTGTAGCTGAAGCGCGAGGCGCCGTTCGGAAACGCGCGGATCGCCTCGGCGCCCTGGCCCAGCCCGGGCACGACCACGAGGCGCGCGAACGGCTGGCCGTCCTGATAGCGGGCGATCAGGCCGAGGTGCACGTCTGCGGGAAACCGATAGACTCCGGTGATCTTGATCGTGTACGCGCGATCGCCGAACAGCCGCCCGCGCGCATACGTGGCGGCATTCGGGTCGGTGAACAGGTCGCCCACCACGCCCGGGTCGTTCTCCGTCGCCAGGAAGCCGGGATCGGCGGCCAGCCCGTCAGCCCGCCCGGCGGTGGCGCCGGCCAGCAGGAACAGCCGATCGATCGACGCCTGGACGCTCACCTCCGCGCCGATGAACGTCGAAGTGTCGCCGGCCGGATTGGTGAGGAGATACCGGTCCTGCCCGAAGCTCGCCGGCAGGCGGCTGTACACCGGAAGAAGCTGCAGCGTGGGACTGTGGAGATCGACTCCGGGATCGGGCAGCCCTGTGACCGCGTAGCTCGACGCGGGAACCCCGATGTCCACCAGCCCGATCAGCTGACGCGTCCGCGCCGCCACACCGGCCAGACGCAGCCTCAGGCCGGCCCTCGGGCGGGCCTCGATGCCGACGACCGCCTTGTCCTGGGTCGGTCGCGCAAGCTGCGGATCGAGGCGGGTGAACGCCGGGTCGCCGCCGGTGCCCGGTCCCACCATGGCCACCAGCGGGCCGACCGCGGCCGGCGCCAGCGCGGTCGTCCCAGGCGGTGCGTCCCACCGGAACACCCGGGCCACGGGGGCCGCGGGATCGCCATATGCGAGCAGATCGAGCGGCAGCTGCCAGGCGGACCGCTGGTAGCCGGCGAAGAGTGCCACGCCCCCGGTCCGGCTGGCGTCCCAGCGGACCGTCGCGCGCGGCAGCCACGAGCCCCAGCGCACGCCGTCGACCGCCCCCGCGGCCGATCCGACCACCGCGTCGTACCGCAGCCCGGCGTCAACCACGACGCGTGAGGCGAGCGCGATGTGGTCGCCGACCCAGGCGGCCGCGGTCGTGGCCCGTCGCGACGAGGGGGTGCCCGGACTCGTGTACTGCCACACGCGCGCCGGAATGCCGTCGACCAGTTCGCCGAGCAGCCCACTGAACGTCGCGTCCGTCTGCACGCGCTCGCCGTCCACCTCCGCGCCCGCGGTCAGCGTCTGATGCCGGCCGAACAGGGGCGGCGCCGGCGGCGCCACGTGCACGCCGAGCGACCACCGCCGATCGCGATGGAGACCGGCCGCCGCCAGGTCGGGCACCGGCCCGTCGCGCAGGCTGTCGACCACGAGTGGACTCACGGCACTGACGCCGGGATCCTGCCGCCGCGCGGTGTAGCTGCCGAAGAGGCGCCAGTCCGTCCCGCCCGGCATGCGATGGGTCCAGGTGGACTGCAGGTCGATCGACGTGTCGGCTTCGGCGGCCGCCGGCTGACCGTACGCCAGCCGATCCGGAAACGGGTCCCGCACCTGCTGCAGCCAGACGATGGTGCCGAGGGCGTCGCCGGCCGCCGGCGTGAAGACGAGATGCATGAATCCCGACGCGACGCGCCCCTCGACCGGCAGCGGGCCGCCCCGCACTACCTGGGTCGAGCGGCTCCAGGAGACGGCTCCGACGACTCCCAGCCGGCCGGCCACGAGCGGTCCGCTCACCAGCAGATCGGCGTGACGCCAGTCGTGCAGGCTCGCGATCGCCGGCGGACCGGACGCGGACACCGCCTGGACGAACGTCGGGCTCGCCATCGAGGCCTCCCCCGTCTCCATCCACGCCGCCGCCGGCTGCTTCGGCTCGAGGGACACAGCCAGGCCCGCACCATCCTCGCCGGTCGCCGTCAGACCGGTCGTCATGGTGATCCGCTGCCACAACGACAGGTCGGGGAACAGCAGCGGGGTCCCGCTCCCGTCGGGGTCGGTGATATCGACGTCGCCGATTCGGAACCGGGTCTGGGTCCACGAGCTGCCGAAGGCGCCGACGCGCGCCGGCGCGCCGACGTTGAGGTCGCCGTTGGAGAACCGGTCGCTGACGATGGCGGGCTGGGTCGTTTCCAGGACGGCGAACAGGTTGTCGCTCGTGGGCAGGTCGCTCAGCGTCACCGCGTCCAGCGTCGAGCCGAGGGCGGTGAAACTGCCGGCGGCCGCCGCAGGCCGGGCGGTGGCGGATGGCGCGGCCGGCGCGGCGGGGTCCGGCGCGATCTGCGCGCCGGCAGGCGCCGCAGCCAGCGCGATGCACGCCGTCGCGGCCCCTGCGAGCATTCCCGGCCGCGGCCATGGCCGGCGCAGGCGGGCGGGTCGGGTCTGGCCTCTTCTGATCACAAGGGAGCGGCCCGCGCGGGACGAGCCGGTTTCAGGCCGCGCGGGCGCCTCACCGCATTATGCGCCTTCCGCCTCGAGCGCCAACGCCCGTGGGAACAGGAGGTTGTTCTCCAGGTGCACGTGGTCGTGCAGATCGTGCTCGAAGTCGGCCAGCTCCTGGAAGCACGCCCGATACGTGGCGCACCCATCCGCCGGCGCGGCGTAATCCTGGCTGAGCTTCCGGATGGCGGCCATGTCGTCGCCCGCCTGCTGGTGTTCCTGCATCATCACCGCGATCGGCCCGTCCGGCGACGGCAGCTGCCCCGCCGGGCCCGGGACCGTCCGCGCGTGACGCGCCGCGGCCGCCAGCTCGCGCATCAGCGGGAACAGGATGCGCTCCTCCTTGATCATGTGCTGTTCCAGATCGTCGGACAGCTGGGCGAAGGTCCGGGCGATCACGAGCAGCTCGGGATGATTCCTGCCGTGCACCTTGGCGATCTTGGCCGTATGCTCGCGCAGTATCGGCGCCGCCTCCCGGATGTACCGGTGATGGTTCTCCTCGATGTAGGAGGTCAGCAGGTCGATCGACCAGGTCGCGAACCTGGGCGCGGTGGCCGCCGACGCGTCCGGACAGTTCGACAAGGCGGCCAGAATCTCGGCCGTGTCGACGCCGCGCTCGCGCGACACGGTGTCCAGCGGCCGGTTGCCGCGGCAGCAGAAATCAATGCCGTACTTCTCGAACACGGCAGCCGCTCTGGGGTTGGCCGCCACGATCGCGCCGATTTCGGAGTGCTCCGTCACTACCATCATCAACCTCCTGGCCTGTGCCATATCCTTACTGTATCGGGGTACGACCGATCGTCCTATGACGCCGGTCATACGCCGTCCGGGCGCTCTCCCCGGGTCCGGGATACGCTGACACCATGCCGATCAGGCTGATTGCCATCGACATCGACGGCACGCTGCTCGACAGCCAGGGCCGGCTGCCCGACCGCAACCGGGAGGCCATTGCGGCGGCGCGCGACCGTGGCATCGCGGTCGCGCTCGTCACCGGCCGCAGCTTCCACTTCGCGCGCCCCGTGGCGGCCCAACTGGCCGACGGCCTCGCGCTCATCGTCAACAACGGCGCGCTGATCAAGTCCGGCGCGGGGGAGACCCTTGCCCGCCGCCTGCTGCGCCGTGACGTCGCGCGCGCCCTCCTCGCCGTCACCCTCGACTTCCGTGACGGCACCGCGCTCATCTTCGACCGGCCGGACGGCCGGCCGGTGGTGTACGACCGGATGGACTGGACGCAGGCGAATCGGCGGGGCTACTACGAGAAGAACCGGGCGTTCCTCGCGCGGGTCGACGATCTGGGCGACGCGCTCACCGAGGATCCGATCCAGGTGATGTTCAACGGAGGGATCGCGCGGATGCGGACGCTCGCGGAGCGGCTCGCGGAGCCGGCAGGCGCGCGCGAGTACGCGGTCGCGCTGACCGAGTACCCGCACCGCGACTTCTCGCTCGTCGACGTGGTGGATCGGGAGTGTTCGAAGGGAACCGCGCTGGCCGCCTGGGCGTCCCGGCTCGGCGTCCCGGCCGCCGAAGTCATGGCGGTCGGCGACAACCTGAACGACCGGGAGATGCTGGCCTTCGCCGGCGTCCCCGTTGTGATGGGCAACGCCTCGCCGGCCCTGAAGGCGTCGGGCTGGCACGTGGCGCCGTCGAACGACGAGGCCGGACTGGCGTCCGCCATCCTCGCCTTCGCACTCGCCTGATCGGAGCGCCGGGCCGCCCCCCGGCCCGGCCCGGCCGACGCGGCCCGCGCCAGTCGCGTCTACTGCAGCGTGAAATCGACCGTCGTCGTCTTGCCGTTCTCCACGGTCATCGGGCGCGCTACGGCCTTCAGCGCCCCCTCGTGCCAGACGGCCAGCGTGTATTTGCCGGGCGGCACGTTGCTGATCGTGTAGCGGCCGTCGCTGCCGCTCGTGGCGAAGTACGGATTCTGCAGCACGACGACGAAACCGAGCATGTGCGGGTGGATCAGGCACATCTGCCGGTACGCGCACGGCACGTTCGCGCACGTGCTGTACGTGTGCGTCTTCGTCGCCCCCTGTCCCCAGGCCCCGAGATTGAAGCCGCCGTAATCGGGTGAGAAGACGTTGTGCTTGAACGAATCCTCGTTGTGATATTCGACCGCCGTCCCGAGCATAACCGGCAGGACGTGCGGAATGAATCTCTTGAAGTGCTGGTTCATGACCGGCGGCTTGGCCGGGCGCTTGAACGAACCGTCGGCGTGCACGATGTACACGACCGTGTCGGCACTTGCCTGGCCATGGGCCCTGACGGTGCCGGCAATCGTGCCGCCGGCCGCACCGAGGGCCGGTGCGACCAGCCCGACGGCAAGCGCCACGGCGACCGCGGACACGAACGAACGAACTCTGGTCATCTGGACTTCTCCTTCCGGGCTGGCCGTCCTGCGACGCCAGAACCGGCGCCGGCGGGACCGGCTCCCTTCGCATGGGGAACCGGTCACGCGTATTCTGGTGCGAGCGGACAAACCTGCGTCACGTCAGTGCGCGTACGCGGCGACGGCGGTCTCCTGGAAGGGACGCGCCTGCGGCGTGTAGCGGAGCAGGTAATAGTACGCGGCCGCCGCTTCATCCTGGCTGAGATAGTAGAACACCGGCATGTCGCCGCGACGCAGGAACGCCGGCGTTCCCATCAGGATCGGGGCGCCGTGGACCACCTTCTGCACGAACAGCGCCATCGAATCGTCCCGGACCAGCGAGGCGAGCGACGGCCGGATGCCTTCGAGCTGCAGCTGCGGGTTCTTGCCGGGGCCGGTCGCATCGTGACAGATGTGGCACGTCCCCTTGACCAGCAGCTCTCCGACGCGCTGATAGGGTTCCTCGATCGTCATCTGCCGGGCCTGGGCGCCGGGCACGCCGGCGAGCAGATCCAGGTAGGCTTCGAGCGCCTTGACCTCGTCCGGCGAGAGACGCCGGAACGGCGGCATCTTCTTGCCGCCGTTGACGAGCCGGTCGTGCAGCGTCGCCTGCCCGGTCTTGACCAGGCTCTCGGCGAACGACGCCGGCACCGACGCGCCCGTCTGCTTGAGCCGCGCCATCGTCATCTGCAGCGACGCCCCCTGGACCGGTCCGATGAGCGAATTGATCTCGGGCGGCACCCCCTCGCCCTTCGGCCCGTGGCATCCCTCGCAGTTGAGCCGGTACAGGTCGCTGCCGGTCATGGTGAACGTCTGGCCGACCTTGTTCAGCACCAGTCTGATAGTCGGGGGCGGCGGCACGATCGGGGACTCGCCGGCGGGCGGCGGCGGTCCGAACGCAAACGTGTCTCCCATCGCGGTGTTCCGGAGGTCCAGCCGCTGCACGGCCAGCCAGCTCGGTCCCACGACCGGCGAGACGACGACGCCGGTGTCATTCAACGCGCGCGGCGCCTGTGCCGCCCGCAGGGTCGTCGTCGCCGACGCCAGACCGAGCACGACGAGGCCGACCGCCACCGAACCGGCCACCAGGCCGAGCGCCCGCCGGCGGGCAGGCACCCGCCGGGCCACTTCCCCGATTTCACGCACGAAACGAATCATCGCATCCCTCCACGACGCGGGCCGTCCAGCGGCCGGGGCGCAGGCCACCAGCCGGGCCGGGCACACGTCGCCCCGGATCACGGGTCAGATAGGCCCCGGGGAGCCGCCGGCCGGCCCCGACCGGCGGCTCCCCGGGGAAAGCCCGACCACAGCGTAACGGCCTTTTGCCGGCTGGGCAAGCTGAAGTACCGGAGAGCCGCCGGACGGGCGGACCGCTACTCGCGCGGCATGGAAATGAACAGCTGGGTCCCGCGCCGCGAGATGAGCAGGAACGCCGTCTGTCCCTGGCCCACCTGCCGCAGGGCGTCGGCCGCCTGGGATGCGCCGTGCACCGGCTGGCGGTTCACCGCCAGGATGACGTCGCCCGGCTCCACGCCGGCGTCGTCGGCCGCGCTGCCCGGCTGCACCGCTTCGACGATCGCGCCGTTGGTGCCGGCCGGCAGGCCGAGGCGCCGCGCCATGTCCGGCGTCACGTCGCTGAGGGTCAGGCCGAAGCTCGCGCCGCTGGTCGTCGCGCCGCTGGTCTGGCCTTCCAGATGCAGCTCGGTGATCGTCGTGTCGATCATCTGCGGCTGGCCGTTCCGGTAGATCTTCATGTGCACGCGCGTGCCGGGCGCGGTGCCGGTCACGAGGTCCGACAGCTGATTGCTGGTCTTGATCTCCGTGCCGTTGAAGGCGACGATCACGTCACCGGGCAGGAGGCCGGCGCGCGAGGCCGGCGAGTCGTTCTCCACCTGTCGTACCAGCACGCCCTCGGTCTTCGGCAGGCCCAGCCCCTTGGCTTCGCTGTCGGTGACCTGCACCATGACGACCCCGAGGTACCCGCGGATGACCCGGCCCTTCTTGAGCTGCGGCAGCAGCTGCTTGGCGATGTTGATCGGAATGGCGAAGCCGATGCCGATGAAGCCCCCCTCCTGGCCGCTGGCCAGGATCGCGGAGTTGATGCCGACCACGTGCCCCTTGACGTTGACGAGCGGGCCGCCGGAATTCCCCGGATTGATCGACGCGTCGGTCTGAATCATGTTCTGGTACCGGCCGCTCGCCTCCTGGTAGGGCCGTCCCAGCGCGCTGATCACGCCGACGGTGACGGTGTGGCTGTAGGCGAACGGGTTCCCGATCGCCATGACCCAGTCCCCCGGCTCGAGCTTGCTCGAATCACCGAGCGTCGCGGTCGGCAGATCGGTGGGACCGCCGACCAGCTTGATCAGCGCGATGTCCGACAGCGGGTCGTGGCCGATGACCTTCGCGTCGTACAGGTGGCTCTGCTTGTAGAGCCTGACCCGGATCTTGTCGGCCCCCTTGATGACGTGATTGTTCGTGAGGATCTCGCCGTCCTTCGAGATGATGAACCCGGAGCCGAGCGCCCGTTCGATCTGCTCCTGCGGCTGCTGCTGCTGGAACGGCGCCCCGAAGAACTGCTGGAAGAAGTCGTTCCCGAACTGCTTCTGGGAGGGCGCCTTCACGTGCGACTCGGTCGTGATGTAGACGACGACCGGGTTCTCCTCCCTCGCGATGTTCCGGAACAGATTCGTGTCCATCGGAATCCCGGGATTGCCGGGCACCGGCTGCTGCACGACCTCCGCGGGCGACGGCGCGGCATCCGACTGGGTCGTCAGGTCCAGCCGGGAGGCCAGCACGAGTCCGACCATCACCGAGGCCACGATGATGACGATGAGATAAGGGGTTCTGATCCTGCGCATGCTCGTCCTCTCCTGTTACTCCTCCGATGAACCCAGCCGCCGATGACTGCGACCGGCGCGTCACGGACCGCCGTCCCTGGCGGCCCGCGACCGGTCCGCCTGCAGGCTTCCGATCAGAAGCCTGGTGAGAATCCGAACTCGAACATCCAGCCGCGCCCGGGCCGGTTGAACGGCCGGACGATGTCGAACTCCGCGATCGCGTAGCCGAACACGTTGACGCGGAACGCGAACCCGGCGCTGCCGACCGGCTTCCGGTCGCCGCCCGCGAACGTCGGCGCGTCCCGGGCGGTCCAGGCCACGCCGCCGTCGGTGAAGATCGCCGCCTCGATCGGGATCGGGCCGTACGGCTGCTCGGTGTTGCCGAACGGCCGGAGCAGCGGGAAGCGCAGCTCGAGGTTGCCCACCAGGATCCGGCTGCCGAGCAGCCGGTCGAACGACGGGCAGGGATCCGTGGCGGTCGGCCGGCACTCGCTCGGCTGGAACGACGAGATGTCGTACCCGCGGACGAGATCCGGATAGCCGATGAACAGCGGCACCAGGCGCGGATCCTGCGCGCCCGTCCCGTACCGTCCGTAGTGCAGGATGCGCGCGGCGATCGTATAGAACTGCGCCGGCATGAAGTACCGCCGGTAGTCGGCCAGCACACTTGTATAGTACAGCGAGCCGGCGGTCGGCGTGACCTGCACACGGTAGCGCTGGCCGAGAATCGGGCTCGTCGCGCCGAAGAACGAGTTGTCGTACACCAGCGCGGCGCTCGCACTGCCGAGGTTGAGCGACCCGGCCACCGCCTCGTCCTGCGTCTGGCTGCCGATCAGCGCCCCGGTGCCCAGGTCGTAGACATTCGTCTGCAGGACCTGGTCGAAGGTCGCGTTCTCGTACCCGCCGCTGAATTCGACCCGCATGACCGGGTTGAACGGGTAGGAGGTCACCGCCGAGAAGCCCCGGTTGATCTGCCTCAGCAGTGTCGTCTGCTGCACGCCGACCAGCGAGTTGTTGACCTGCTCGACGCCGTTCGAGAAGACACCCGTGACGTACGGGAACTGCTGCACGGCACCGCCCCAGTTCCAGCGGTGCGTCTGGTTCTGGTAGGAGACCAGCGCCGACGTGTTCTTCAGGCTGTCGACGAACCCGGTGCTGAAGGAACTGCCGACCTGGACGGCCGCCGCCAGGCTGTGGTTGGCCAGCATGTCGCTCCAGAACAGCGCCAGGCCGCCGCCGACGAACGTCCCGAACGGATCGGCCCCGACCGCCAGGTAGGGCTGGCCGATGTGGTCGAGCGACAGCGTCGGATGGTACGGCGACGTCTCCGCCGGCGCGGCGGCCGGCAGCCCGAAGGCCGGCGTGTCCCGCAGCGCCGTCAGCGTGCCGACCTGCCGGTTCGCCGGCGGCAGCATCGCCGGACTCACCGCCGCCAGCGGCGCGCCGACCGGTCCGCCCGCCAGCGTGGCCGGCGAATCGGTCAGGTAGATCGCCTCGCCCCCCTTCTGGAACACGCTGAACGCCATCGCCTTGCCGTCGGCCGCCACCGACAGCGTGGGACTGAGCGCCGTGATCCCGCTCACGCCGCCGGTCAGGTTCGTGATCTGCGTGATCGTGCCGGAGCCGATCTCGATCCGATAGATGTCGCTGATCCCGTTCTGATCGGAGACGAAGTAGAGGCCGCGGCCGTCCGGCGTCCACTGCGGGTTGATGCTCTTGCCGCGCGGGAACGTCTCCACCGTCCGGATCGCGCCGGTCGCCACGTCGTAGAGCGCGAGCTGGTAGCGGCCGATCGCCAGCGTCGACAGGTCCGTGGTGCCGCGATCGGTCACGAACGCGATCTCCCGCCCGTCCGGTGACCAGACCGGCTGCAGGTCGGCGTAGGCGTCGTCGGTCAGCCGCTTGAGCTGCCGCGTCCGGAGATCGTAGATGAACAGGTCCGTGAGCCCGCCCGTCGTCGCCGAGAACACGATCGCGTCGCCATCCGGCGACCAGGACGGGCTGAAGATCTGCCCGAGCGCCGGCAGGCGGATCTCCCGGGCGATCCGGTTGCGATCGACGTCCAGGATGACGAGCTCGGGCGCGCCCGCGCTCACGGCCGCGAACACGAACTGGCGGCCGTCCGGCGCCCAGGCGCCGGACGAGTTGATGAACTCGAGGTTGCTGAAGTGCGGGTCGAGCGCCGTGCGGGTGACCCGCCGGAGGATCGCACCGGTCTTCGCGTCGGCCAGATAGAGATCGATCGAGAACAGGCCGCGCCCCGACATGAACAGCAGCTTCGACCCGTCCGGGCTGAGCGACGGCGAGACGTTCTGCCTGTTGGCCGCGCCGCGCGCGGCGATCAGCTCGCGCCCGTACGCCGACGCCGGGCGCGTCTCGCGGATGATCGGCCCGTACTCGGCGCGCAGCGCCGCGTGCCACTCCTTCGACAGGTCGGCCGTCGAAAGGTTCAGCACGCGCTGAATCGCCCCCGACGCGTCCCCGGTCCTTCCCGCCGCGCGCAGCAGCTGGCCGATGGCCGCATCGCCCCAGCGTCCGGTCACGTACGCCCAGAACGCCTGGCCCCACCGGTAGGGAAAATACTTCGGATCGCTCAGATGCGTGATGTCCGGCAGCCGGTCCCGCGCCACCGCGTCGCGCATCCACATCGCCGTGTTCGGATCGATCGGCCCGAGCGACATGTACTCGGCCATGCCCTCGATGAACCACGGCGGCAGCTGCGTCGCCCCCGGCACGCCGCCGGTCGCCGCCGAGCTGCCCTGGCTCGTGATGTCGAACTGGAACGCGTGCACCAGCTCGTGCCCGATGACGTGATCGGTCTCGGCCAGCGGCCCCGCGAGCGGCAGCACGATGCGCCGCTTGATGATCTCGGTGACGCCGCCCGTCCCCACCCCCAGCTCCCCCTGAATCGTGTTCGTCTGCTCGAAGTCCGTGTGATCCGCGTACAGGATCAGCGGCTGAGGCCCGCGCAGCTGATGGTCCAGGACGCGTGCGTAACGCGCATACCACCGCTCCGCCATCCGCGCCGCTTCTTTCGCCGCCGCCTCTTCCTGCGGATAGAAGTAGATGTCGAAGTGACGCGTCTTCATCACCTCGAAATGAAACGCCTTGTACCTGACCTTGTTGCGCCCGAAGTACTGGGCCGAGGCCGGCGCCACCCACCCCAGCAGCGCCGCCAGGACGACGACGGTCCGGAGCCACGCGAAGCGAGGTCGGGTTGCCATGGAACGCGTCGCCTGCCTTCCCGGGACACGGGACACCGGCCCGGCCGCGCCGGCGCCGCCCGAGGTCGGCCCGGCCCCGCCCGCCCCGTACCTCTCCCTCAGACCGCCAGAACACGCGTCCGGAGGAGGCCGACAGGGGAACCGGGTAGTCATCGCTGAGGATCGTCACCAGCGGCCGCGCTGGAACGTCGGTCTCCGCAGCCCCGAACCAGCCGCTCGGGAACGTGGCGGATCCAGCGGATCGTGACACGAAATTGCAGAGCAACAACCGGACCACCGGCGTGCGGCCCAGGTCCCCCGCTCAAATCACCTCACAGGATCAAGTTTACCGCCGGACTCCGCGCGACGCCTGTGTTGCCGCGCCAGGCCGGTCCGTCAGCCGTTCCGACAGCCGGCTCCGATCTCGTTCGGATTCGATACACGTGGCAGCTCGGTGGGAGATCCAGCCCGTCAGCAGACGAACGCGGCGTTACCCATCCGGCTGATCAACACCCGGACCGATGGCGCCGCCGGCACGCCTGTCAGCTTCCCAGCCGGCGGCAGCATCGCCGCAAGACGCCCACGCGCGCCTCTCTGGCCGCGACTGCAGGCGCTGCGGCCGCCTGATGCCCGCCGCCGCGCGGATACTGCCGCAGCGACCGCGCACGTGCAGGCAGCGGCCGGCGGCAGGCGACTTGCACACTTTCGCGATGTGGGAGGCCGTCCATGAGATGGGCAAGCTGGGTCAGCGTCGTGCTGGGCATCTGGCTCATTGTCGCCCCGTTCGTCGTCGGCTACCGCAGGATCTCGGCCGCCGCCGCGACCGAGGACGCGGTCATGGGGATCCTGATCCTGGCCGTCTCGCTCTGGGCGGCGCTTGCCGCCGCTCCACCGGCCGCCGCGAGCTGGATCGTCTTTCTTTTCGGGCTGTGGGTGGTCGTGGCGCCGTTCGCGATCGGCGATCGCTCGATGGCCACCTCGGCAAGGATGAACGACGTCATCGTCGGGGCGCTCACGCTGATCATGAGCGTCGTGCGCGCGACCGCCGGCGCGCCGCGTCCGGCGGCGCGCGGCGGTACGATCTCCTGACGAGTCGGTGCCTGCCGCCGGCGCGGGCCCCCGCGCGTCCGGCCCTCTCCGGTGATCGCGTGGCCGCGCGCCCCAGGGTCCCCCGCGTCCCTTCTCGTCCGCCGCCTCCGTGTCCGACGCGGCCCTTCGGGCCGCAAACCGCCTCGTCATTTGAGCCTGCGGCCCGGCCTGAAGTACAGTCGGAAGACAGCATGCGAGTCGGCCAGTTCGGAGGAGTCCGGGTGTCGATGAAGGGCGGTCCCGCGCCGGAGCGCGGCCGCGCCGGCCTGCCGACGGTGTGGCGCGAGGCGCGGGCGCTGATCTGGGCTCACCGGAAACGGTTGAGCCTCGGCCTCGGCCTGATGGTCATCGACCGGCTGGCCGGGCTGGTCCTGCCGGCGACGTCGAAGTACCTCATCGACAATGTGATCGGCCAGCACCAGTGGGGTCTCCTGCCGGTCCTGGCGATCGCCGCCGGCGTGGCGACGATCGTCGACGCGTCGGCGTCGTTCGCGCTCTCGCAGGTGCTCGGCGTCGCGGCGCAGAAGGCGATCACCGACATGCGGAAGTCGGTCGAGGCGCACGTCCTCCGCCTGCCGGTGCGGTACTTCGACTCGACCCGGACGGGCGTGCTGATCTCGCGCGTGATGACGGACGCCGAAGGGCTGCGCAACCTGGTGGGCACCGGGCTGGTGCAGCTGTGCGGCGGCATCATGACGGCCCTGATGGCGCTCGCGGTGCTCTTCTACCTCAACTGGCAGCTGACGACCATCACGCTCGTGATCCTGCTGACGTTCGGCGGCGGCATGGCGATGGCGTTCAAGCGGCTGCGGCCGCTGTTCCGCGAGCGGCGGGAGATCAACGCGGACGTCACCGGCCGGCTCGCCGAAGCGCTGAGCGGCATCCGGGTGGTGAAGTCCTACACGGCGGAGAAGCGCGAGGAGATCGTGTTCGCCCGGGGCGTGCACCGGCTGTTCCGCAACGTCGCGCAGTCGCTGACGGGCGTCTCGACCATCACGGCCTTCTCCACGCTGGTGCTCGGGGCGATCGGCGTCGTCATGATTCTCGTCGGCGGCCACGCGATCCAGGCCGGCACGATGACGCTCGGCGACTTCATCATGTACCTGTTCTTCACCGGCCTGATGGCGGCGCCGGTGGTGCAGATCGCCTCGATCAGCACGCAGATCAGCGAAGCGTTCGCCGGCCTCGACCGCATCCGCGAGATCCGCCAGATGGCGACCGAAGACGAGGAGGATCGGCACCGCGAGCCGCTGCCCGATGTGCGCGGCGACCTGGTCTTCGAGGATGTCAGCTTCGCCTACAAGCCGGACGTGCCGGTCCTCCGGCAGGTGTCGTTCCACGCCCCCGCCGGCTCGACGACGGCGCTGGTCGGGTCGAGCGGCGCCGGCAAGAGCACGCTCATCAGCCTCGTGATGACGTTCAACCGGCCGCAGGCCGGCCGGATTCTCATCGACGGCCGCGATCTCGGCACCGTCCGGCTGCACGACTACCGCGGCCATCTCGGCGTGGTGCTGCAGGAGAACTTCCTGTTCGACGGCACGATTGCGGAGAACATCGCGTACGCGCGCCCGCACGCGACGCCCGACGAGATCCGCGCAGTGAGCCGCATCGCCCACTGCGACGTCTTCGTCGAGAAGTTCAAGGAGGGCTACGACACGATCGTCGGCGAGCGCGGCATCAAGCTGTCGGGCGGCGAGCGCCAGCGGGTCGCCATCGCCCGCGCGATCCTGGCCAACCCGCGCATCCTGATCCTGGACGAAGCGACCTCGAATCTCGACAGCGAGAGCGAAGCGCTCATCCAGGACGGCCTGCGCGCCCTCCGGCAGGGGCGGACCACGTTCGTCATCGCGCACCGGCTCTCGACGATTCAGAGCGCCGATCAGATTCTGGTGCTCGAGGCCGGCGCCATCGTCGAGCGCGGGACCCACGAGGACCTGCTCGCCCGCGGCGGCCGGTACCGCGAGCTGTACGACAAGCAGTACCGCTTCGAGCGCAACCGGTTCATCAATCCCGGCGAGGATTTCACGCCGGAGCCGGTCACGGCGGCCGCGTCGGTGCCGGTCCGGCCCAACAACGCGCTGTGAACAGTCCTGCTCACGCTGCACCGGACCTGGCGAGTCAGGATCCGGAGCGTCAGCGACGGCGAGCGCGGGGGTGGGGCCCCGCGCCAACGGAATAATGTAAAGGCCCTCATCACATGCACGCCTGGCACGACATCTACGTCGACGATCATCTGATCGAGCAGGTCTTTCCCGTCGTGATCGAGGTCCCGATGGGCAGCAAGAACAAGTACGAGCTGGACAAGGAGACCGGCTTCCTGCGGCTCGACCGCGTCCTGCACAGCGCCGTGTACTATCCGGCCAACTATGGCTTCATCCCGCGCACCTTCTGCGACGACGGGGACCCGCTCGATGCGCTGGTGCTGGGGCAGGAGCCGGTCCACCCGCTGACGATCGTCGAGGCGCGCGCCATCGGGATGATGCGCATGCGCGACGAGAAGGGACTGGACGACAAGGTCATCGCCGTCAGCGTGCGCGATCCGGCGTTCGGCGAATACACCGACCACACGGCGCTCCCGGGCTACCTGCTCCGCGAGGTCAAGCGGTTCTTCGAGGACTACAAACTGCTCGAGCACAAGCAGGTCGTCGTGGAGGACTTCATGGGCCCGCAGGACGCGCTCGCCATCCTGCGGGCCTCGCTCGACCTGTACCGGCAGATGCGCCGGGGGGATCTGAAAAAGTAGCGGGGCGTCTTCCGCCCGTCAGCCTTTGCCCACCACCACCCGCGGGACGTGCGCCTCGTCCATCTGGCGTTCCAGCGCCGGAATCGTCTTCGACAGCATCGTCGCCAGCCGGCCGCCGTGCGTCCGCAGATCCTGCGCCGCCTCGTCCAGTTCCTGGCGCTGCGTCACCGTCGGCAGGAACGGCGAGCCGGTGATCTCGCGATAGAGCCGCAGCACGGTGCTGTTGGTCTTGCCGAGGTCCGTCTTCAGCCCGGCCGCCTCGCCGGCCAGCCGGTCGACGCCGCGCCTGATGCCGGCCGGCACGTTCGGCGCCGCCGTCACCGCCTTCTTGAGCGCCTGCATCTGACGGTCGGCCGACGCCGCCTTCGCCGCGTCGGCGTCAGCCTGCTTCTGCACGTCGACCAGCCGGTCGACCACCGCGCGCCGGGCCGTCCGATCGGCCTCGGTGATGCGGACCAGCGGATCGGCCTTCACCTCGACCGGCGTCGTCAGCTGCCGGCCGTCCACGGTCAGACGGGCGGTGTACTGCCCCGGATCGACCAGCGGCCCCTCGAGCGCGCCGAAGAAGCCCTCGCCCCCGCCGCCGTTGTGCCGCACCGGCGGCGCGCCGCGCAGATCCCACTGCACGCGATTGATCCCCCGGTCGGTCGTCCCCTTCAGCTCGCGCACGACCTGGCCGACCCGGTCCAGAATCGTGATCGTCACCTTGCCGGCGGCCGGCGTCTTCAGGTAGTAGCTGATCGCCGTCCCCGGTGCCGGGTTCTCGCCGTGCCACCACTTGCTCGCGAGGAACTGGTCGTCCGTGTACGCGCGGTAGTCGAACGCCACGGCCGGCCGGACGGTGAACAGGTGCACCGGGCTGGCGAGCACCTGCGGCGTCAACTCCTCGAGCGGCTCGATGTCGTCGAGGACGTAGATGCTCCGGCCGTGCGTCGCCGCCACCAGATCCTCCTGCTGCGGCTGGATGATCAGGTCGGCCACCGGCACCGTCGGCATGCCGCTCATCAGCCGCTCCCAGTGCCGGCCGGCGTCGATCGACACGTAGGCCGCGAACTGCGTGCCGGCGAACAGCAGGTCGCGGTTCTTGAGCCCCTCGCGGATCACCCGCACCGGTCCGTCCGCCGGCAGGTCGCTCGCGATCGACGTCCACGTCTTTCCGTAGTCTGTGGTACGGAACAGGTAGGTCGTGAAGTCGTTTTCCCAGTGGCCGTCGAACGCCACGTACGCCGTCCCCTCGTTGAACCGCGACGCGACGACGCGGCTCACCCACCGCCGGCCGGGCAGGCCGGGGACGTTCGCCGTCACGTCGGTCCAGTGCTGCCCGTCGTCCCGCGTCACCCACACGTGGCCGTCGTCGGTGCCGACGTAGAGCAGCCCGGCCTTCAGCGGCGATTCGTCGATCGTGCTGATCGTCCCGGCCTTGTTGGTGGTCAGCTCCGGGCTGATGATCGTCCAGGCGTCCCCACGGTCGGTCGACTTGAACACGAAGTTTCCGCCCAGGTACAGCGTCCGGTGATCGTGCTTCGAGACGATGTAGGGCGTCTCCCAGTTGAACCGGTAAGGCTTCTCCCCCTTCTTCGGCTCCGGCTTGATCGACGTGTTCCGTCCGCTGACGGTGTCGTGCCGCACCAGCCCGCCGTACTGCGACTCGGCGTACACCGTCGTCGGGTCGACCGGATCGGGATGCGCCTGGAAGCCGTCGCCGGTCATCACCTTGTGCCAGTCCGACTGCATGATGCCGACCTGGTCCCGCGTCGCGCTCGGCCCGCCCCAGGAACAGTAGTCCTGGACGCCGCCGTAGATGTGATACGGATCCTGATTGTCGACGTCGACCTCGTAGAACTGGCTGATCGCCATCTGGTCGGCGAAATCCCACGTGCGCCCCCCGTCGTACGTGAGATAGATGCCGCCGTCGTCGCCGTCGATCATGTGCCGCGAATCGTGCGGGTCGATCCAGAAGGCGTGATGGTCCACGTGGATGTTGTCGCGCCGGCTCGTGAACGTCCGGCCGCCGTCGAACGACTCCGACAGGTTGCCGCCGACCGCCCACACGTGGTTCGGATCGTTCGGGTCCACCCGGATCTGGCTGAAGTAGAACGGGCGCTGATCGAGCGAATTCACCCAGGTCCAGGTCTCGCCGCGATTGTCGGAGCGGAAGATGCCGCCATCCTGCATCGTCTTCGGTCCGGGCGTCTGCCGACCCGCCGGCCCCGTGTCCGTCTCCCGCGGCACCGTCGTCGGCGTCTGGACGATCGCGTACACGACCGACGGGTCGCTCCGCGACACGCTGAGCCCGATGCGGCCCAGGTCACCCGAGGGGAGCCCGTGCGTCAGCTTCTTCCACGTGCGGCCGCCGTCCGTCGTCTTATAGATGCCGCTGCCAGGCCCCCAGCCATGCGCCGGATCCCCGCCGTCGAAGCCGTCGCGCTGCACCTGGTACATCGCCGCATACAGCGTCAGGCTGTCGTGCGGATCCATCACCAGATCGATCGCCCCGGTGTGGTCGTCCACGAACAGGCTCCGCGTCCAGGTCAGGCCGCCATCCGTCGTCTTATAGACGCCGCGCTCCTTGTTCGGCCCCCACATGTGGCCCAGCGCCGCGACGTACACCGTGTCGGGATGGCGAGGGTCGATGACGATGCGGCTGATGTGCTGGGTGTCCTTCAGCCCCATGTCCGTCCACGTCCGGCCGCCGTTGGTCGTCTTGTAGACCCCGTCGCCCCAGAGCACGCTGTTGCGCGGATTCGCCTCCCCGGTCCCGGCCCAGATCACGTCCGGATTCGCGTCGACCGCCGCGACGGCGCCGAGCGAGACCACCGGCTCGTGATCGAGGATCGGCGTCCACGTCACGCCGTTGTCGTCGCTCTTCCAGAGGCCGCCGGTGGCGGCCGCGACGTAGATGTGCTGTGGCGTCCCCGCCACGGCGATGTCGACGATGCGCCCGCCGGCCCCGGCCGGACCGACCGATCGCCAGGTGAAGTGCGTGAAGAGCGAGGCATCGACCTGCGCGTGCAGCGCGGCCGGAACGGCCAGCGCCAGCGCCGTGGCGAGGATGACGGCTTTGAGTGATCTCATGGCGCGCCATTATAGAGGCGCGCGCGTGGTTTCGGCTACCGTCGAACATCCGGCCGGACCAGGAGAGCCGGGCGTCGTCGCGGGACTCCTGGTCTCCGGGCTGATCTACGGCCTGCCGTCTGCCGTCCTGCGTTCCGCGTGACAGATCGTCACCCCAGCCCTATTCGTGTCTCAAGGCGACAACCGGATCGACGCGCGCCGCACGGCGCGCCGGGATCAGGCAAGCGAGCAGGGCCGCCAGAATCAGGACGACGGATGCCACGAGAAGCACGGCGGGGTCGGTTGGCGAAACGTTGACGAGCTGTGATTTCAGGACCGGATTGACGGCCAGCGACGCCGCCAGGCCGATGCCCAGGCCGATGCCCACGGGCAGCAGGCCCTGTCGGAGCACCAGCGCGACGACGTCCCGGGCCGTCGCGCCGATCGCCATCCGCACGCCGATCTCCTGTGTGCGTCCGCTCACCGCATGCGCGACCACGGCATACAAGCCGATGAAGGCCAGCAGCAGCGCGATCGCGCCAAAGATCAGGAACAGGACGGTATTCGTGCCGGTCCTCCAGTATCGGGTCGCCGCCAGACGGTCGGTCAAGCTGAAGGGACCAAGCCAGATTGGCAGATCGGGATCCAGCCTCTGGATCTCGCGCCGAACCTCGGATCCAAGACTGCCGGGAGGCACGCGGGTGCGCATGAGCACCCACACGCCGGCTGCCGGCCTCTGCCGGTACGGCAGGTACACGAGCGGGTCGAACGTGCGCCGGCTGCGACCGGGATCGTTCTGCGCGATATTCGGCGCGACGCCGACGACCGTCAACCACGAGCCGGGCGTGGTGCCGTCAAAGAGTCGAAGGCGCCTGCCGAGCGGATTCCCTCCTGGCCACTCTTGGCTCGCGAACCGCTGGTTCACAATCACCACCGGCATCGTCGAGGGGCCATCGAAACCGTTGAACGGACGGCCGGAAAGGAGCGAGGCACCGAGCAGGCGGAAGTAGTCGCCACTGATGACCAGCGCAGACACTGCCGGCCGGCGTTGCGCATCGACGGGCGGAGCTCCGGCCAGCTCGTAGTATGGCCGTCTCGGAGAGCCCCACGTCGGAAGCGCATCGGTCACGGCCACGGACTCCACGCCCGGAATCGCGTCGAGATGCCTCCGGAGCCGATCGAAAAAGGCCACCTTCGACTCGGCATCGGAGTACCGGCCGTCAGGCAGGTTCAGAAGCATCGTGAGGATGTTGTCCGTGTTCACGCCGAGATCGGCCGTGTAGATCTGCAGGAAACTTCGGATCATCACCCCCGCACCGGCGAGCAGCACGACGGCCAGCGCCACTTCGGCAATCACGAGCGTCGCGGACAGATGCTTCCCGCGCCTCCCGCCGCCGGCGCTGCGGCCCCCATCCTTCAACGTGGCGTTGAGGTCGAGCTTCGAGAGCCGGAGCGCCGGCGTCAGCCCGAACAACACCCCGGTGCCCAGCGAGATCGCCGTGAGGTACGCCAGGACGCGGGTATCCATCGCGTAGTCGAACAGGTGATCCGACCACGACGAGGTCGGCGGATTGGCCGCCAGGGCATAGGCGTGCACGCCCCAGCGGGCCAGCCACCAGCCGAGACACCCGCCCGCGGCCGACAGCAGGACGCTCTCGACGAGTAGCTGCCGCACGATCCGCCACCGCCCGGCTCCCAATGCCATGCGGACCGAGATCTCGCGCGATCGACTGAGTGATCGGGCCAGCAGGAGATTGGCGAGATTGACGCAGGCGATGAGGAGCACGAAGCCCACGGCAGCCCACATCGCGCCATAGATCGCAGTCGCATCGCGCCTGACGAAGAACTCGCTGAATGTCAGCGGGCTCGGGACCCAGCCCTCATTCGTCCGTGGATGGGCAGTCGCCAGCCGGTGCCCGATCGTGGTGAGCTCTGCGCGCGCCCCGTCGAAGGTGGCGCCATCGGCCAGACGGCCGAAGGCGAACCAGAGGTTGCGGGCTTCGCGCTTCTGGAGCTCGGCGGTCCCGGTTGGCGTGAAGGCCGCGCTCGACACGAGCGGTACCCAGAGATCCTGGTCCTGCGGGAAAAAGAACCCCTGGGGCATGACGCCGATCACCGTCGTCGGCGTGTCATCGATCCTGATCGTCCGACCGACGATGGCCGGATCCTTTCCGTACCGGCGCTCCCAGAACGCGTAGCTGAGGATCGCGACCGGAGGGGCGCCTGGCTGATCATCGGCCGCCGTGAAGTCCCGTCCGAGCACCGGCTTCACGCCCAGCAGGCTGAAGCCGTTGGCCGTGATCCTGGTGGCGTCGTACGCCTCCCCGAACCCGTTCCTGTCTCGGAGCGTGAACTTCCAGTCGGCGACGGCGCCCATCGCGTCGAACGATGTCGCCTGCGCCCGCCAGTCTTCGAAATCCGGATACGAGACACAACAACCGCCTCCTTGTCCGTTCTTCTGAGTGCCGATGTAGAGGATGCGGTTGTTCCCGTTGACCAGTCCGAATCCCTTGAAGAGGAGGGCGTTCGCCACGGTGAAGACTGCCGCGTTGACGCCGATCCCGAGCGCGAGCATCGCGACGGCTACGGCGGTGAAGCCTGGGCTGCGTCGCAGGGAGCCGAGGCTGAAGCGCACGTCCTGCACGATCCCGTCGAGCCACGGCAGCCCGCGGCGATCGCGATACGCTTCCTTCGTCACGTCGACGCCGCCCAGTTTCAGCACCGCGGCGCGCCGCGCCTCGTCCGGCGTCATCCCCCCGCGCAGGTTGTCGTCGATGTGCAGCTGCAGGTGGCTCGCGAGCTCGTCGGCGAGATCATCGTCCCGGCGCGAACCGGTCACCGAGCCGACAAGACGCAGCACCCATGCCCGCACACGACGCATGTGGATCTCCGATTCCAGTCTCTTCGGACTACGGGCCAGAGTTCCGCAGTCCTTCTACGTTCTTCACAGCGGATGGGGCCCCTGCCCCCATCCGCGCGCGCGAGGCGGCTCGGCTGCGCCTCGCTCCCCTCCGGCGCATCGCGCGGGCCGCAGGCGCTGCGGTCTTCTTGGGCCCCTACCGCCCGCCTATCGCCTACGACGATTCTCCCGTCAGGAACCGCTCCAGAATCGCCGTCATCTGCGCCCATTCTTCCGTCTGCTTCCGGAGCTGACGCCGCCCCGCCGAGGTCAGCCGGTAGAACTTCGCCCGCCGGTTGTTGTCCGACACGCCCCATTCAGACGTGACGTACCCTTCCTGCTCCAGCTTCAACAGCGCCGGATACAGCGTGCCGTAGTTGACGACGAGCTGCTGGCCGCTGGTCTGTTCGATCCGCCGGGCCAGCCCGTAGCCGTGCAGCGGCCCCAGCGTCTCGAGCGTCCGCAGCACCATCAGCGCCAGCGTTCCCTGCCACACATCGGTCTTGTCGCCCACGGCTCACTCCTATTGGATCGCAATAGGACGGTAGCACATGGTTGTATGGGGAAGCAATAGGAACGAAGAACGAGGGGATTCTGGGTACGGATTCGGGATTGGGAGAGACGGGCTCGGGCTTGCGAACTCGGGGCTCCGCGCCCGGGAACAGCGCTTGCGGCAGGAGAGAGGGCGCCGGCGCAGGAAGCACCGACACCCTCTCAATTCTTCAATTCTTCACTTCCCCATTCTCACTTCTCACCTCTCCCCGCCTCCATCACCGGCTCCACCCCGCTCCGCTTCAGCAGGTCGTTGAACTGCTGCACCTGCTGCTGCAGCGAGGTCAGCGTCGCCTTCCGCTGCGTCCAGGTCGCGTCGAGGTCGCTGGCGCGCCCGGTCAGCGCCGCCGTGACCGGCGGATCGTTGGCGTCCACCGAGCGGAAGAGGAACGTGTACTGGTCCATCAGCTCCGGCGGGAAATTGATGACGTCCTGGAACGTCTTCCGCTGCGGCTGCACGATGCCGTCGACCCACTGGTCGATCTGCGCCTCGAGCTTCTTTCCCGCGTCGGCAATCGCCGTCGCGTGCGCCGACTGGCTCGTCCGGGTCAGGATGCCGGCGACCTGCGTCCGGACGTCCCGCATCGAGGCCGCGGCCGCCGCGATCTCGTCGATGCGCGCCGCCAGCCGGGCGAGCAGCGCCTGCTGGCCGGCGAAATCGGCCGCCGTCAGCGTCGTCCGCGGATCGGGCCGCACGATGAGCGGCTGCGTGAGCGTCCTGCCTTCGGCCGCCAGCCGGACCTCGTAGGCGCCGGGCGCCAGCGCGTACCCCTCGAGCCCGTCGCCCGGCATGATGCCCGGCACGCCGCGCAGACTGTCGCCGCGCAGATCCCAGACGAACCGGTTCATGCCGGCTTTGGCCGGCAGCACCTCGGGCTTCGGCGCCCCCCCGGTCGGCTCGAACCCGTGCCCGCGGGGCTCCGCTGCCGCCTCGCTCGAGAACGACCGGACGACCTTGCCGTCCTGCAGGATCTCCAGCGTGACCGGCGAACCGGCCTTCGGCGCCTGCGGCAGCTCGTAGTCGATGATGGCGCCGATCGGCGGATTCGTCCCCGTGCCGTGTCCGCCCGGCCGGCCGTCGAGCACGCGCAGCGCCGGCGCCGGCTTGAACAGGGAGACCCCCGCGCCCGCCACCGCAGCGGTGAGCTGACGGAGCGGGCTGAGGTCGTCCAGAATCCAGAACGCCCGGCCCTGGGTCGACGCCAGCAGGTCGTCGCCGTGCACCATCAGGTCGGTCACCGGGACGACCGGGAAGTTCAGCTGGAGGCTCTGCCAGTGCGCGCCGTCGTCGAACGACACGTCGACGCCGGTGTTGGTGCCGGCGTACAGCAGGCCCTTCCGCACCGGATCCTCCCGCACGACGCGCACGATGTCGTGCGGCGCGAGCCCGTTCACAATCGACGTCCACGTCTTGCCGTAGTCGGTCGTCCTGAAGACGTGGGGGGCATCGTCGCCCCATTTGAAGCCGGTCGCCGCAATGTAGGCCGTACCCGGCGTCTCGGGCGAGACGTCGATCGCCTTGATCTGCGTCTTCTCGATCCCGGGCGGCGTGACGTTCTGCCACGTCTTGCCGCCGTCGCGCGTCAGGTGCACCAGGCCATCGTCACTGCCGACCCACAGCGTGTCGACGTTGCGGGGCGACGGCGCGATGTACAGGATCGTGTTGTAGACCTCGCCGCCCGCCCCCTCGTTGGTGATTGGGCCGCCGCCCGGCCCCTGCGTCTTCTTGTCGTTGCGGGTCAGGTCCGGGCTGATGACCGTCCAGGTCTGACCGCCGTTCTCGGTCCGGAACACGACGTTGCCGCCCAGATAGACGATGTTCGGGTTGACCGGCGATTCGACCACCGGGGTGTTCCAGTTGAACCGGTACTTCTGCTCGTTCGAACGGGCGCCGAGCCCCTGCGCGGGGTACGGCATGATGACGCGATCGAGCTTCGTGTCGCGATCGAAGACGTCCACCATCCCCTGGTAGCAGGTCGCGTACAGGTCGCGCGGACTCTTCGGGTTGAACGCCACCGACGCGCTCTCGCAGCCGCCGAACGTGAACCAGTCCGGCCGGCTGATGCCGTCGCCGAAGCTGCGGCTCGCGATCCCGACGGTGGTATTGTCCTGCTGGCCGCCGTACAGGTAGTACGGAAACCGGTCGTCCGCGTTGACCCGGTAGAACTGCCCCGTCGGTTGGTTGTTCTCGGTCGACCAGCTCCGGCCGCCGTCGAAGGTGATCGCGGCGCCGCCGTCGTTGGCGTTGATCATGTTGAGGTCGTTGTGCGGATTGATCCACAGCGCGTGATTGTCGCCGTGCGCCTGGTCGACGCGCTGGAACGTGCGTCCGCCGTCGATCGACCGCAGCAGCGGGGCGTTGATCACGTAGACCGTGTTCGGGTTCTGCGGATCGGCCGTCACCTGCGTGTAGTACCAGGCGCGCGCCCGCGTGACCCGGTTGCCGCTCGTCCGCGTCCAGGTCCTCCCGCCGTTGTCCGATCGGTACACGCCCCCCTTGTCCGCCTCGATGTTCGCCCACACCCGCTGCGGATCGGCCGGCGACACGGCAATCCCGATCTTCCCCATGATGCCGGTCGGCAGACCGTCGGTCAGCTTCGTCCACGTGTCGCCGCCGTCGGTCGTCTTGTAGATGCCGCTGCCCGGACCGCCGCTCCGGATCTCCCACGGCAGCCGCTGGTGATCCCAGTAGGCCGCATAGATGATGCGCGGGTTCGACGGGTCCATGCTGAGCTGCGACACGCCGGCCGTGTCGCTGACGTGATGGACCAGCGTCCACGTCTTCCCGCCGTTCAGGCTCCGGTAGACGCCCCGCTCGGGCGTCGACATCCAGGGGTTGCCCTGCGCCCCCACGTACACGACGTCGGGGTTCGTCGGACTCACCACGATCGACGAGATGCGCATCGTCTTGTCGAGCCCGATGTGCGTCCACGTCGCCCCCGCATCGGTCGACTTGTAGACGCCGTCGCCGTCCGACGTCGCCACGCCGCGGACCGCCGGCTCCCCCATCCCGACGTACACGACGTTCGGATCGGAGGCCGCGACCGCGATGGCGCCGACCGATCCCGTGTGGAAGAAGCCGTCCGAGACGTTCTTCCAGGTGATGCCGGCATCCACCGTCTTCCAGACGCCGCCGCCCGCGCTGCCCATGTAGTAGACGCGCGGATTCGACGGGACGCCGGCCACGGCCGAGGCGCGCCCCCCGCGGAACGGCCCGATGTTCCGCCAGTGCAGAGCCTGGTACAGGTCGGGCTTGAACGGGCTGACGCTCGCCGGCTGGGCCGTGGGCGTCCGTCCGCTCGCCAGCAGGATGCCGAACGCGACCAGCGGGACCGCGGCCGCCCGCAGCCATCGCAATGGCGGGTGGAAGCTTCGTCGCAGCATGAGTGATCCTCCGGAAAAATTCCCGGCCGTCCGCGAAGCGGACAGCAGCGTTCGCACGACGTCGGCGGATGTGACGCAGGCGCCGACTCTGGGCAGGTTGTCGGGGGAGAGCGAGCAAGAAGCAGGCCAGTGCCGTCACGCGGCCTGGCGCCCAGCGGCTCGATCCAACTCAGCCGCGATCCGCGCTCCGGATGCGCACGGCTCGCGGGTGGACGCGCCCGACGAGACAGTGGCCGCCGAGGACCGACTCGCCGTCGACGTGAAACCACAGCGGCGTCGCCCCTTCGATGGCGACCTCGCGGACGGGGATCATCCTCACGTCCGCGCCGGCGGTCAGTCCGCCCGCCAGCATGCCGCACGCGCGCCACAGCCCGGCCATCCGCGAGGGCGGCGCGAACACGACCAGGTCCAGCCGGCCGTCGTCGATGCGCGCCGCAGGGGCCACGCGGACGCCGTTGCCGAACTGCGACGAATTGGCCAGCGTGACGAAGAACGCCCGGTGTCTGCCGAGCGATGCCCCGTCGGCCGTCAGCGCGTAGGTCGCCGGGGCGTAGGCGAAGGACTCGCGCAGCACGAGCCCGGCATAGGTGGCGAGGCCGCGCCTGGCGTTCGGCCCGCGCGCGTTGAAGCGCCGCGCGACATGGGCATCGAAGCCGACGCCCGCCACGTTGACGAACAGCCGCCCGCCCAGCTCGCCGGCATCGATGGTGCGCTCGGGCGCCTCGAGCGCGGCGGCCAGCGCCCGCGCGGGATCCGGATCGATCCGCAGGTCGCGCGCCAGGCCGTTGCCCGATCCGGCCGGCACGATGGCGAGGGCCGCCGGCCCGAAGGCGACGGCGGCGGCCACCTCGTTCACCGTCCCGTCCCCGCCCCAGGCGATCACGAGCCGGGAGCCGGCGGCCACGGCGTCACGCGCCCGCTCGAGCCCCTCGCCCTGGCCGGACGTGACGTACACGTCGGCCCGCTCCCCGTGCGCGGCGATGACCTCGGCGGCGAGTCCGCTGCGGCGGCGGATCTCGTCGTCCGTCACGAGCGAGCCGGCCATCGGGTTGATGATGACGGTGATCGAGCCGGAAGTGGCGGCCATCAGACCAGAGACAGGATGTGAACGACAGAGGCCGCCACGGCGAGCAAGGTCACCGCCAGGCAGCCAACGGCGACGATTACATGATCGACCCCTTCCCGCTTCGAAGGGGCGAGCACCATCGATGCAAGATAACCGCCGACGAAGCCACCCAGGTGCGCGTAGTTGTCTACCCCGGGCATGATCAGGCCGAAGACGAAGAGAATGACGGCCCACCGGAACGCCTCGCGCTGGACCGCGCTGCCGCCGCCGTGGCGGCCGTAGCAGACCAGCGCGCCAAGCAAGCCGAAGATCGCCGCCGAGGCACCGATCGTGATCTGCGCGCCGCGGAGAAAGAACGGGATGCCCGGGCCGGCCATGTACAGCCCGGCCGCGGAGCTGAGCGCGAATCCGAACACCCCGGCGACCGTATAGATGATGATGGTGCGCGCCGTGCCGTAGATCTCGTCCACGGACGGCCCGATCTCCCACACCCAGAACATGTTGAACCCGATGTGCAGCAGGCTGCCGTGCAGCCAGCTCGCGCTCAGCACGCTCAACCAGTTGCCGAGGCGGAACACGGGAAAGGAGCCTGCGGCCCCGAGCAGGATCAGACTGCGCGAGCTCGGCGCCAGGATGCCGAAGATGCCGCTCATGCCGATCTGCTCGCCCATGCCGAGCGTGGCGACCAGGCTGAGAATGTAGAGAAGGACGCAGCCCCCGATGACGAGCTGCACGAAGCCCAGCCTGGCGCCGAACTGGCGGAACAGCGGCGCGAAGCCCCACATGCCGGGGTTCGGCCGGCCGCAGTTGTAGCAGCGATTGTCGCGCACGCCGACCAGCAGCCCGCAGGAGGGACAGACCACCGACCCGGTCTTCTGACGCCTGAGCATATCTTGGACGGGGCTCCGCCCCGGACCCCGGCTCACTTCACTCGCTCGCCTCGCGCGGCTCGCGCCGCTCCGTTCGCGGGCCCGCCGTGCGGGCCGCCGGGCGGCGCCCGGCCACGAGGATGGGGCTTCGGGACGGTATTCTAATCGCTTTTCCTCGGCCGCACGTTGGCGGCCAGGATCTTCTTCCGGAGGCGGATGCTGGCAGGCGTCACCTCGACCAGTTCATCGTCGTTGATGAATTCGATCGCCTGCTCCAGGCTGAGCTTCCGGGGCGGAATCAGCCGGATCGCCTCGTCGGCCGTCGACGCGCGCATGTTCGTCTGCTTCTTTTCCTTGGTGACGTTCACGTCCATGTCGTTCACGCGGGAATTCTCGCCGACGATCATCCCCTCGTAGACGGCCGTGCCCGGCTCGATGAAGATCTCGCCCCGGTCCTGCAGGTTCGCAATCGCGTAGGCGGTCGCCGGCCCGGAGCGGTCGGCCACCAGCACGCCGGTCGGGCGCGAGGCGATCGCGCCGTGCCACGGCTCCCACCCGCTGAAGAGATGGTTGAGGATGCCGGTCCCCTTCGTGTCGGTCAGGAACTTCGAGCGGAAGCCGATCAGCCCGCGCGCCGGAATCCGGAATTCCAGCCGCACCCGGCCGCTGCCGTGGTTGACCATCTTGGCGAGCGCGCCGCGCCGCTCCCCGGCCTCGGCAATCACGACGCCCTGGTACTCCTCGGGCACGTCGATCACCAGATCCTCGACCGGCTCGGCCAGCACGCCGTCGATCGTCTTCGTCACGATTTCCGGCCGCGAGACCTGCAGCTCGTACCTTTCGCGGCGCATCATCTCGATCAGGATGGCCAGCTGCAGCTCGCCGCGCCCGATGACCTTCACCTGCTCCGGCGAGTCGGTGTTCTCGGTCCGGATCGAGACGTTGCCCAGCAGTTCCCGGTCCAGCCGGTCCCGCAGGTTCCGCGACGTGACGTAGGTCCCCTCGCGGCCGGCCACCGGCGACGTGTTCACGCCGAAGATCATCGAGACCGTCGGCTCGTCGATGGCGGTCGGGGGAATCGGCTGCCGCGCCACGACGTCGGTCACCGATTCGCCGATCGTGATGTCGGCGATGCCCGCGAGACAGATGATGTCGCCCGCCGCCGCCGCCTCGATTTCGATCCGCTTCAGGCCGTCGAACGCGAACAGCTTCGTCACCCGCGTCTCTTCGACCCGGCCGTCCAGCTTGCACACCGCGACCTGCTCGCCGATCCGGACCCGCCCGTTGAACACGCGCCCGATGGCGATCCGGCCCAGATAGTCGCTCGAATCGAGGTTCGCCACCAGCATCTGCAGCGGCGCGTCCGCCGACCCGCACGGCGGCGGCACGTGTGCCGCGATCGCCTCGAACAGCGGCTGCAGGTCGGTCCCGGGCACCGCGGGATCCCCGGTGGCCGTCCCCTGCTTCGCGTTCGTGTACAGGACGGGGAAGTCGAGCTGCTCCTCCGTGGCGTCGAGGTCGATGAACAGGTCGTAGATCTCGTTCAGCACTTCCTGCGGCCGGGCGTCGCTGCGGTCGATCTTGTTGATCACGACGATCGGCGGCAGGTGGCGTTCGAGCGCCTTCCGCAGGACGAACCGCGTCTGCGGCAGCGGCCCCTCCGACGCGTCGACCAGCAGCATCACGCCGTCGACCATCGTCAGCGTCCGCTCGACCTCCCCGCCGAAATCGGCGTGGCCGGGCGTATCGACGATGTTGATCAGCAGATCCCGGTAGTGGACGGCCGTGTTCTTCGCCAGGATCGTGATGCCCCGCTCACGCTCCAGATCGGTGTTGTCGAGCACGCGGTCGATCACCCGCTCGTTGGCGCGGAACGTCCCGCTCTGCCGCAGCAGGGCGTCCACGAGCGTCGTCTTGCCGTGGTCGACGTGGGCGATGATGGCGACGTTGCGCCGGAGCGGGTTGGCCACGCCCGGCCGGGCTTCAGCGGGTAGAGACATCCTCCCAGTATAGCTGAGGGGGGGCCGGAGCGGGGGATTCACGACCGGGCCGCCGCCGGCCCGACGCGCGATCATGCCTCCGGCAGGCCGTTGGGCGCCACCAGCGCCTTCGGCAGGCGCATCGCTTCGGCGTCGACCAGGGCGTCGTTCACGTCCCGCAGCGTGTAGCTCCGCGCACCGACGCGGCGCCACGGCACCCGCGCCGCGTGCCGCTCGAGCAGCCGGACCGCCTTCAGGAAGTGCCGCACCTCGCTGCCCCAGCAGCCCTTGATCACCAGGTGCTTGCGGTTGATCTGCTCGTGCACGTTCACCGTGCTCGGGCCGGCGTTCGTGTAGTGGCCGGCAATCACGTACGTGCCGCCGTCGCGCACCAGGTCGAGCGCCTCTTCGAAGGCCCGCGCCGAGCCGGCCGCCTCGATCGCCACGTCGACCCCCACGCCGCCGGTCGCCGCCCGCACCGCCGCCAGCCGCTCGTCGAGATCCGTCTCCGTCAGCCCCAGCACCACGTCCGCACCCATGTCGCGCGCCAGCTGCAGCCGATCCGCCGGCGCGCCGATCGCGATGATCGTCCCGGCCCCCGCCAGCCGCGCCAGCGCAATCGCACTCAGGCCGACGGCGCCGGTCCCCTGCACGAGCACGCTGTCGCCCAGCTGCATGTCCGTCCGCTCGACGGCGTGCACGGCGGTCACCAGGCCGCAGCCGCCGCCGATGTAGTCGCCGGCCGGCACCGCGTCGGGCAGCCGGGTCAGCGACACGCCCGGCTCCAGGTAGATCGCCTCGGCCCAGCCCCCGAACAGCCCCTCGCCGGCCGGATCCGTGATGCCGTACACCCGGCGGGACGTGCAGCGCGTCGGCGTGCGATCCACCGTGCACGCCCGGCATCGGCCGCACGTCCGGTGCACGTCGAAGAAGACGACCCGGTCGCCCTCGCGCAGCGTCTCCCCTTCGAGCCCGCGGAGCCCCCCGCGGATCTTCGCGAGCCTCCCGACCGACACGTGGCCCGGAATAATCGGATACGGGACGCCCTGCAGCCGTCCGTGCCACAGGTGCACGTCCGTCCCGCACACCTCGGAGTAGATCGTCCGCAGCAGCGCGCTGCCGGGCGCGAGATCGGGTTCAGGATATTCCCGCAGTTCCACGGGTACCCGAGGCGCCGTCATGACCGCAGCCAGAATCGACATACCGCGTTCCGCCACCTTTCCCGCCGGACACCGGAGCGCGCCGGGCGGCGCTCCCCCCGGTCCATCGGACCCGCCCGCGATCTTATCGCGAAAGTCCCCTGCCCACGACGGCGCCGGCGGCGCCGCCGGGCCGTCCGCCGCCTCCGCGGTTGTGCGACAATGGATCACAGGCGGCCGGCGCCCGGTGAGGCGCGCCGCCAGGGAGTGAACGATGCCGCTGTTCGAATACGAATGCCGGGAATGCGGGCACCGGTTCGAGGAGCTCGTCCGCAACGGCCAGGCGCCGGCCTGTCCCTCGTGCCACAGCGCGCGCCTGGAAAAGCTGCTGTCCGTCTTCGCCGTCGGCGCCGCCGGACCGTCCGGCGGGTCGGCCGCCGTCGCCCCGTGTGGCGCCTGCGGCGACCCGCGCGGTCCGGGCGCCTGCAGCCTGAACTGAACCGGCCGCCGGGGACGGGCGTGCCCGTCCCCGGATCCCTCTTCCTCACTCGATGTCCGAACCCCAGACGCCTGCGGCCGAGGCCCCGCCGGATGCCGCGGTCTCCACGCTGGACCGGCTGTTCCGCCCGCGATCCGTCGCCGTCATCGGCGCGTCCCGCGAGCGTCACACGATCGGCTGGGACATCCTGCACAACCTGCTGACCTACGAGTTTCAGGGCGAGGTCTTTCCGGTCAATCCACGCGCGACGGTCGTCCACAGCCTCAAGTGTTACGCGGACGTCGAGGCCATTCCGGACGCCGTGGACCTGGCGGTGGTGTCAGTCCCCAAGCCGCTCGTGCGGGGGGTCGTCGAGGCGTGCGGGCGCAAGGGGATCGGCGGCCTGGTGATCGTCACGGCCGGCTTCAAGGAGGTCGGCGAGGCGGGCGCGGCCGACGAACGGGCCATCCGCGACATCGCGCGGGCGCACGGCATGCGGATGATCGGCCCCAACTGCATGGGGATCATCAACACGGATCCGGCCGTGCGGCTGCAGGCCTCGTTCGCGGCCACCGAGCCGCTCGAGGGCAACATCGCGTTCTCGTCGCAGTCCGGCGCGCTCGGCGAGGCCGTGCTTGCGGCGATGCGCGACATGGGCCTGGGGCTGTCGATGTTCGTGTCGCTCGGCAACAAGGCCGACGTGTCGGGCAACGACCTGCTGGAGTACTGGGAGCGCGATCCGCGGACGCGCGCGATCCTGATGTACCTGGAGAGCTTCGGCAACCCCCGCCGCTTCGTGACGCTCGCCCGGCGCGTGACGCAGACCAAGCCGGTGCTCGTCGTCAAATCGGGCCGCACGGCGGCCGGCGCCCGCGCGGCCGCGTCACACACCGGGTCGCTGGCCGGCGCCGACACGGCGGTCGACTCGCTGCTCGCGCAGTGCGGCGTCATCCGCGCCGCCTCCATCCACGAGCTGTTCGTCTGCGCCGCCGCCTTCTCGACCCAGCCCGTGCCGCGCGGCAAGCGCATCGCCATCGTCACGAACTCGGGCGGCCCCGCCATCCTCGCGACCGACGCCTGCGTGCAGCTCGGCCTGGAGATTCCAGCCCTCGATCCGGCCACGCAGCAGGCGATGCGCCGCGTGCTGGCCCCGGAGGCGAGCGTCGTCAATCCGGTCGACATGATCGCCACGGCGACCGGCGAGAAGTACGAGATCTGCCTGCGCGCCGTCGCCGCCGACCCGCACGTCGATGCGATCATCGCGATCTTCACGTCGCTCGAGATGATCGACGGGCTGAAGGTCGCTGAAGGCATCGCGCAGGGCCTGGCCGGGCAGGACAAACCCGCGGCCGTCTGCTTCATGGGCAAGCTGGCGTCGCGCGAAGGGATCGAGCGGCTGAAGACCGCCGGGCTGCCGGTCTACACGTTCCCGGAAGATGCCGCGATGGCGCTCCACGCGCTCGTGCGGTACCGGCTGTGGCGCGAGCGTCCGGCCGGCACCGTGCCGGTCTTCACGGACGTCGATCGCGACGCCGTGCGGCGGACGTTCGCGGAGGCCCGGCAGCAGGGACGGCTGCAGCTGACCCTGGCCGAAGCCAGCCGGGTCATCGAGGCGGCCGGCATCGCGATGGCGCCGTGGCGCGAGGCCGCCACCCCGGACGCGGCCGCGGCGGCGGCCGGCGAGCTGGGGTATCCGGTCGCGCTCAAGATCAGCTCGGCCGTGCTCGTCCACAAGTCGGATGTCGGCGGCGTGCGGCTGAACCTCGGCGATCGCGAGGCGGTGGCACGGGCGGCCGGCGAGCTGCTGGCCCGCGCCCGCGGGCAGGACGCCGCCGCGACGCTCGTGGTGCAGCGGATGACGGCCGGCGTGACCGAGGTGATTTTCGGCTCGGCCGCCGACCCGCAGTTCGGTCCCCTCATGATGTTCGGGCTGGGCGGCGTCTTCGTCGAGGTGCTGAAGGACGTGGTGTTCCGCGTCCATCCGATCTCGGACGTGGATGCCGACGACATGATCGCGGCGATCAAGGGCTATCCGCTGCTGACCGGCGCCCGCGGCCTGCAGCCGGTGAACCTGGCCGCGATCAAGGAGACGCTGCTGCGGCTCAACCAGCTCCTGGCCGACTTCCCGGAGATCCAGGAACTGGACATCAATCCGTTCTTCGCCGCGGCGGCCGGCGCGCCGTCGCTCGCCGCCGACGCCCGCCTGCAGCTGGCCCGCTGAAGCCCTACTCCAGCCGCAGCCGCCGCAGCCGCAGCGCGTTGCTGATCACCGACAGCGAGCTCGCCGTCATCGCGACGCTCGCCCAGACGGGACTGATCAGCAGGCCGACGAACGGGTACAGGATGCCGGCGGCTACCGGCACGCCGACCATGTTGTAGGCGAACGCCAGGAACAGGTTCTGCCGGATGTTCCGCAGCGTCCCGCGGCTCAGGCGCCGCGCCCGGACGATGCCGCGCAGGTCGCCCTTCACGAGCGTGATGCCGGCGCTCTCCATCGCGATGTCCGTGCCGGTCCCCATCGCGATGCCGACGCTCGCCGCCGCCAGGGCGGGCGCATCGTTGATCCCGTCGCCCGCCATCGCCACAACCCGCCCCTGCCGCTGCAGCTCGAGGACGACGTCACGCTTGCCGCCCGGCAGGACGCCCGCCCGCACCTCGTCCAGGCCGAGCTGGCGCGCCACGGCGTCCGCCGTCGCCTGACTGTCGCCCGTCACCATGACGATCCGGAGCCCCTCCTGATGCAGCCGCGCGATCGCGTCGGCCGCCGAGGCCTTGATCGGATCGACGACCGACAGCAGGCCGGCCAGCCGGCCGTCGACCGCCACGAACATGACCGTGCGGGCGTCGCGCCGCCATTCCTCGGCGCGCGCCGCCAGCGGGCCGGCGTCGAGGCCGGCCTCGCGCAGCAGGTCGGCCGTGCCGAGCACCACCGGATGCCGATCGACGAGGCCGCGCACCCCCTGGCCGGTCAGCGACTCGAACGCGCTCACCGCCGGCAGGCGCAGGCGACGCGCCTCGGCGCCGCCGACGATCGCTGCCGCCAGCGGATGCTCGCTCGCCCGCTCGAGCGCGGCCGCCAGCCGGAGCACCTCGTCTTCCTGGAAGCCGTCCACCGTCTCGACCTGCGCCAGCTGCGGCTTTCCCTCGGTGAGCGTCCCCGTCTTGTCGACGATCAGCGTGTCGACCGACGCCAGGCGCTCGAGCGCCTCGGCGTTGCGGATGAGCACGCCGGCCCTCGCCCCCTGGCCGGTGCCGACCATGATCGCCATCGGCGTGGCGAGCCCGAGCGCGCACGGGCACGCGATGATGAGCACGGCCACCGCGTTGACCAGCGCGGCCGCGAGCCGCGGCGGCGGTCCCCACAGGCCCCACGCGACGAACGTCAGGACCGCGACCGTCACGACCGCCGGCACGAAGTACCCCGCCAGCCGGTCGGCCAGCCGCTGGATCGGGGCGCGGGTCCGCTGGGCCTCGCTGACCATCTGCACGATCTGCGCGAGCAGCGTCTCCCGGCCCACGTGCTCGGCCCTCATCGTCAGGCTGCCGGTGCCGTTGATCGTGGCGCCGATCACGCGCGCGCCCGGTCCCTTCTCCACCGGCATCGGCTCGCCGGTCACCATCGATTCGTCGACCGCGCTGCCGCCGTCGATCACCGTGCCGTCGACCGGCACCTTCTCGCCCGGCCGTACGCGCAGCGTGTCGCCGACCTGCACCGCCTGGAGCGGAATGTCCTCCTCGCGGCCGTCCCGGATGAGGCGGGCCGTCTTCGGCGCGAGGCCGAGCAGCTGCCGGATGGCCGCGGTCGTCCGGGCCCTGGCGCGGAGCTCGAGCACCTGGCCGAGCAGCACGAGCACGGTGATGACGACCGCCGAGTCGAAGTAGGTCGGCACGGCGCCATCGCGGCGGAACCCGGCCGGCAAGATGCCGGGCGCGATCGTGGCGGCGCCGCTGTAGACGTACGACGCCCCGACGCCGAGCCCGATCAGCGTGAACATGTTCGGGCTGACGTGCCGGATCGAGGCCCATGCCCGCTCGAAGAACGGCCAGCCGGCCCAGAGCACCACCGGCGTCGCGAACACCAGGCCGATCCAGTTCGCCGCCGACGGGCCCACCAGCTCGTGCACGCGCCCGCCGGTCAGCATCGAGCCCATCTCGAGCAGAACGACCGGCAGCGCGAACAGGACGCCCACCTTGAAGCGGCGCAGCATGTCGAGCAGCTCCGGGTTCGGCCGCTCTTCCGCCTCGACCATCTGCGGCTCCAGCGCCATGCCGCATTTCGGGCAGGCCCCGGGGCCCCGCTGGACCACCTCGGGGTGCATCGGACACGTATAAAGGGCGTCGGCCTCGCCGGGCGCCGCGCCCGCGCCCGCCGGCGGCGAGGGCGAGACGTACCGTGCCGGGTCCGCGACGAATTTCTCCCGGCACCCCGTCCCGCAGAACCAGTACGTCCGCCCCTCGAACCCCGCGCTCCCCGCCTTCGTCGGCGGCGTCACCGTCATCCCGCACACCGGGTCGATCGTGGCGACGCCCGCGCTCGCCTGTCCTGCTGCCTCTTGCGTCATGGCCGCGTCTCCCTCGTGCTCATCGCAGGTGCCGGTAGATCACGTCGAGCAGTTCGTCGTACATCGCCTCGACGGCCGCCGGCGTCCCCTCGCGCAGCGTCCGGCGGGCGCAGTGCTGCAGGTGATTCCGCATCAGCGCCCGCGCCACGCTCCGCAGCGCTTCCTGGACCGCGGCGATCTGCGTGATGACGTCGGGACAGTAGCGATCGTCCTCCACCATCTTCTGCAGCCCGCGTATCTGTCCTTCGATGCGCCGGAGCCGCGTCAGATTCGAGGCCTTGATCGCCGGATCGACGCCGAGCGCCTTCCGGGCCGCGCCGCCGCGGTCACAGCCTGGCGTCCGGGCTCCGGGCTTCCTGCCGGCTCGGGATGTCATCGCACGCGTCCTGGCGGGCGTCGCGCCTGCACCGTGCAGGCGGTCCCCCGCACCCGTCCATTATACCCCCTGAGGGTATATGGCGACTCCCGTGGCCTGGCGCGGCCCGAGGGGCGAGCCCGGCCCTCCCGGACTCGGACGCAGAGGACACAGCGGGCGGGAGGAGCGGCCGCCGCGGGAACCCGGCCGGGCACGGGTCCGCGTGGCGTACGGAGGGCCGTCACTGCGGAAACGCGGTGATCACCCGGGTGCCCGTGCGCGTGCCGCCCGTCAGGGCCTCCATCATCGCGACCAGGTCGTGCACCTCCTGGTCCGTCAGGTGCAGCGGCCGGATCCGCGGGTCCTGGTACGGGTTGGGATCGCCGCCCTGGTTGTAGTGGTCGACGACCTCTTCGAGGCTCTTGAGCGAGCCGTCGTGCATGTAGGGCGGATGGAGCGCCACGTCACGCAGTCCCGGCGTCTTGAACGCGCCGCGGTCGGCCTCCTGGTGCGTGACCGCGTAGCGCCCCTCGTCCGCGAACGTCTTCGCGGCCGGGTTCCAGCCGACGCCGATGTTGTGGAACCGGCTGTCGGTGAAGTTCTGGCCCAGATGACACTGGTTGCAGGCCGCCTTCCCGAAGAACAGGGCATAGCCGCGCTTGACGGACGCCGACACGGCCGACTCGTCGTGCTGGAGCCGCCACCGGTCGTACGGTGAATTGCCGCTCATCACGGTCCGCTCGTAATCGGCGATCGCCCTGGCGACCCGCTCGGCGGTGACGCCGGGGGTGCCGAACGCCTCCTGGAAGTACGGGGCATAGCCGCGAATCGACGCGACGGTCTGCACCATGTGCGCGTGGGTGTTCCCCATTTCGACCGGGTTGGCAATCGGCCCGAGCGCCTGCTCTTCGAGCGATGCGGCGCGACCGTCCCAGAAGAAGAACGGAGCGAGCGTCCACGCTTCGTTTTCGAACGACGGCGACTTGCGCGTCCCCTTCCGGCCGTCGATTCCGGTCGCCACCGCCGTCCTCATCGAGAAGCCGTCGGCGGGGATGTGGCACGTCGCGCACGAGATGCGGTGATTGGCCGACAGCCGGGCATCGAAGTAGAGCCACCGCCCCAGCCGGACGCGCGCCGGCGTCGGCGGATCCTTCAACTCGCTGAAGGTCGACGTGATGCCGAGCGGCGGCGCCGGCAGCGGCTCGATCGGATTCTGCACCTCCCACGCGGAGGGCGAGGATGCGGGCGAGCACGCGGCCGCCAGCGCGCCCGCCGCGAGCGCCAGCAGCCCATACACGAGAGTGTTTCTCCTCATGACCGCCTCCGGGCTGAAATGAATCGTCTGCCGGCGGCACGTCCCCGGCCGGCCGAGGCGGCCGGCTGGAAGCGCGGAGGTCCGGCGGCCGGGCTGCCCCAGAGGGCCCGGCCGCCGCTTGCCGTCCTCCTACATGCCCCGGCGCGCCCAGACCGGGATCCCTTCTGCGTTGCGCAGCGTGATCACCTGGTCGCCCATCTTGATTTCGCGGGCCAGCAGCGCCTTGTTCCCGCCGAACGTCGTGCGCGCCCCCGTCACCTCGATCTCGTCGCCCTTCTTGAACGAGATCTTGTGCGACTCGAGGTACCGCGTCGGCCCGACGAGGACTTCGAGCGTTTCCGTCTCCGTCTTCAGCATCAGATGCGTACCGCTCGCGCCGCCCATCATGCGGCCGGTCTGCTGCACGACATCCTCGACCGTCCCCTTCACGGTGACCTCCTGGCTCTTGTCGTACCGCGGCATGCCCATGCCCATGCCGCGCCCCATCGGCGGCTGCACCTGCGCCACCACCGGCATCGCCAGCATCACCATGCCGAACACCGCCGCCATCGAACCTGATACGTGTAGCTTGCTCATGCAATCCTCCTGAGATACGACTCGCGTTGCCGTTACGGCCGGTAGCCGATGCCGATCGCGAAGACGCCGACCGCCTGGTTCGCGCCGTCCGCAAAGACCCACAGCACACGGACGTCGGGCCGCACGAAGAGATGGTCCGTCAGATGAATCCGGAAGCCGGCGCCGGCGTGCACGGCCGGATCGTTGAATCCGACGGTCGGCCAGGCGCGCCCGGCCGGCGCCAGCACCGTGCCGAGGCGCCGCGCATAGAAGTTCGGCACGAGGTTGTCGACGCAGGTCCCCGGGCCAACGCCGGGACCGCCGCCGCAGACCGGGGTTCCGGCCGGTCCGTCAGCCCCACCGTCACGGCCCCGCCGACCGCCGCGCCGGCCTGCCCCGATCCGGCCGCGCCCCCTACGCGAAATTCTGCGGAGACCGGGTGCGAGTTCCCGGTGGTCTGTGCCGGTGCCGCCCCGGCGTCGAGCAGCGGCATCAGCCCCACGCCAACGCCGTATCTGCCCGCAGTTCGCATACATACCCCGTTTCGCCAGCAGCACCCGCGCCCGTTCCAGTCAGTGGGGTCACTCGGTGGGCAACACGCTGCCCCCTTGAGCTGCAAATCGCCTTCCAGCCGCCGCGGCCCAGGCCGCCCGCCCCGGCCGGCGCCGCGGCGCCGCGCGGGCGCGGGCACCGGAGCTCCCGTATACTGGCCTCACGTGCCCGGAGCGATCACGCCGCTGGCGGCGTCGGCTCACGCGGCAGAGGACGCGTGTCGGAGCCGCTTCCGATCTCCGGCCGCGTCGAACAGGAAGAGGGGCTGGATGCAAGGTGCGCGCTGGCTCGTGCTCTGGTCGGTGATTCTCATTCTCCTGGTCACGATTCCGATCGTCATCGTGTTCTGGCGATCGAATCGGATGCCGCCGGAGGAGATTATCAGACGCCGGTACGCGCGGGGCGAGATCGATCGTGAAGCCTACGAGCGCATGCTGGAGGATTTGAGGCAGGATCGAACGAAGCCGCCCGAAACACCGCGGCCATGAGGGCTGGAGGCGACGGCCGGCGAGCGGGGCGCGGCGGCCGGCGCCGTCAGCGTCCCGTGTCCCCGCTCCCGATTGTCCACACCGTATAGTGCTGCGTCGTCAGCGTCGGGGCGTAGCCCGCTTCGCGGAGCGCCGCGTCCGGCACGTCGATCAGCGGCACGGGAAACAGATCGGCGGGCGACGAATCGACCACCGCGCCGATCCGGTGCTGCCGGATGGCGGCCAGCAGCCGGGGCTGCCACACCTCGCGCGACGAGGCGACTTCGTTCCAGAACACGTCGCGGCCGATGCCCGACCGCCGCAGCGTCCACCAGACACCCCGCTTCGTCACGTCCCGCTCGATCTGCATCATGGTCCCGGCCAGTTCCGGATAGACCACCAGCTCGGGCCGGTTCGCCTCGAACGCGATGATGGGCGGCACCGCCACCCGCTGGGCCGGTGTCGTGCGCGCCCGGATGAACGCGGCGATGCGATCGATCTCCGTCCGGTCGCGGTACCCGAGGCCGTAGCCGCTCCACGCGCCCGGCCCCCAGCCGGGGTGATCGATCGGCGTCACGAACGCGAGCAGCCCGATCGCGGCCGCCACCGCCACCGCGGCCAGCGCGCGCGTGACGCGCCGGGCGCCGCCCGCAGCCGGCCTGCGCCGCCAGGCGGCGGCCACGTCGGCCACGAGGGCGCCGCCGAACAGCGCGAACCACGGCAGCAGCTCGATGCTGTCGTGCGCCCAGAACGTCGAGTTGAGCACGACCAGCAGCACGATCCCGCACGCCAGGTTCAGCAGCGGCAGCAGCCAGGCGCGCAGCCGGCCGGTCCAGACGATCAGCGCCAGCCCGACGAGGCCGAACGCGAACTCGACGTCGAGACTGTGGAGGAATTCCTGGAACTGGCCGCCCACGGTGTGGAAGCTGGCGTGCAGCAGCCGGAACAGGACGACCTGCGCCATGAACGGCATGCCGAAGGTCGCCCACAGCGCCGCCGCGGTGACGCCGACCAGCGCGGCCGCCGCCGCGGCGGTCACGATGGCGTCGCGGCGGCGCCGTTCGATCCACAGGTACAGGAAGAACGCGCCGACGTACGCGACCGCCGTCAGTTTGACCGCCATCGCCAGCGCCAGCAGCAGGCCCATCAGCAGCGCGCGCCGATCGGCCGCGCGGCGATCGACGAGCTCCGGCCGGAGCGCCAGCCAGGCGGCCGCGAGCACGGGCACGATCAGGTACACCTCGCGCTCGAAGACGTGATAGCGGAACAGGAGCGGACTCGTGGCGACGATCAGCGCCGCGGCCACGCCGCAGACGCGGCCGCCCAGCGTCCGCCCCAGCCGCCAGACGGCCACGGAGGCGGCGAACGCCGCGATCTGCGTCAGCGTCTCGGCCGTCCGGATCGACGCCGGGAAGACCTGCATCACGAGCGCCAGCAGGCCTTCCAGGAGGGGAAAGTGCGGCATCGGAAAGCTCGTGTACGGCGCGTGGCCGGTCGCCAGCATGAACGCGCAGTTCAGGTAGGACTCGTCTTCGATCCAGACCTGCGGCCACGCCATGCGCACGAGGCGCGGCACGATCAGCGCCATGACGAGCGCGGCCGTCCACCAGGGCGACACGGGCGCCGCAGGCGCGGGAGGCGGCGGCGGCGTGCGCGCGGGCCCGGGGGACGCCGCGGTGCGGGAGCCGGCGCGGTGGCCGGCACGATGACGTGTCACAGGTGGAAGGTGCTCGATTCGGCCGCTCGACGTGCGGTCGGCACCGCATCTTAGCGGCAGCTTCCTGGCACCGTCAAACCGCGCGCGGCCCGGAGCCGGCGCCGCCCGAGGCCGGCCGGCTCGACGGCGCGCCGGCCGCCGCGATCCGGACCTTGACGAGGTCGCTCCACGCGACGCTGACGGCGGCCGCCGCCAGGCAGATGCCGAGGTCCGCCGCGTGCAGCGTCGAGAACCCGAACAGCGCCCGCAGCGCCGGCACGTACAGCACGGCGGCCAGGAGCCCGAGGGCGCCGCCGGTGACACCCCCCAGCATCCGGTTCGCCGACCGGAGGGTCGCCAGCGCGCTGCGGCTCCGCGAGCGGTTCGAGAAGATCAGCCCGAGGTTGCAGAGGACGAGCGTCGTGAACGTGAGCGCGCGCGCATCGCCCGCGGCGTCTCCCCTCAGCAGCGCCAGGCCGAACACCGCGAACGCGACGGCCAGCGCGCCGCCGCCCTGCAGCAGGCTGAGCGCCAGCATGCGCCAGCCGAACAGCGGATCGCGCGGATCGCGCGGCGGCCGCCGCATGCTGTCCGGCTCGCCCGGCTCCGCCTCGAAGACGAGCGACGAGGCCGGATCGATGATGAGCTCGAGGAACGCCACGTGCACGGGCCGCAGCACGAGGGGCCAGCCGAGCAGCACCGGCAGCAGCGACATGCCGATGATCGGCACGTGCACCGCGATCACGTAGGCCATGGCCTTCTTCAGGTTGTCGAAGACGCGGCGCCCGAGCCGCACGGCGCGGACGATCGACGAGAAGTCGTCGTCCAGCAGCACCAGGTCGGCCGCCTCGCGGGCGACGTCCGTCCCGCGCTCGCCCATGGCGATGCCGATGTGCGCCGCCTTCAGCGCCGGCGCGTCGTTCACGCCGTCGCCGGTCATCGCGACCACCTCCCCGTCCGCCTTCAGCGCCTGGACGAGCCGCAGCTTCTGCTCCGGCAGGACGCGCGCGAAGACGTCCACGGTCGCGGCGCGCGCCCGCAGCGCCTCGTCGCTCAGCGCGTCGAGTTCGGCGCCCGTCAGCGTACCGCCGGCCGTCGGCAGCCCGATCTCGAGCGCGATGCGCCGGGCCGTGGCGGGATAGTCCCCCGTCATCATGACGACGCGGATGCCGGCCTCGCGACACTCGGCCACGGCCGGCGCGGCCGTCGGCCGGATCGGATCGGCCAGCCCGATGAGCCCGAGGAACTCGAATGGAAAATCGTGCTGCCCCCCCGGCAGATCGCTCGCCGGCCGCCGCGACCGGGCGACGCCGAGCACCCGCAGCCCTTCGTCCGCCATCCCGCGGACCAGGGCCTCCACTGCGGCGCTCGCCGGTGCCTCCAGGTGACACAGGTCGACGATCGCCTCCGGCGCCCCCTTGGCCGCCACCACCAGCCCGTTGCCGTCCGTCGCCCGCCAGACGCGCGACATCGCCAGCAGTTCGTCCGACAGTGGATACTCCCGGACGAGCGTCCAGTCCCGGTGGATGTGCTCCGTGCCGGCAAGGGTCCGGTCGCCGAGCGCCGTGAACGCCCGCTCCATCGGATCGAACGGATGACGATGGCCCGCGAGAATCGCGAACTCGAGCAGCTCGTGGCACGCGTCCGGCAGCCGCTCGCCCGCCTCTTCGAGCACGTAGCGCCGACCGTCGACGACCAGCGCCCGCACCGACATCCGGTTGAGCGTGAGCGTACCGGTCTTGTCGACGCACAGCACCGTCGCCGCGCCGAGCGTCTCGACCGCCGGGATCCGCCGGGCCAGCACCTGCTGGCGCGACAGCCGCCAGGCGCCGAGCGCCAGCACCACGGTCAGCACGACGGGCAGCTCTTCGGGCAGCACCGCCATGGCCAGCGTCAGGCTCGCCAGCAGGCCGTTCAGCCAGTCCCCGCGGGTCAGGCCGTACGCGACGGCCAGCAGCAGGCAGATGGCGAGGCCGAGGCCGGCCATCCGCCTGACGAACTGCCGGACCTCGCGGCCCAGCGGCGTGCCGGTGTCGCGGATGCCGCGCACGGCCTCGCCGATGCCGCCGATCGCCGTGCGCTCGCCGGTCGCCTGGACGTCGGCCATCCCCTGCCCGCCGACAATCAGCGTGCCCGAGAACACGAAGGGCTGATCGTCGCCGCCGGGCCGGACCGGTCCCGCGGCCCCGGCCGCCACGCGCTTGCGGACGGGCACCGATTCGCCGGTCAGAATGGACTCGTCGATCGTGAGATTCGTGGAGGCGCGCAGCACGCCGTCCGCCGGGACCCGGTCGCCCTCGGTCAGGACGATGAGGTCACCCGGCACGACCTCGCGGCCGGGCACCCGCTTCTGCACACCGCCGCGGATGACGATGGCGCGGGGACTCGAGAGATCCCGCAGGGCGGCGAGCGCGCGCTCGGTCTTCCGCTCCTGATACATCGTCAGTCCCATGACGACGAACACGAAGCCGAGGAGCGCGAGCGCGTCCCTGAGCCCGCCGATCAGGAGGTAGACGGCGCCGCTGGCGACGAGCAGCACGAACATCGGCTCGCTCGCCACCTGCCAGCCGATGCGGAACAGGCTCCGTCCGCCGCCGGTCCGCAGCTCGTTGGGCCCCCAGAGACGCAGCCGCGCGGCCGCCTCGGCGTCGGACAATCCGCGAAGGTTCATGGGCGATCAGCGCAGCCACACGAGCGACGCGATCAGCACGCCGGCGAACGCGGCGAGGCCGCTGACCACCAGCCACCGGAATTTCGGCACGCCGAGCGCGAGGGCGAGCATGGCCTTGAGCACCGTGTTCGACAGCGCGCCGAGCGCGATGGCCCGGGCAGCGACATCGGCCGCCACGCCCTGCGTGGCGCCGTGCGCCATGGAAATGGTGAGCGCGTCCATGTCCGTCAGGCCGAGCACCGCACCCGAGACCGACAGCCCGAGGGTGCTGAACCGCATCCGCACGAACGCCACGGCGAACAGGACGAGCTGGAACAGCAGCGCCATCTGCAGCGCCGACCCGAGCTGCAGCGGATTGCCCGGCGGGGTCACGTGCACGGCCTCGCGCGAGACGCGCCGCAGGCCGATCAGCACGAACGCCGTCCCGACCGCGAACGGCCCGACGAACACCGGCACCTCGGCGCGCGCCACGTCGAGGTTCAGCACGGCCGACGCCACGAGCACGCGCAGGAGCATCACCGTGCAGGCGGCCACGACGCCGATCGCGAGCGGCGCCGCGACCTCGTGCTCCGTCCGGCTCGCCCGGGCGAATGTGTAGGTGACGCTGGTCGACGAGACGAGCCCGCCCAGCAGCCCGGCCAGCGGATAGCCGCTGCGCGCGCCGGCCGCCCGCCGCGCGATGTACCCGAGGAAGCTCAGACCCGAGAAGAACAGCACCAGCGCCCAGAGCTGGCGCGGCTGCACGCCGCCCAGCGGGCCGTACGGGCCCTCCGGCAGCAGCGGCAGGATCACGACCGCCATGACCGCGAATCGGAAGCCGGCACGCAGCTCCGCGTCGTTCAGGCGTGCGACGAGCGCGTGCAGCCGCGACTTCTCGATCAGCAGCAGGCTGGTGATCGCGACCACCGCGCTCGCCAGCGCCAGGTAGCCCGCTCCGGCCGCCACGGCCGCCGCCAGCACGACGAGCGCCGCCACTTCGGTGGTGCCGTCCACGTCCCGGCGGCCGGCCGCCGCGTACGCCACCACCACCAGCGCCGCCGCCCCCGCCAGCAGCACCGTGGCCAGCCACTGGAATCCGGCCAGCCAGAGCCAGCCCGACAGCCCGCCGAACAGACCGAGCAGCGTGAACGTGCGGATGCCGGCAAAGTGCGCCGTCGGTCCGGTCGCGCGCCCGGACCATTCCCGCTCGGTGCCGACGGCAGCCCCGCCGATCGCCGCGACGATGATGCCGAGCGCACTTGGGACGGTCATGAATGAATGGGCCGGGCGGGGCCGGCTTCCCGATCATGCGTGATTGCCGCCGGTCCGGCAAGCCGCGACACACACGTGTGACGCGGTCTCATGCGCGGAGGACCGGGGAATTTTCCGGTGAATTCAGGGTCGCCGACAGGCGCTCGTCGACCGGTCGGACCGAGGCGGGACCACGACGAGGGGCCGCGGGAGCCGGTCCGGGTCCCCGGACCGGCCGCCGCCCCTCCCGCTGTTACTCCTTGACGTCGATCCGACGGCCCGTCTGCGCGGCCTTGGGCGGGGCAGGCATCGTCACTTCGAGGACTCCATCACGGAACGTCGCGCTGATCTTGTCGGCCAGGACGCCCTCGGGCAGCGGAACCATCCGGAAGAAGGAGCCGTAGCAGCGCTCGCTGCGATAGTAACCCCCCTTCTTCTCTTCACTTTCCTGCTTCCGCTCGCCACGGATGCTCAGCCCGTCGTCGGTCACCTCAACCTTCACGTCGTCCTTCTTCAGCCCCGGCAGGTCGGCCCGGACGATGAACTGACCGTTCTTCTCGAGCATCTCAATCTGCGGCGCCCACAGGTTTTCAGCCGTCCCTCCGCGCCAGAGCGGCGCCAGCCAGGGATGACCGAAGCCGAAATCCTCGAAGAACCGGTCCATTTCTCCGCCAAGTCGACGCAGCGTGGTACCCGGCCAGGTCGCCCAGGGATCGTAACGCACGACATCGGGCTTGCTGCTCTCGCCCGCCGTCTTGCTCTCGGGTCTCTCGAGTGTCGTTGTTGCCATGACATTCTCCTTCTTTCACCGTGCTTCGGCTCGGTCGTGACCGCTCGGCGTCGCGCCCCAGCCATCCGACACTCCATGCACACTCCGCGCCGCTCGATGTCGCGAGGTGCGCCGGGACGCGCTCGGAGAGCGATCGGCCGGAGGCGTGCCGCTGGTACAGACGCCGCCTCCAGGCCGGTGGTCTTCGGTCGGGCGGCACGGCATGTGGCACCACCTTTGCCACGCTATCGATTGGCCGTGCTCCGACCGTCGGTGGATCGAGCGGCCGGCCACGCGACGCCGGGCCATCTGGTCTGGAGGGAATCATGATTCCGGCAACTCGGATTCTTTGCCCCATCGATTTCTCGCCGCCGTCACTCCGCGCGCTGCGGACGGCGATCGGCCTGTCGGTGCTCAACCAGGCGCCGCTGCATGCGTTCACGGTGATCGAGGATCTGTATCACTATGCGGACGCGGCCGTGCCGACCGACGAGGAAATCGGGCGCACACGCGAAGCCCTGCGCGGCGCCGTGACGGCGGAGCTGCCGGCGGGCGGCCACTGGCTTCCGCAGGTGGAGGTGTCGGTCTGGGTGGGCGCGGCCCACGAAGGGATTCTGCGGGCGGCGGTCGAGATCGGCGCCGATCTCATCGTCATCGGCACGCACGGCCGCAGCGGTGTCGGCAAGTGGCTGTTCGGCTCGACGACCGAGCGCGTCCTGCGCACGCCCCCGTGCCCGGTGCTCGCCGTCGGGCGCGGCGACCGGGATCTCGTCCTGCTCCAGCCTGACGCGCCGGTCACGTCGCTGCATCACGTTCTGGCGGCAACCGACTTCGGCGACGACAGCGGGCGGGCGCTGCAGGTGGCGCAGGACGTCGCCCGGGCGGCCGGGGCCGAGCTGATCGTCGCCCACGTCATGCCGCGCCTGTCGGCGATGCTGACGCCGTCGGATGCGACGGTCGCGGTCCAGTACGAAATGGAGGCGCTGGCGGAGATCGAGCAGAAGCTGGCGCGGATGATCGCGTCGATGACGGACGTCCGCGCGTCGAGCCGGCTGCTCCGGGGCGCCCCGCACGTCGAGTTGCTCGCGCTTGCCGAGCAGCAGGCGGTCGATCTCATTGTGATGGGGGCCGTCGGCCGGGGCAATCTGCACCACAATCTCACGGGGCTGACGACGTATCGGGTGCTCAGCCACGCGCCGTGCGCGGTCCTGGTGCTGCCGAGCGCGCATCAGGTGCAGAGTGCGCAGCTGTTATCGCGCGAGTACGCGCTCGGTCTCTGAGAAGGACGAGAGGGACACACCATGAGGATTGCCGAGATCATGAAACCGGCGGTGCAGACGGCGACGGAAGACGAACCGCTCGCCGTCGTGGCCGAGCGGATGCGCGCGAAGAGGATTCATCACCTGGTGGTCACGCGCGACGGCGCGCTGGTCGGCGTCCTGTCCGCACGCGACATCGGCCCCGGCGGGGTACCGGCCGGCACGGCGCGCACGGTCGGCGACGCGATGACCGAGCCGGTCGTCACGGTGACGTCGGACACGCCCCTGCGCCGGGCCGCCAACGTCATGCGCGGCCACATCATCGGCTGTCTGCCCGTGGCCGACGACGGGAAGCTGGTCGGCATCGTCACGATCTCCGATCTGCTGACCCTGATCGGGAAGGGCCAGGAGCGCCCGATCACGCGCGGCAAGCGCTGGTCGCTGAAGAACCGGGGCCTGCGGCCGCACCGCAAGCCGCCGGGTCTGGTCCGCTGACGGCTGAGCCGGGCAGGCGGATCATTGCTCCCCGCCCCTGCCCGCGCTACGATCGGACAGCCGGCAGCCAGCCTGTGGCTGCGGGCGCGGCGCGGCCGGCAGCCACCGCGCGGCGCCCGGCCGCCTGAGCCTCCGGCGGCCGCCGCCACGCCGGCGGTGCGGCGCGCGGCTGTCGCATCATGGCTGACCCAACCCCCCGCGAACGGATCACGACGCTCTTCTTCTACGCGGCCGTGCTCTGGCTCGGCTATGTGCTGTTCCGCATCTTCCAGCCCTTTCTCGTCCCGCTGGGCTGGGCCGCCGTGATGGTGATCTTCTTTCACCCGCTGCACCTCCGCCTGCAACGTCGCCTGGGGCCGGGCCGCGCCGCGGCCGCCAGCACGATCATCGTGACGGTGATCGTCGTCGTGCCGATGTTCCTGGTGGCGGCGGCGTTCGTCCGCGAGACCCTCCAGGCGGCCGGCGACGTTCAGCACGCGCTGGCGAGCGGCCGCTTCGCCTGGGTGCGGGACGCCTGGCACTGGCTCGAGGCTCACACGCCGCTGATGCCGTCGCTCGACCTCCCCGGCATGCTCAACGAGAGCGCCAAGCAGGCCGCCGGCTCGCTGGCGTCGAGCGCCGGCGCCATCCTGCAGAACCTCGTCGTCTTCGTCTTCGACCTGTTCGTGACGATGTTCGCGGCGTTCTTCCTGTTCCGCGACTCACGCGCGATCATGAACGCCATCCGGCGGATCCTGCCGTTCGAGGACCCGATACGCGAGCGGATGATCGCGCAGGCGCGCGAGCTGGTCGCCGCCGGCGTCAGCGCGTCGCTCGCCGTCGCCGCCGTCCAGGGCGCGCTCGGCGGCACCGCCTTCGCCCTCGTCCGGATCGACGCCCCGGTCTTCTGGGGCGTCGTCATGGCGTTCTTCTGCATCCTCCCGCTCGGCGCCTGGGTCGTCTGGCTGCCCGCGGCGGTCTGGCTGATGATCACCCACCACCTCCTCCGCGGCATCCTCCTGCTCGCGTTCGGGTTCGGGATCGTCAGCCTGGCGGACAATTTCCTGCGGCCGGCGCTGCTCGCCGGACGCGCCCAGATGAACGGCCTCATCATCTTCATCAGCCTGCTGGGCGGCGTGAGCGTCTTCGGCGTGCTTGGCCTGGTGCTCGGACCGGTGCTCGTCGCCACCGCCGCCGGCGTGCTCGACGCGTACACGAACGAGCCATGACGGGAGTCGTGCGGTGAACCCCTTCCTCGTCAGCCTGCTGGCGAATGCCGTCGGCCTGTGGGTCGCGGCGCGCTTCGTGCCGGGACTCCTCTGGCAGGGCACCACCGCCGGCCTCGTCGGCGTCGCGATCCTGTTCGGCCTCGTCAACGCGTTCGTCCGGCCGGAGGCGCAGGGGCAATCGGGGCCGCGCGCGAACCTGACCCTCGGCCTCTCCACGTTCGCCGTCAACGGCCTGATGCTGTGGCTGACCGGCGCGGTGGGAGGGGTGCTCGGCCTCACGTTCCATGTCGCCGGATTCCTGGCGGCGTGCCTCGGCGCCCTCGTGATCAGCCTCATCAGCACGCCGCTGTCCGTGCTGGCCCGGGGCCGACGCGCCCGGCCGGGCGGCTCCCCGCCCCGGGACGCGGAGATCGAGGCGCCTGACCGCGGTCATCGGCCGCCGGACGAGCGGGAGCGATCCTGATCGCGCAGCCCGCGCCCTCGGGCCGCGCCGTTGTTCTGTGGACGACACGAGCCGGACGGAGGAGAATCAGCGCACCAGCGAGCCAGCCTGCATGTCCGCCCCGACTCCCGTCCGATCGCGACGCGACCGCCTCCCGCCACGGCTCCTGCCCGTGCTGTACTTCGGGTGTGCCCACGCCGCCCTGCTCACGGCATTCGCGCTGACGGCGCTCGAGCCCAGGGCCATTGCCGGCTTCTTCTATCACGACCGCATGGCGGCGCTGGTGCACCTGGTCACGCTCGGCTGGATCAGTCTGTCGATCCTCGGCGCGCTCTACATCGTCGGGCCCATGGCGCTCCGGATGCCGATGCCGGCCGGCCCGCTCGACTATGGGATCTGGGCGATGCTCGTGATCGGCATCATCGGCATGGCCAGCCACTTCTGGATCGGCGAGTACGGCGGGATGGCCTGGTCGGCCGGCCTTGCGGCCACGAGCTTCACGCTGATGGCCGTGCTCGTGCTCCGCCGGCTCCGGCCGGTGCCGCTCGCGCGGCCGGTGAAGCTGCATATCGCGCTCGCCTTTCTGAACGTGCTCGGCGCCGCGACCATGGGCGTGCTGCTGGCGATCGACAAGGTGCACCACTTCCTGCCCGGCTACGTGCTCACGAACGTCTTCGCGCACGCGCACCTGGCGGCGATCGGCTGGGCCTGCCTCCTCGTCGTCGGGATGTCGTACCGGCTGCTGCCGATGGTGCTCCCGGCCGCGATGCCCGAGGGCCCCGGGCTGTACGCGAGCGCGGTGCTGCTCGAGACGGGCGCGGTCGGCCTGTTCTGCGCGCTGCTCGCGGAAAGCCGGCTGACCGTGCTGTTCGGTCTGGTGACGATCGCCGGGTTCGGCGCGTTCTTCCGGCAGGTCCTCTGGATGCGGCGCCACCCGCGGCCGGCGCCGGCGGGACGCCCGCAGCCCGACTACGGGGTGCGGCACGTGACGGCGGCGTTCGTCTATCTGGCGCTCGCCTGCGTCACCGGACTGGCGCTCGCCATCAGTCCGCCGTCCGACTGGATGCTGCGCGCGGCGCTGCTCTACGGGATTTTCGCGCTGATCGGCTTCCTCGCGCAGATCATCGTCGGCATCCAGGCGCGGATCCTGCCGATCTTCGCCTGGTATCACGCGTTCGCCGGCACCGATTTCCAGGGGCCGGTCGACCCGCCGAACGCGATGACGTGGCCGGCGCTCCAGGAGAAGGCGTTCTACCTGTGGCTGTTCGGCGTGCCGTCGCTCGCCGGCGGCTTCTGCTTCGACGCCATTCCGTTTCTGGCCGCCGGCGCGTGGATGCTGTTGGCCGCCACCGTCCTGAACGCGATGCACGACGCGCTGATCCTGCGGCACGCGTGGCGGAAGGGCCGGCCGTCGCAGAATCCGCCATTCCCGTCACGCGTCGTGACGTAACCCGTCCCCGACCTCGGTGTGCGACAGCTGCTCCAGCGCCAGCATCAGCGCGTGCGTCCCGCACCGGCCGTGCCCCTGCGCCTGCACGGCCGTGTAGAGCTGGTGCACCAGCGCCAGCCCCGGCATCGGCAGCTGCATGCGCCGCGCTTCGTCCAGCGCGATTCCCATGTCCTTGATGAAGTGATCGACCATGAAGCCGGGATCGAAGTCCCGCTTCAGGATGCGCGGCGCCAGGTTGTCCAGCGTCCAGCATTTGGCGGCGCCGCCGGCGACCGATCGGAGCATCGTGTCGAGATCGAGGCCAGCCCTGGAGCCGTAGAGCAGCCCCTCGCAGACGCCGATCATCGTCCCGGCAATGACGATCTGGTTGCACATCTTCGCGTGCTGCCCGGCGCCCGGGCCGCCCTGGTGCACGATCGTCTTCCCGAGCACGCGCAGCAACGGCATCACCGCGTCGACCGCCGCCGCGTCGCCGCCGACCATGATCGACAACGTCGCGTTCCGCGCCCCCACGTCGCCGCCCGACACCGGAGCGTCGATCGCGTACGCCCCGATCCGCCCCGCCGCCTGCGCGATCTCCCGGCTCAGCGTCGGCTCGGTCGTCGTCAGGTCGATGAACACCTGGCCGGCACGGGCGCCGGCCAGCAGGCCGTCCGGCCCGAGATAGACCTCCCGCACGTCGGGCGGCACGCCGACAATCGTCATGACGACATCCGAGCGCTCAGCGACCATGCCGGGCGTGTCGGCCCAGACGGCGCCGCGGTCGAGCAGCGGCTGGGCCTTCGCCCGGGTCCGGTTGCACACGGCGAGGGGATGGCCCTTGGCGAGCAGGTGGCCGCACATCGACAGTCCCATGACGCCGGTGCCGACCCACCCGATCCGGGTGGTGGTCGAGGCGAAGTCCGCGAAGCTGGTCATGCGCTACAGCAGAATGGAAAGCCGCGAGCGCTGTCAAGCGGCGCCCCACGCGGGGGGCGGTCCGTCCGCCCTGGCGCGAGGTGGACTTTCCAGAATATCGCATGACGATATAGTCTGAATGATCGTGTCGTCGCGTGAACAGGCCGTGCCGCCGCCGGTGGCGGCCCGGCCGGCAGGAGTCCATGGCTGAATCGATTGAAGCGCTGCTGGCGTCCACCACGCTGTTCCGGAAGCTCCAGGCCGACGACCGGAGCCGCCTGGCCGAACGGTCGCGGGTGGCGGTCTACGCGCGCGGCGAGACGATTTTCGAGGAAGGGGCGCCGTCCGACTGCTTCTTCACCATCGCGCGCGGACGGGTGAAGATCTTCAAGGTGACGCCGGGCGGCAAGGACGTGATCCTGGAGATGTTCGGCCCCGGTGACCCGCTCGGCGCCGTGGCCGCGTACGAGGGACGGCCCTATCCCGCCTCAGCAGCCGCGATCGAGGACACCACCTGCGTGATGATCCCGCGCGCGGCGCTGTTCGCGCTGCTCGAGGAGCACCCGTCGCTCACGCGCGGCCTGCTGCTCGGCCTGACGCAGCGGCTCGTGGAGCTCACCAACCGGATGGCCGAGCTGAGCGGCACCCGCGTCGAGCCGCGCGTCGCGCGGCTGATGCTGAAGATGGCGGACGACTCCGGTCGGCCCGAGCGGGGCGGCACGTTCATTCCGGGCGCGCTCTCGCGCCAGGAGGTCGCGGATCTCACCGGCACGACGATCGAGACCTGCATCCGCATCATGAGCCGCTGGGGCAAGCAGGAGATCGTCCGGACGGAAAAGGACGGGTTCCTCATCCTCAACCGCCAGGCGCTGGAAGACCTGTCGCTGCTGTAGCCGGAGGCCGGCAGGACCGTCAGCGGCCGCGCGCGTCGCGCAGCAGCTGCCCGGCCGTCCGGAACCGCGGGGCGATGTCGACCGGCACCGTCGCCAGCCGGGCGAGCATCCGGCGGACGGGCGGGCGGATGACGCCGAGCGTCCCGATCAGGTCGCGGGCCTTCGCGGCGTCGCCCTCCGCCTGCAGCGTCATGATGTCGCGCGTCAGGGCCCTGACGCCGGCGCGGATCCGCGCGGCGTCGACGCCGAACGTCCCGTCCTTGTGGAGCACGAACCCGCCCGCGTCCAGCAGGTAGTTGAGCTGAATCGCCTGGCCCCGGCCGTGCGCTTCGTGAATGCCGAAGCGGATCGAGCGGAACGCCGACGCCAGGAACGTCGTGTACATCGTCTGCTCGAGCGACGCCGGCAGCACGCCCAGGTCGACGAGGTGCTGCAGGGCGAAGAGCCCCGAGACGTCGGCCTTCGCTTCCTCGATGGCACTGTAGGTGTCCGTCAGCGCCTGCCGGACGGTCGTGGCGCGTCCGTCGACCGTGATGTCGTGCGGCCCCAGGCCGTGCATCAGTTCGTGCATGACCGTGTGCGTGAAGAAGGCGTCGAACGAGACGTGCGGCCGATCGGCCGGCGCCAGCACGACGCGCGAGATCGGCCGCAGCGTGAGGCGGAACTTCGCCTGCTGCACGTTGCGCAGCATCACCCGCTTCGATCCCTTCTCGCGGATCACCCGCTCGTCGTTCGGCAGGTTGAACGCGGCCGCCTGCACGCCGACGTTCCCCTCCCCCGCCGCGAAGATTTCGTTCACGACGCGGATCGGCGCCATCGTCCCGAGGCGCGGGTTGCGGAGCGCCGGGGCGATCGGCAGCGCGTGCTCGATGGCCTGCAGGTGTGCGCCGAGCATGGCGAGCTTTTCCGTCTCGGCCGCGTCGCGCACGGTGATGTAGGACTCGAACGCCGCCTTGTAATTGAACCAGCCGTCCTCGTAGACCTCGTACGGCCCGATGGTCGGCTCGATCGTGCCCTCGAGCTCCATCCAGGCGACGTCGCTCGCGTAATAGTCGTTGCTCAGGAACGCGTCGGCCCGCGCCGCCAGGAACGCCTTCAGCGTCGGCTGCTTCGTCAGCGCGGCCGCCTGGCGCAGCAGCGCGGCCGCCTGCTCGAGCTCGCCCTGATATTCCAGGCTGTACGGGACGGCCGTGAAGCGGCCGTCCGGCGCCCGCCGGATCGTCGTGAAGAAGCCGGTGGCCTCCGCACGGGCGGCCGGCGGCAGTCCGGCGATCCACTCGTCCACCGCCGTCTTCGTCGCGCCGGCCGGATAGAAATCGGCCCCGCCCGGCCTGGCCGGCACGCCCGGGATGAACGGCGCCTCGTGATCCAGACGGCTCCACGGCCCCTTGTTGAGCAGAAACGCCCGCAGGCGCGCCCGGCCGAGCCGCGTCTGGTCCTGCAGGAGGTCGATGAGCATCGTGTCGTTGCCCGCCCAGACCTGCCGCAGGAACAAGGCGTCCATGACCTGCGACGCCTCGATCAGCCGGGCGAGCACCCGGCGTTCGGACGCCGGCATCCGGGCGAGATCGGCCGTGAGGTCGACCGGGGCGAAGCGTGCCGTCATCGCCGTGAGGCGGGCGGCATCGGGCATGGCAGCAGGCATCGGGATCTCGAACGGACGGCGGACCCGGCACCCGGGCGGCGCGGCGCGCCGTCCCGGCGTCAGTGCACGCCGTGGCTGAGGTGGAGGGCACCCGGGTCGGCGCCCAGCCGCCGGAGGGCGGTTTCCCACATCGCGTCCTCCGGCGTCTCGAACAGCAGGTCGGCGGTGACACCGATCGTCAGCCAGGCCGACGCCCGCAGCTCGGCATCGAGCTGTCCCGGGCCCCAGCCGGCGTAGCCGACCAGCAGCCGGGCACGCGGCGGCGACGGTTCCATCAACCGCTTCAGGAGCGCGGGCGACGTCGAGAGGTACAGGCCGTCGGCCACCGGCACCGCCTCGACCTCTCCCGGCGCGTCGCCCAGCAGGATCCAGCTCCGCTCCTGATCCACCGGCCCCCCCAGCCAGACCGGCAGGTCCTTCTCGGCCTTTCCGGCCGGATCGTTCTCGATGACGACACGCGCCGGCGTCGGCAGCCGGCGGTTCACGACGAGGCCGAACGCCCCCTCGGCGCTGTGACGGCACAGCAGCACGACGCTGTGCGCGAAATTCGGATCGAGCAGCTGCGGCATCGACAGCAGCAGCGCCGGGGCGAGCGAGTCCGTGCCGGGATCGCGGTCTTCCATGAGGCTCATCATAGGCGAGGCGCGCGGCCGGCGCCAAGCGCCGGCGCGCGCAGTCTCTCGACCGCCCACCGCACGTGGGCCGCCACCATCGGGTCGTCGAGGCTCGGCGCGTCGTCGCGCGGCCGCTCCAGCTCGGCGGCGGCGTCGCGGTCGTCGCTGTTGCCGATGGCGACCGCCAGGTTGCGGCGCCACGCGGTCAGCGGCGCGCGCACCATCGCGGTTCCGTCGAGCAGCGCCTGCAGGCCGGCGTCCGACATCCGCCACAGATCGAGCAGCCGCGGCAGGTCCAGCGCCGGCCTCGGCTGCCAGGCGGGATCGGCCGACTGGATCGGCGCCAGGTTCCACGGGCAGACCTCCTGGCAGACGTCGCAGCCGTAGACGTGGGTCCCGATCGACGCGCGCTGCGCCGGCGGGATCGTCTGCTTCAGCTCGATCGTGAGGAACGAGAGACACTTCGTGGCGTCGAGCTGCCGCGGCTCGACGAGGGCGCCCGTCGGGCACGAGTCGAGGCACAGCGTGCAGGTCCCGCACCGGTCGAAGCCGGGCGCGTCCGGCTCGAGCGGCAGGCTGCACAGCACCTCGCCCAGGAACAGCCACGACCCGTGCCCGGGGCTGATGAGGCAGGTGTTCTTCCCGATCCAGCCCAGGCCCGCGTGCTGCGCGTAGACGCGTTCCTGCACCGGCCCGGTGTCGACGTACGCGCGCGCGTCGAACGGCCCGTCCGCCTCGTCCCGCATCCACGCGACGAGCGCGTCGAGCCGGCGTCCCAGCACCTCGTGGTAGTCGTCGCCCCACGCGTAACGCGCGATGAGCGCGCGCGACGGATCGCGCCCGTCGGTCGAATACGGCCGGGGGGTGTTGTACACGGTGCCGGTCATGATGACGGCGCGCGCCGTCGGCAGCACCCGGCGCACGTCGGCGCGGCGCGCGGCCGACCGGTGCAGATAGGTCATCGTGCCCGCATAGCCGCGATCGAGCCAGGCGGGCAGCGCGTCCAGTTCGGGATGGCGGCGGGCCGGCGCAATGCCGCAGAGGTCGAAGCCGAGCTCGTGCGCCCGGCGCTTGATCCGCTCCGAGGTCAGCACGCGGCCTCCGTCGAGAGAAACGGCCGGGACGCCCCGGCAGGCCGTCCCGGCCGTCGAACGGCGGGCTACTTCACCAGACCGGCCAGCTGGCGCAGCACGTACGGCAGGATGCCGCCGTGCCGGAACGCGATCAGCTCTTCCGGCGTGTCGATGCGGGCGGTTGCGGTGAACGTCTTCTCGCGCCCGCCGGCGTCCTTCGCCTTCACGGTCACGTCGCCGCCCGGCCGGAGCCCCCGGGCGATGCCGGTCAGCTCGAACGCCTCCTGCCCGGTGAGCCCGAGCGCCGCCACGTGCTCGCCCGCCTTGAACTGCAGCGGCAGCACGCCCATGTTCACGAGGTTGCTGCGGTGGATGCGCTCGAAGCTCTCCGCGACGACGGCCCGGACGCCGAGCAGGACCGTCCCCTTGGCGGCCCAGTCGCGCGACGATCCCGACCCGTACTCCTTCCCCGCCAGCACGAGCAGCGGGACGCCGGCCTTCTGATATCGCATCGCGGCGTCGTAGATCGTCATCTCCTCGCCGTCGGGCTGGAAGCGCGTCCATCCGCCCTCGGTCCCGGGCGCGAGCTGATTGCGCAGCCGGATGTTGGCGAACGTGCCGCGCATCATCACCTCGTGGTTCCCGCGGCGGGCGCCGAACGAGTTGAAGTCGCGCGGCGGCACGCCGTGCGCCACCAGATACCGGCCGGCCGGTCCGTCGGCCGGGATCGACCCGGCCGGCGAAATGTGATCCGTCGTCACGCTGTCGCCGAGCAGCGCGAGCGCCCGCGCCCCGGTGATGTCCCGCAGCGGCGCCGGCTCCGGCTGCAGATCCTCGAAGAACGGCGGATTGCGGATGTAGGTCGACGCCTCGTCCCACGCGAACCGGTCGCCCGTCGGCACGGCCAGCGACCGCCACCGGTCGTCGCCCCGGAACACGTCGGCGTACTGCTCGCGGAACATCTCGGCCTTCACCGATTCCAGGGCCGTCTGAATCTCCGCCTGGCTCGGCCACAGGTCCTTCAGGTACACCGGCGCGCCGGTCGCGTCCGCGCCGATCGGCTCGCTCGTCAGGTCGATCGTCATCCGCCCGGCCAGCGCGTAGGCGACGACGAGCGGCGGCGACGCGAGGTAGTTGGCGCGGACCTGGGGCTGGATGCGGCCTTCGAAGTTCCGGTTGCCGCTCAGCACGGCCGCCACCACGAGATTCCGGTCTCTGACCTCGGCCGACACCTCGTCGGGCAGCGGCCCGCTGTTGCCGATGCAGGTCGTGCAGCCATAGCCGACCAGGCCGAACCCGAGCTGCTCGAGGTACGGCAGGAGGCCGGACTGCTTCAGGTACTCGGTGACGACCTTCGACCCGGGCGCCAGGCTCGTCTTCACCCACGGCTTGACCGTGAGGCCGCGGGCCACCGCCTTCTTCGCCAGCAGGCCGGCGCCCATCAGCACGCTCGGATTCGAGGTGTTGGTGCAGCTCGTGATCGCCGCGATCACCACGGAGCCGTGATCGATCTCGTGCTCGACCGCGGGCCGGTCGGTGACCGCCGCGCCGCCAGGGCCGCCCCCTTCGCCGTTCCAGGTCGACGTCTGTGGCGGCTGCGCCGACACCTTCTTCTTCTGGTCGGCCATCAGCGACGGCAGCGCCTGCTCGAACCCCCGGCGGGCCTGCGCCAGCGGCACCCGGTCCTGCGGCCGCCGCGGCCCGGCGAGACTCGGCTCCACCTGGCCGAGGTCCATCTCGATGCGCTCACCGTAGCGCGCGTCCGGCGTGTCGCCCGTCCGGAACAGCCCCTGCGCCTTCGCGTACGCCTCGACGAGCCGGATCCGGTCCTCGTCGCGCCCCGTCAGGCGGAGGTACTCGATCGTCATCTGGTCGATCGAACAGATGGCGATCGTCGACCCGTACTCGGGCGACATGTTGCCCAGCGTCGCCCGGTCGGCGATCGTCAGCGACTCGAGCCCCGGGCCGTAGAACTCCACGAACTTGGCGACGACGCCGTGCTTGCGCAGCCGCTCGGTAATCGTGAGCACCAGGTCGGTCGCCGTCGCACCGTCCGGCAGCCGGCCGGTCAGCCTGAAGCCGACGACCTCCGGGATCAGCATGGAGATCGGCTGGCCCAGCATCGCGGCCTCCGCCTCGATGCCGCCGACGCCCCAGCCGACCACCCCCAGCCCGTTCACCATCGTCGTGTGCGAGTCGGTGCCGACGAGCGTGTCCGGGTACGCCGTCGTCCGGCCGCCCTCGTCCACCGTGCAGACCACGCGCGCCAGGTATTCCAGATTCACCTGGTGCACGATGCCGGTGTCGGGCGGCACGACACGGAAGTTCCGGAACGCGTCCTGCCCCCAGCGCAGGAACGCGTAGCGCTCGCGGTTGCGCTGGAACTCCAGCTCGGCGTTCTTCTGGAAGGCGTCCGGCCGGCCGAAGAAATCGACCTGCACCGAATGGTCGATGACCAGTTCGACCGGCTGCAGCGGATTGACCCGGTTCGGGTCGCCGCCGAGCCGCGCGATGCCGTCGCGCATCGCGGCCAGATCGACCACCGCCGGCACGCCGGTGAAGTCCTGGAGCAGCACGCGGGCCGGCATGAAGGCGAGCTCGCGCGTCGCGGCGCCCGGCTCCCAGCTGGCGAGCGCGCGGATGTCGTCCGCCGTCACGCTCTGGCCGTTCTCCCGGCGCAGCAGATTCTCGAGCAGGATCTTGAGCGAGTACGGCAGGCGCGCGATCTGCGGAAACCCCGCCCGCTCGAGCATCGGCAGGCTGAAGTAGTCGATCGTGCGCCCGTTGACCTGAAGCTGGGTCTTCGTTCCGAAACTGTTGGCTGTTGGCATCGCTCCCTCGCCCCTCTCGCGGCCACGAAACAAATGTCGATCCTAACATGCCAGGCGGACCACGGGGCCGTCAGACCGCCGGCCGCGGCGTGCCGCGCGCCACGCGCAGCACGGCCGCCGCCGCACGCTCGCTCGCCCCGGGCGCCCCCAGCCGCTCGCGCACGAGGCGCAGCGCGGCGCGCTGCCGCCCGGCCCGCACCGGATCGGTCAGCAGCCCCACCGCTTCGGCGGCGACCGCGTCCGGCGTGAAGGCCTCCTGGATCAGCTCGGGGACCACCCGCTCGCCGGCCACCAGGTTCACCATGGCATAGGTGTCGACCCGCACGAACGGCTTGCCCAGGCGGTACGTCAGCGGCGACAGCCGGTACACGACCACCATCGGCACCTCGTGCAGCGCCGCCTGCACCGTCGCCGTACCCGAGGCCGTCAGCACCACGTCCGCGGCCGCCAGCACGTCGTCCGTGCGCGAGTCGACCAGGACGGGCGGACGTCCCCCGGGGGCGCCGGCCGCCTCGAACAGAGACGACTCGAGATTCGGCGCCCGGGCGACGACGAACTGCACGCGCGGCACCTGCGCCGCGATCCGTCCGGCGGCCGCCGCCAGCCCGGGCAGGATCGCCCGCACCTCGTTCGTCCGGCTGCCGGGCAGCAGGGCCACCGTCGGCGCCACCGGATCCAGCCCGATCTCTTCGAGAAACGCCGCGCGCGGCATGCCGCCCCGCACGAGATCCACGAGCGGGTGGCCGACGAACTCCACCGGCACGCCGGCGCGCTCGTAGATCGCCTCTTCGAAGGGAAAGATCACGAGGACGCGGTCGGCGATCCGCTTCATCGTCTTCATCCGCCCCGCGCGCCAGGCCCAGAGCTGCGGGCTGATGTAGTACACGACCGGGATGCCGAGCCGGCGGACGGCCGGCGCGAGCCGGAAGTTGAAGTCGGGAAGGTCGATCGCGACGAACACGTCCGGCCGCTCCGCGCGGGCGGCGGCGACGAGCCGGCGGTACATCCCGTAGTAGCGCGGCACCATCGCCAGCGCCTCGGTGATCCCGGTCACGCTGAACCCGCGATAGTCGCCCACCAGATCGCCGCCGGCGGCCCGCAACCGCTCCCCGCCGAAGCCGAACAGGCGGGCGCCCGGATCGAGGCGGCGAATCGCCCCGGCCAGCGCCCCGGCGTACAGGTCGCCGGACGCCTCGCCGCAGGAAAGCATGATCTTCACAATGGCGTCGGCGGTCGCAGGTCTCAGCCCGCAGGCTTGCGGAACAGGGCGTCGTCGACCGGCACGTTGTACTGGATCCGGGTGACCGTGCGCTCGACGACCGTGATGCTGCCGCGCCGGACCGACGCCTTGAAGGCGACCTTCACCCCGTCGACCGTGCGGTAGTCGGAGAACGACTCGATCGTGAGCGCCCCGCCCGGCAGGCCGTCGCCGACGTAGCGCTGCTGCGTGACGAGGCCGGTCCGCGCATCCACGTACAGGGTCACCGGCCCCAGGGTCGGCGACGACAGTTCGACGACGTGCTGGCGCCGTCCGTCCGCCCCGGTTACGTCGGGCAGCCCGCGCGCCAGCAGACGGCCGGACGCCGCCCCGACCAGCAGACGGATGAGATCGTGCCGGACGCTGTCGTGGAAGCCGCGCGTCACCGCGTCGGGCGCATCGTGCACGCCGTCCGGTCCCTTCATCCAGGCGTGCCCGGCGTCATAGACCTGCACCACCTCGCCACCCGGCAGGTGGGCCTCGACGCGGAAGCGGTCGGGATAGCGGATGTAGGTCGTCGTATCGGTGGCGACCGGCCCCTGCGGCGTCATCACGGTCGTCGTCGCGGCGGCGACGACGGTCCGGACGTGTTGCAGCACGGCCAGGCCGCCCTTGGCCCGGACCGCCTGCGCGATGATCGCCTGGCCCCGGTTCTGTTCGGCCGGCGTCGGCGTCACGCGCGGCGGGCCGATCCCGTCCGCGTGCCGGCCGGGGCGTTCCGTCCGCGCCAGATCGGCGGCGGTCGCCGAGACGAGCCGCACCGCCGGCCGCGGCGCCGGCGCCGCGCCGGGCGGGGCGCGCTTCAGGTCGGGCGCGGCCAGATCGAGATCCGGCAGATCGATCAGATCGTAGTGGCCGAAGCCGGCGGACTTGAGGTCGTCCTTGAACACCGCCGCGTTGCCCACCAGCACGACCGAGAGGTTGTCCGGCCGGAGATAGTACCGGGCGACGCGCTGCACGTCGGCGGGCGTCACGACCTCCACGCGCTGACGGAAGGTCTGCAGCTGCCGGAGCGGCAGGTCGTAGAACAGGACGTTCAGCACCTGCAGCGCGATCTGCTCGGGGGTTTCGATCGTCAGGGGAAAGCTGCCGGTCATGTAGTCCTTGGCGCTCTGCAGCTCGCGCTCGCTCACCGGCTCCTGCTGCAGGCGGAAGAACTCGTTCACGATCAGCCGCACCACCTCCGCCGTCGCCGCCGACCGGGTGCTCGTCTGCGCCTCGATGTCCCCGGACAGCGCGTAGGTGTCGAGCGCCGCGTCCGCCGCGTACGTCAGCCCGTGCTCGGTGCGCAGCACCTGCTGGAGCCGGTCGCTGCCTTCACCGCCGAGGATCCGGATGGCGAGGTTCAGCGCCATGTAATCGTCGGTCTTCCGCGGGACGCCGAGGTTCCCCACGCGGATCTCCGTCTGCACGGCATCCGGCTTGTTGATGACGACGACGTGCTGGGTCGGCGACGGCGGCTTGGGAAAGTGCGCCTCCGGCACGTCGTGCCGCGCCCAGTCGCCGAACACCGCGCGGGCCTCGGCGAACGCCTCGTCCGGCGTCACGTCGCCCACGATGGCCAGAATGCTGTTGTTCGGCGCGAAGTACGCGTCGTGAAACGCCTCCAGGTCGGCCCGCGTGACTCCCGCGATCGTCCGCGGCACGCCTTCCTGCGGCATGCCGTAGGGATGGAAGCCGTAGACGAGCCGGTCGAACACCGCGTCGGCGATGTAGGCGGGATCGTCGTCGCTCACCCGCAGTCCGGCCAGCAGCTGCGCCTTCTGCCGATCGATCTCGCTCTGCGCGAAGCTCGGGTGCCGGATCACGTCGGACAGCAGGCGCAGGCCGACGTCGAAGCTGTCCCGCATCACGAGCACCGAGCCGTAGGTCAGATCGACGCCGGCGCCGGTGTCGAGCCCGCCGCCGATCGAATCGATCGCATTGGCGATCTGCTCCGCCGTGCGCGTCGTCGTGCCCTGGTCGAGCAGGTTGGCCTCGAGATTGGCGAGGCCGAGCTGGTCGCGCGGCTCCTCCGCGCTGCCGGCCCGGACGATGAGGCGCATGGAGACAACCGGCTGCTCGTGGTGCTGCACGACCACCACCTGCAGGCCGTTGTCGAGGTGCTGCACCTCGTACGGCGGAAACGGCACCTCGTGGGCGGGCAGCGGCGGCGGCGGGCCCCACGACGGCCAGCCCTGCACGTCTCCCTGCGCATCGCGCGTCTGCCCGTGCACAGAGGCGACGAGCGTCGCGGCGCAGGCCACCGCCAGCAGGCAGGCCGCCAGGCGGCGCGCCCACCCGGCGTCCCGGCGCCGTTCGGGCCGGTCCGCCCTGCTCATGGCTGTGGTGAGGCTCCGTGCCCTGCGGGCAGGGCCGCCGGCGGCGCCGCCGCGGCCGACGGCAGGACGGTCAGGACGAGGCGGTTCTGCCGCGTGAAGTACTTCTGCGCCACCCGCTGGACGTCGGCCCGGCTGACGTGCATGAAGATGTCGAATTCGCCGTCGGCCGTCCGGATGTCATGGTGGATGACGACGGCGTGGGCCAGCTGCTCGGCCTTCTGCTGATCGGATTCGCGCGCGATGCTGTAGTCGCGGGCGAGCTGGTTCTTGGCACGCTCGAGCTCGTGCGCCGTGATGCCGCTCGTCTTCAGCCGGTTGAACTCGTCGAGGAGCGCGCGCGTGACCTCCGCCGTCGTGTGCCCCGGCTGGACGATCGCTACCGCGTAGAACAGGCTCGGCTCTTCCATGATCTCGCCGCCGCCGAACGTCGCCAGCGCGATCCCCTTCTTGTAGACGAGATCCTGGTAGAGGCGCGAGCTGTCGCCGTCGGACAGCACCTTCGAGATGACGTAGAGGGGATACGAATCCGGGTTCCCGTCGTAGGTGATGTGATAGGCGACCGCGACGACCGGCAGCGGCCAGCTCTCGTGCACCGTGACCTGCCGCTCCTTCGTCTGCGGCGGATCGACCGGATAGTCGCGCGGGATCGGCCTGGTGGACGGCGGCACCCGGCCCAGGTACTTCCTGACGTCGGCGAGCGCCTGCGCCGAGTCGAAATCGCCCACCAGCACCAGCGTCGCGTTCGACGGCACGTAGTACGTGTGGTAGAAGTCGCGGACCTCCTCCACCGTCGCCGCGTCGAGGTCCTTCATGCTGCCGATCACCGGGTGCCTGTAGGGCGACACGGTGTAGGCGTTTTCGTCGATGAGCTCGGAGAGGCTGCCGTACGGCTGGTTGTCGATCCGGAGCCGCCGCTCCTCCTCCACGACCGCCCGCTCCTTCTCGAACGTCCCCTTGTCGATGCGGAGCGTCGCCATCCGGTCCGCCTCGAGCCAGAGCGCCAGCGGGAGGTACTGGGACGGCACCGTCTCCCAGAACACCGTCACGTCCTGCGTCGTATAGGCGTTGCTCCGCCCGCCGATGCCGGAGATCATCGACGTCAGCTGATCCGGCGCCACGTTCTTCGACCCCTGGAACATCAGGTGCTCGAACAGGTGGGCGAAGCCCGTGCGCCCCTTCTGCTCGTCCTTCGACCCGACGTGATACCAGACCTGCACGTTCACGATCGGCGTCGAGTGGTCCTCCGACAGCACCACCGTCAGGCCGTTCGGCAGCGTCGTTTCCTGATACACGAGCTTCGGCGGCCGGACCATCGCGCCGGCCGGACCGGCCGCGAGCAGCAGGCCCGCGACCAGCGCCAGCGCCGCCGCCAGGGGCGTCGTCCGCAGCACTGTGGAACGCATGTGAGCTGTCGTTGATTATGTCACAGCTGCGCGGGCCCGACCGGCGCGGGAACGGCGGCGGCGGCCGGGCGCAACAGGTGCGGCCCCGGTCGTGTCAGTGGCTGAGCAGCTTGAACCCGAGCAGCCCGAACGTCTGCGTCTGCCGGTCGATCGGATCGGCGTCGATCCGCCGGTCGTAGGCGACGAACAGCTCGACGGCGCCGCGGCGGCCGTTCAGCACGACGCCCGCTTCGGCGCGGCCGCCCGTCAGCCGGCTGCGACCCGCAATCGCCGCGTCCACGCCGATCGTCGACAGGCGCCCGGTCCCGGTGAGGGCCCAGTACTTGTTCATGTCGTACCGGACGTTCACGTCACCCTCGAGCTGCCAGGTGTAGTCGACGTAGGCCTTCTCGATCACGCGCATGGCATCGCCCTGGATCGACGCCTGCCATCGCCCCCGGTCGAGGACGTGCGTCGCACGGACGCCCGCCTCGTTCCAGGCGATCGCGAACAGCTTCAGCCGGTCGCTCAGGTGGCGCGAGACGTGGTGGAAGACCCCCGCGATCTCGACGCCGTGGGTCCGCACGGACGAGGAGAACTCCAGCGTGTAATTCCCCTGGTTCGGATCGAACGACCGGAACTGGTTCCCGAGGATGACCTGATAATTCGCCAGGAAGTTCAGCCGGCCGAACCCGTAGTCGACGACGTCCAGGTCGCCGCCGAAGTTGGCGTCCCAGTCGAACCGCGGATCGTTGCCGCTCATCATGGCGGCATCCAGGTGGAAGTTGTAGTTCGTGAGGAAGCCCGGCGACGCCGCCGGCGGGGTCACGGGGTGCGCCAGCGATGTCTGCGCGGCAACCGGGGCGGGGATCAGCAACGCGGCGAGCAGCCACACGCATCTGAAACGTCGGGTCATCGGTCTCCGGGATCCTTGCACGCCGCCAGCGTCGCTTCGAGCTGGGCCAGCCGCTGTTCCAGTTCGGCCACCTGCTTCTTCAGCGCCGGCAGCCGGCGGAAGACGGCCGACGACTTCAGCCAGTCGCGGTTGTCGATCGCGGGATAGCCCGACACGAACGACTTCGGGGGGACGGAGTTGGGAATCCCCGTCTGCGCGCTCGCGACGGTCCCGTCCCCGATCGTCAGGTGCCCCGCGACGCCGACCTGGCCCGCCAGGACGACGCTGTCGCCGATGGTCGTGCTGCCGGCGATGCCGACCTGCGCCGCCAGCAGCGCGTGCCGCCCGATGACCACGCCGTGGGCCACCTGCACCAGATTGTCGATCTTGGCGCCCTGGCGCACCCGCGTCTCGCCGACCGCCGGCCGATCGATCGTCGTGTTCGCGCCGATCTCCACGTCGTCCTCGATGACGACCGCGGCGGTCTGCGGGATCTTCATGTAGCTGCCGTCTTCGCGCCGCACGAACCCGTACCCGTCGCTGCCGAGCACCGCGCCGTCCTGCACGATGACCCGGGCGCCCACGACGACCCGCTCGCGGATGGACACGTGCGCGTGCAGCACGCACCGCTCGCCGATCGTCACCCCGGCGCCGATCGTCACGTTCGGATAGATGACCGTCCCCGCGCCGATCCGGGCCCGCGCCCCGACCACCACGAACGGGCCGATCGACACGTCCGGCCCGATCTCCGCGTCGGGCGCGATCGCGCTCAGCGGATCGATCCCGGGCGCAGGCAGCGCCGGGGCCACGAACATCTGCAGCGCTTCCGCAAACGCCAGGTACGGGTGGTCCGTGCGCAGCATGGCGCACGGCGCCTGCGGATCGTTCTCCCGCAGGATCACCGCCGCCGCCCGCGTCTGGTGGAGAGAGGAGGTGTAGCGCGGATTCGCGAAGAACGTCAGGTCGCCAGGCCCGGCCTGATCGATGCCGGTGACGCGGTACACCTCGACGTCCCCGTCCCCGTCGAGCCGGCACGCCAGATGATGAGCGATCTCGCGGAGTCTCAAGAGACTGTCGGAAGCGAAGAAAAAATTTCCGGTGGCGCCCGGCGCCGGACGCCCGCGGCGCAGTATATCACGCGCTCCGCAGGGCCGCCCGCGTCACGAACTCCGGCAGGGCCGGCAGATGGAGGCGGTCGGCGATTTCGTGCAGCCGGCGGTCCCGATCCGCCGCCGGCAGCCCGAGCGCCCGACGCAGATCCGACAGCGCCGCCTCGCCCCGGGCGCCCCACTGCACGCGCGCACGGCCGTGCCGGGCGCCGCGCATCGACAGGTAGTGCCCGACCGCGCTGAACGCGAAGTAGTACGCCACGAGGTTCGGCCCGGGCACCAGGGCGAGCAGCCCGGACACGATGAACGCCAGGCCGTCGACCACCAGCCAGATCCGGTGACGGTCGGCGTCGCGCCGGAGCTGCGCGCGCACCAACTCGACCGCCAGCGCGTCGGTGCAGTCGTCCGGACGGACGATCGTCGCCGCCGTCAGGCCCCGCAGCCGCCACAGCAGCCGCTGCTCGCCGATGCGCCGGGCCAGGCTCCGCCGCATCCGCTCCCGCCAGCCCGCCCACGCCGTCCCGGCGCCCTCCGGCCCCGATACGTCCTCCCGTTCGACCCGCGCCAGGAAGTGCCTGATGCGGGTACGGACACGGCCGAGGAACCCGGTCGGGACCGGTCCGTCCTCGTGCACCTCGGCCGGCGGCACGTTGCTGTACAAGGCGTACTCGTCGTCACCGACAGGGATCAGATAAACGTCCATGCCCGCCTCTCGTACGATAACACAGCGGTTTTGCGCGCCGCGGCGCCGGACGCCGCCGGCCGTACGCGGGAGCGGCCGAGGACGCCCCGGCGACGTCCGTCCTGCACGGCCGCGCGCCGCGCGGTATAGTACCGAGGCCCGGCCTCCGCGCCGGCGCGTGGCATGACGGCGGATCGGCTCCGTGGACAACCTCACACACACCCTCTTCGGATTCACGCTCTCGCGGACACCGCTCGAGCGCGCCGGCCGCGGCACGACCGCCGCCCTGCTGCTCGCGTCCAACGCGCCGGACATCGACATCGTCACCGCCCTGCACGGCGGCCGGCTGGCCTACCTGGCCGATCACCGGGACGCGACGCACGGGGTGCTCGGCGGCCTCCTGCTGGCGGCCGCCACCGCCGCGATCGTCCGCCTCTGGTACGCACGGCCCTGGCGGCGGACCCCGGCCCGGGTGCCGGACGATGCCGCGCCCGGCCGGGACGCGTCGTTTCCCGCGCTCCTGGGCGTCTCGCTCATCGGCGTCCTGTTTCACCTGCTGATGGATCTGGCCACGCCCTACGGCACCCGGATCCTGAGCCCGTTCAGCGGCACCTGGTACGCGTTCGACTGGATGCCGGTCATCGACATCTATCTCTGGGCGATCCTGATCGCCTGCACGATCATGTGTCTCGTGAGGCCGGCGCAACGCCGGCGGATCGCCGCGGCGGCGCTCGTGCTGACGCTGGGGCTCTACGCGGTCCGCGCGACCGCGCATCAGGCCGCGCTGCACCAGGCGGCGGCAGAGGTCGCCGCCGAAGGGATCGCGCCCTGCACCCCGGGGGTCGATCCGGCGCGGGCACCGCTGCTGGATCTGGCGTCCTGGTCCGATCGGCCCGCGGGTAAGATCGCCGCGCCGGCCGCCGGCGCGGCGATGGCCGCCCATCCCGGCGCCCCGGCGTGCCTCGTTCAGATGGCGGCGCTGCCGACCTACCTGTCGCCGTTCACGTGGCGGATCGTCGAACGCTTCCCCGACGCCTACGAACTGACCGACATCAACGTGCTGCCGGCGCTGCTGCCCTCGCTTTCCGGGCGCACCCGGGCGCCGGGCCAGCGGACCGTCCTCTGGTTTCCCGACCAGCACTCGCATTGGGTGGCCGATGCGGCCGCGGCGCCATCGGCCAGGGTTTTCCTGGAGTTCAGCCGGTTTCCGGCCGTGCGGACGGAACACGCGCACGGACGCGTCATCGTCCGATGGACCGACGTCCGGTTTGGCGGTGGCATCACGCGTCTCAGGGGGCGCACGCCGGCGATTGACGCCTTCGGCGCCGTCGTGCAGCTCGACGAACAGGGCCGGATCCTCCACTGGAAGATCGGCAGCCGATAGGCCCCGAACACTGAGCACTGAGCACCGATCCCGGAGCCCCCATGCCTTATCTCGGCGCCCACATGTCGGTTGCCGGCGGCCTGCCGCGCGCCGTCGATCGGGCCGTGCTGCACGGCTGCACCGCGCTGCAGATCTTCACCCGCCCCTCGGGCCAGTGGCGGGCGCGCGCGCTCGAAGAGGCGGAGGTCGAGGCGTTCCGGCGCAGCATCGCCGCGGCGCAGATCACCGCGCCGGTCGCGCATGCCAGCTATCTCATCAACCTGGCCACGACCAGGCCGCCGCTGCGCCGTCAGTCGCTCGCGGCCTTCGGCGACGAGCTCGACCGCGCCGAGGCGCTGGGGCTGCTCGGGGTCGTTCTGCACCCGGGTGCCTATACGGACGGTACAGAGGAAGAGGGGCTCAGGCTGATTGCGGAAGGGCTCGGCGAACTGCTCGCCGCCCGGCCGGGCGGCCGATCGATGGTGCTGCTCGAGCAGACCGCCGGCCAGGGGACCATGCTCGGACACCGGTTCGAGCAGCTCGCGTCGCTGATCGAACGGCTCGGCGGTCACCCCCGCGTCGGCGTCTGTCTGGACACCTGCCACCTGCTGGCCGCCGGCTACGACCTCACGGCGCGCGAGGGATACGCCGCGACGTTCGAGACGTTCGAGCGGCTGATCGGTCTGGACCGCCTGAAGGTCGTCCACCTGAACGATTCGAAGAAGCCGTGCGGCAGCCGGGTCGACCGCCACGAGCACATCGGCCGCGGCTGCCTCGGCCTCGAGCCGTTCCGCTGGCTGCTGAACGATCCGCGCTTCGCCGCGCTGCCGATGGTGCTGGAGACCCCGAAGGGCCAGGCCGACGTGCGCGGGGCGATCGAGCGGGACCCGCTGGATGAGATGAATCTGTCGACGCTGCGGAGCCTGCTCGCGACCGCCTGACGGGAGCCGGCTCAGGCCGGTTCCGCCGCGCCGGCGCGATCGTCGAAGACTTCCGCTTCGAACCGGGAGAGCCGCGCGCCATGCCGCCAGGCATCCGGGCGCAGCCCGGCCTTCGCGCACGTCTGGGCGAGGAACGTCTCCCGATCCCAGGCCCATTCGGTGGCGACCTGCGGCAGCAGCAGACCGCGCCGTCCACCCTGTTCGGCCATGAGGCCATGCCGCCCGATTTCGATCCCGTGCGGGTCGTCCACCGGCTCGATCGGGCCGAGCACGGAGACTTCCATCTCGAGGTGCGGCAGCTCGTCGGCGGTCACGGGGCCGAAACGCGGGTCTTCGGTGGCGGCCGCGATGGCGCAGTGCACCACCGTGTCGCCCAGCGGCGGGCCGCCTTCCGGAGCGCCGATACAGCCGCGCAGCTCGCCGCCGCGGCGCAGCGTCACGAACGCGCCTGCCCGCAGATCGCCGAGCGCCTCGTCCGGCCCGGCCGCGGGGAGCGGCCGGCCCGCGAGATGCGCGGCAATCGCGTGCCGCGCCAGGCGGAGCAGGGCCGCCCGCTGCCCGTCCGTCAGCATGGTCCGCCTCCGTTCCCGGCCGCGGCACGGTCACCGGCGGCGACCTCCACGAACGCGGCCGCCAGATAGCCGACGACCGCCGTCTTGTCGCCCGAGACATCGCCCGAATCGGCGTACTTGAGCGCCACCGCCCGGCGAGCGCCCAGGCTCGCGGCCGCCATCATCACCGAGACCGTCGGTCCGCCGCCGCAGGCGTGCTCCGGACACCGGACGAGCTCGTCCAGCAGGCCGTCGGCGTCGAACCGGCTGATCAGCTCGACCACCTGGCGGTCGAGCTGCCACGCGGCCGCGGCATCGTGGTAATGCGACAGGTCCGTGCTCGCCACCAGCAGCGCGCGCCGCCCGCGCAGCGCCGCGCCCAGCGCCGTTCCGAGCGCCCGCATCGTCTCGGGCACCTGATACCCCATCAGCAGCGGGACGATCGGCACGTCGGGCAGGAGCCGCCGGAGAAACGGCAGCTGCATCTCCAGGGAGTGCTCGCGGCGGTGCACGTCGATCAGCGCCCGGACGACCGGGGAGGCGGCCATCAGGTCGGCCGCGCAGGCGGCGTCGACGATGACCGGGCCGAGCGGCGTTTCGAACGCGCCGTCGGGCCAGACAGCGGCGCCGTCGAAGCCGGCGAAGTGCGAGGGGCCGACGAGCACCGCCACGTCGTACGATCCGCGGGCGGCGAGCCGGTAGGCAAAGGCGGCGACCGGCCCCGAGTACATCAGACCGGCGTGCGGCGCGACAATCGCCCGTACGTCGCCGGGCGGCACGTCGAGGACGGCCTGCTGGAGGTGGCGATCGACTTCCTGCGCGAGGGCGGCCGCCGACCCTGGATACCAGCTTCCGGCGACTGCGGCAGGACGGACCGGCATGATCGGACTCTTCCGCGCGCCCCGGCGCGCCGGCCCGCGGCGCGTCGCGCGCGTACCCCATGTTAGCATCTGGCATGGCGTCTTCGTTGACCGCCGCCGACGTGGAGCGGATCGCCGCGCTGGCGCATCTCGAGCTGGACGAGGCGGAAAAAGCGCTCTATACGAAGCAGCTCGCCGGCATCCTCGCCTACGCGGCCGAAATCCAGCAGATCGACACGACCGGCGTGCCGCCGACGTCCCACGTGCTCCCGCAGCAGTCCACGGAGCGCGACGACGAGGTGCGTCCGTCGCTGGCGCGCGAGGAGTCGCTGGGCAACGCGCCCGACGCCTCGGTTGACGACGGCCTGTTCAAGGTCCCGAGGGTGATCGGATGACGCCGCCGCCGACCGCCGGCGCCCTGCGCGACGCCTTCGTCTCGGGCGCGCGGTCGGCCGACGACATCTGCCGCGCCGCGCTCGCCCGCATCGAGCGGCACGACCCGGCGCTGCACGCCTTCAACACCGTGGCGGCCGATCGCGCCCTGGCCCGGGCCGCGGAGCTCGACCGCTTCCGGGCCCGCTCCCGCACCGGCCTCGAGGCGCTGCCGCTCGCCGGCGTGCCGGTCGCCGTCAAGGACACCATCTGCACGCGCGGGATCCGGACGACCGCCTCCTCGCGGATGCTGGAGCAGTTCGTGCCGCCGTACGACGCCACGGTGATCATCCGCCTGGAACGCGCCGGCGCGATCGTCATCGGCAAGACGAACTGCGACGAGTTCGCCATGGGATCGTCGAACGAGAACTCCGCGTTCGGACCGGTGCGCAATCCGTGGGATCGGGAGCGGACGCCGGGGGGATCGAGCGGCGGATCCGCCGCCGCGGTCGCCGCCGCGCTGACGCCGATCGCCCTCGGCTCCGACACGGGCGGATCGATCCGGCAGCCGGCCGCCCTGTGCGGCGTCGTCGGGCTGAAGCCGGCGTACGGCCGCGTGTCGCGCTACGGGCTCATGGCGTTCGCCTCGTCGCTGGAGCAGATCGGGCCGTTCGGCCGCACGGTCGCCGACGCCGCGCACGTCCTCGAGGCGATCGCCGGCGTCGATCCGTGCGACGCGACGACCGTGTCCCTGCCCGTGCCCCCGCTGGCGGCCGGGTTGACCGGCGACATCCGCGGCCTGCGCATCGGCGTGCCGCGCGCCCTGCTGGACGAGGGGGTCGAGGCCGGCGTCCGGCGCGCCGTCACCGACGCGCTCGCCGTCCTGGAGGCCCGCGGCGGCCGGCTCGTCGACATCGATCTTCCCCGGGCGAAGCACGCCATTCCGGTCTACTACCTCGTGGCCACGGCCGAGGCCAGCTCGAACCTGGCGCGCTACGACGGCGTCCGCTACGGGTTCCGCGCGGCGCCGGAGGGCGACACCGATCTCCACACCATGTACTGCCGCACGCGCGACCAGGGGTTCGGCCCGGAAGTGAAGCGGCGGATCATGCTCGGCACCTACGTCCTGAGCGCAGGCTACTACGAGGCGTACTACCTGAAGGCCCAGCAGGTGCGCACGCTCATCCGGCAGGACTACGAGGCCGCGTTCGAGCAGGTCGATGCCGTGGCGATGCCGACCAGCCCGACCGCCGCGTTCCGGCTCGGCGAGAAACTGGCCGACCCGCTGCAGATGTACCTCGCCGACGTCTTCACCGTCAGCGCCAATCTCACCGGGCTGCCGGCCGTCAGCGTGCCGTGCGGCTTCACGCCCTCACGCCTGCCGGTCGGCCTGCAGCTGGTCGGACGGGGGTTCGACGAGGCGACCATTCTGCGGATCGCCGACGCGTACGAACGGGACACCGGATGGTGGGGACAGATGCCGGAAGGCGTGGACGCGGCCTGACGTGCGGTAAAGACGAGGGGAAGCGGCGGTGACAGCGCTCAGGCCGGCGTGCCCGGCGCCGGCGCCCGACGCCGGGCGATCGCCCAGACGAGGGCCCCGACGAGCAGCAGCGGCAGCAGGAGCAACGCCAGCAGGGTGAACAGGGCCAGACCGCCGACCAGACCGAGGCCCAGACCGACCACCAGGATCGGCAGCGCCAGGACGAGCATCAGCGGCAGGAGGAGAACGCCGAGGATGAGCCGCAGCGGCAGCAGCACCAGCCAGACCCCGATCCGCACCGCGGTGATGGCGACCAGCGCGATGGCGCCGACGACCAGCGCCGCACCGAAGACCGTGGCAAAGACGCCCAGCTCAAACATGTCTCCCTCCCGCGCCCGGCCCGCAATCGGACCCCTGCCCGTATCGGACGGAAAGTGGCACGGCCGGGTTCCGCCGGCGTGACGGTCTACGCGTCCGGAGTGTCCGGCACGACAGCGACGACGTGGGCGGGGATGGTGTAGGGGACCAGCCCGCGCCGGACTTCCTCCATCGCCACCCGCTCGGGCTTGTGAATCGCCTCGCCGTGGGCACCGACGGTGGCCGGCACCGCGAGCAGGTCGATGCGGGGGACCGCCCCCCGGCGGAGCTGCTTGGCCCGCAGCGCGGCGATGTCGACGAACAGAAAGCGATTCTGGGGCGGCTCCACCGGTTCGGCGGGGATTCTCGGCTGCGCCGCCGCAGGGGCCGGTGGCTCGACAGGCTCGATCGGCTGCTGTTCAACATTCATACAGAGTCAGCGTAGCAACAAGCCGGCGGCGGCGGCAAGCAAAAACCGTGACCGGTGCGGCCGGCCGCGCCGCGCGTCGCGCGGCGTGACCGGCCGGCCGGCGCCCGTCATTCCGAGACCCGCACCTCGATCTGCTTCGGTTTCGCTTCTTCCCGCAGCGGCAGCCGGATCGTCAGGACCCCGTTGCGGTAGTCGGCGCTCACCTTGCCCGGATCGAGCGTCGGCGGCAGCGAGAACGACCGGCTGAACGAGCCGTAGCTGCGCTCGATCCGGTGGTACTGATCCTCCCGGATCGCGCTGTCGATCTTCTTCTCGCCCTTCAGCGTGAGCGTGTTGTTCTCGACCGTGATCTGGATGTCTTCGCGCCGCATGTCCGGCAGCTCGGCCTTGATGACCAGCTCATGGTTGCCGGCATCGTAGATGTCGACCGGCGGGATCCAGCTGCCGCGCCGCATCACGTCGTCTTCGCCGTGGCGGGCATACAGATCGCCGAACACCCGGTTCATCTCTTCCTGGAGGCCCGCCACGCTTCGGAACGGATCGAATCGCGCAATCGCCATGGTCTTCTCCTCACTGTTTTGCACCCGTGGCCGGCTCGCGCCGGCCCGGGCCCGGTTCTGTCTGTGCGTGTCCTGTGCCGGCGCCGCCGGCGACGGCGGCGATCCGGCCGCGGTTATCGGGTTTCGGCGTACTCGGCGTCGATGACCTCGCCCTCCGTGACGTCCGGCCCCTGCGCAGCCGGCGATCCCGGCTGCGGCCCCGGTGCCTGCCGGTAGAGCGACTCGGCCATCGCGTGCGACGCCTGCTGGAGCGCCTCGACGGCCTGCTGGATGGCCGCGGCGTCCTCGCCGCCGGCCGCCTCGGTGACGGCGGCCAGGGCCGCGTCCACCCGGCTCGCCTGCTCGGCCGGCAGCCGGTCGCGGTTCTCGTCCACCGTCTTCTGCACGCCGTAGCGCAGCGCGTCCGCCTGATTGCGCGCGTCGATCAGATCGCGCCGGGCCCGGTCCTCGGCGGCGTGCTGCTCGGCGTCCCGCACCATGCGGTCGACCTCGTCCCGGGCCAGGCCGGAGGCCCCGGTGATGGCGATCGTCTGCTCCTTCCCGGTCGCCTGGTCCTTCGCGGAGACGGTCACCAGGCCGTTGGCGTCGATGTCGAACGCGACCTCGATCTGCGGCGTGCCGCGCGGCGCCGACGGGATGCCCACCAGGTGGAACCGGCCGAGCGTCCGGTTGTCGCGCGCCAGCGGGCGCTCGCCCTGCAGCACGTGCACCTCGACGCTCGTCTGGCTGTCGGTCGCCGTCGAGAAGGTCTCGCTCTTGCGCGTCGGAATCGTCGTGTTGCGCGCGATGAGCGGCGTCATCACGCCGCCGAGTGTTTCGATGCCGAGCGACAGCGGCGTCACGTCCAGGAGCAGGATGTCCTTCACCTCGCCGGCGAGGACGCCCGCCTGGACGGCGGCGCCGACCGCCACGACTTCATCCGGATTGACCCCCTTGTGCGGCTCCCGGCCGAAGTACTCCTTCACGAGCTGCTGCACGCGCGGGATCCGGGTCGAGCCGCCGACGAGCACCACTTCGTCGATCTTCGACGGCGTCAGCCCCGCGTCCGCCATCGCCTGCGCGACCGGCGCCATCGCCCGCTGCAGCAGGTCCTCGACGAGCTGCTCGAACTTCGCCCGCGACAGCTTCATCGCCAGGTGCTTCGGCCCGTGCTGATCGGCCGTGATGAACGGCAGGTTGATGTCGGTTTCGCCGACCGTCGACAGCTCGATCTTCGCCTTCTCGGCCGCTTCCTTCAACCGCTGAAGGGCCATCCGGTCCTTCGAGAGATCGACGCCGTCGCTCTTCCGGTACTCCGCGACCATCCAGTCGATGATCCGCTGGTCGAGATCGTCGCCGCCCAGGTGCGTGTCGCCGTTGGTCGACTTGACCTCGATGACCCCTTCACCGACCTCGAGCACCGAGATGTCGAACGTCCCGCCGCCGAAGTCGAACACCGCGATCGTCTCGTCCTTCTTCCGGTCGAGCCCGTACGCGAGCGCCGCCGCCGTCGGCTCGTTGACGATCCGCAGGACGTTCAGGCCGGCAATCCGGCCCGCGTCCTTCGTCGCCTGGCGCTGCGCGTCGTTGAAGTAGGCCGGCACCGTGATGACCGCATCGGCCACCGTCGTCCCGAGGTAGTCCTCCGCCGCCTGCTTCAGCTTCTGCAGCACCATCGCGGCAATCTCAGGGGGCGAGTACGACCGCCCCTGGACGGTCACCCGGGCGTCGCCGTTCTTCGCCCGATCCACCGTGTACGGGACGCGCGCCGCCTCGGCCGACACCTCGTCGAACTTGCGGCCCATGAACCGCTTGACCGAGAAAACCGTGTTGGCCGGGTTCGTCACCGCCTGCCGCTTCGCCACCTGGCCGACCAGCCGCTCGCCGTCGCCGGTGATCGCCACCACCGACGGCGTCAGCCGCGCCCCTTCCTGGTTGACGAGCACGCTCGGCTGCCCCCCCTCCATTACGGCCACGACCGAGTTGGTCGTCCCGAGGTCGATCCCAATGACTTTCCCGCTCGCTTTTGCAGCCATGACTGTTTTCTCGCTCCTTACGTCTGCCGGAGTCCGCTTCCAGGACCCAATATACAACTGACATTAGCGTATTGCAAGCATGTTTTATTAGTCTATTACACTCATATATTGACCGTGCACAATGACAGCTCTAACTAGCTGCAAATGAACGGCTTGCTCTTTAGACCACTGATGAGGTGATACGGACTCAGGTGCTTGGACCGTCAGGAGAAGCATCGAGCCACGAGCTGAGAACGCTGAGGGCGTCCGTCCCGATCTGCCGCGCCGTTGCCTGGCAGAGCTCCGCGATGGCCGCACCTCCGACCGGCCCTCCATCGGTGATGATCCCGGCCAGCAGGTCGGCGGGCACCCGCTCGAAGTAGGGATTGCGGACGTCGATCTGCCCGGGGGCGTCTGGCCACACCTCGTCTGGCGGCCCCGCCCTGAGCGGCAGCCGGCTGGCGAGCGGCTCCGGGAGGAACTTCTCCCGCCCCGCCAGCGCGTACACCGGGATCCCCCGGGCGGCGGCCAGCGCGGCCACGGCCGCCGTCCCGCACTTATTAATGATCCAGCCGGGGCCAGCCGCGTCCGCCCCGACCACGACCGCGCCGGCGCCGGCGAGCGCGGTCCCGATCGCCGCATCGGTATAGCTGGCGACCGTGACTCCGGCCGCCGCCAGCGCGACGGCAAGGGTCCGGCCTTCCATGGCCGGGCGTCCCTCCGCACAGGCGACTTCCAGCGGGCCGGCGGCCGCCAGCGCCCGCAGGCAGGCGAGCACCGTGTCGCTGGCCGACACGGTCACGAGCCGCAGGGGTGCCGGCGCGCCGAGCGCCAGCAGATCACCGGCCAGCCGCGCGATCGCCTGCGCGGCACGCTCACGCTGCCGCCCCAGCCGCTCCAGGCGCCTTCCCCCATCTGCCGCATCGGCCACGGCCAGGCCGGCGGCCACCCAGATCGGCGCCATGCTGGGCTGCGCCCGGCACAGCGCCGCGGCGGCGGCGCGGACCGCCTCCGGCCCGCCGGCGCCGGCCGCCTGCAGGATCGCGATGGCACGCCCGGTCAGGGCGGTGGCCCCCGATCGGTGATCGGCGGCGAGCGCGCGGATCATTTCCAAGTGGTGGGGCGTCATGGCGGCTCCCGCGCCGGCCTCACGCCGGCGCGTGGGTCAGCCTATACCAGCGGCGCCGGTGGCGGCCGGCCGTGTGACTGTGCGATCATGAGAGCGCTCGGCGCACGACGAACGCCCGGTGCGCGAAACCGGCCGGCGTCCGCCGCCGCCACCCGCCGGACCGCCATGTCCCATCTGCAGATCCGGCTGATGCCGGGGTCCCGTCCGCCGGCCGACGAGCTGCGGCAGCTGGTCGAGGAGATCGGCGGCCCCGCGCAGCTCGAGGACGCGCCGGCCCACGGGGAACACGCGCCGGCGATCGACGTGCTGGAGACCGACCGGGCGGTCGAGGTGGTGATCGACCTGGCGGGCGTGCCGGCCGGTGCGATCCGGGTCGTGGTGCGGCACGGCCTGCTGCTCGTCGTGGGGGAGAAACACAGCCCGTCCCCGCCGCCGGCCGGAGCGGTCTTCCATGTGGCCGAACGGAGCTTCGGGCGCTTCGTCCGGGTGATTCGCCTGTCGGACGCGTGCGACGCCCGGCAGGCGACGGCCAGCGTGCGCCAGGGCGAGCTGCGGATCGTGGTGCCGACGCGGCGCGAGCGGCGCGGCGATCCGGTCAACGTACGGATTCAGCAGGTCGACTGACGCGCGGACGGCGCGCGCGCCACACGACCGGGCCGGGCGCGATCGGTTCTGACATGCATATTCTGTTCATCGGCGACATTGTCGGCCGGCCCGGCCGCGACCTCGTGGAGCGCGGTCTCGACGCGCTGGTCCGTCAGTACGCCATCGATCTCGTCATCGCCAACGCCGAGAACGCCGCGGGCGGCTTCGGCATCACGCGCGAGATCGGCGAAGCGCTGCTCGACGCCGGCGTCGACGTGATGACGTCGGGCAATCACATCTGGGACAAGAAGGAAGCGCTCGAGTACATCCAGATCGAGCCGCGCCTGCTCCGCCCGGCCAACTATCCGGCCGGCGTGCCCGGCCGCGGCAGCTACCTGGCGTGGACGGCGGCCGGCCGGCCGGTGGGGATCGTCAACGTCATGGGGCGCGTGTTCATGCCGATCCTGGACGACCCGTTCGCGGTCGTGCTCCGCGAAGTCGACGCGCTGCGCGAGCACACGCGGATCGTCTTCGTCGACTTCCATGCCGAAGCGACCTCCGAGAAGCTCGCGATGGCCTGGCATCTCGACGGCCGCGCCACGGCGGTCGTCGGGACGCACACGCACGTGCAGACCGCCGACGAACGGCTCCTGCCGGGCGGCACGGCGTGCATCACGGACGTCGGGATGACCGGCCCGCACGACTCGATCATCGGTGTCGTCAAGGAAGCGGCGCTCTCCCGGTTCCTCACCGGCCTGCCGTCCCGGTTCGAGACGGCCACGGGCGATCCGCGTCTGCACGCCGTGGTGGTGCGCGCGGACGAGGCGACCGGCCGGGCGACCGCCATCGAACGCCTCAGCCTGTCGGCCGGGCAGCTCCAGCGGCTGGCCGACACCGGACGCGACGACCGCGCCCCTGCCGACGCGGCCTCGCCGGTGCCGATCAAGTGACCGACCTGTTCGACCTCCCGTTCGACGGTCCCGGGGAGCCCGTCCGCCCGGCCGAGGCCCGGCGGGCGCCGGTCGTCCGGCCGGGCCCCGCCCCCGCGCCCGGTCCCGCGCCGGCCGCCGGGGCGCCGGCGTCCCGCGTGCTGACGATCAGCGAGCTGACCGCCCAGATCCGCGAGCTGCTGGACGGCCGCTTCGGCGAGGTCTGGGTCGAAGGCGAGCTGTCGAACTGCAAGCAGTGGAACACCGGGCATCTGTATTTCACGCTGAAGGACGCCGGCGCCCAGCTCCGGGGCGTGATGTTCCGGACGGCGGTGCGGAACCTGCGGTTCAAGCCGGAAGACGGGCTCCGCGTCGTCGCGCGCGGCCGGGTCGGCGTGTACGAGCCGAAGGGCGAGTACCAGCTCGTCTGCGAGCACATGGAGCCGCAGGGGCTCGGGGCGCTGCAGCTCGCCGTGGAGCAGCTCAAGCGCCGGCTGCAGGCCGAAGGGCTGTTCGACGCGGCGCGCAAGCGGCCGCTGCCGGCGCTGCCCCGCCGGATCGGCATCGTCACGTCGATCGACGGCGCCGCCCTGCGCGACATCATCAAGGTGCTGCAGCGCCGCTATCCGAACGCGCACCTGGTCATCCGGCCGTCCCGCGTGCAGGGGGAGGGCGCCGCGCTCGAAGTGGCGGCCGGCCTCGCGCAGATCGGCCGGGTGCCGGGGGTCGACGTCGTGATCGTCGGGCGGGGCGGCGGCGCGATCGAGGATCTCTGGGCGTTCAACGAGGAGGTCGTCGCCCGCGCGATTGCCGCCTCACCGGTGCCGGTGATTTCGGCGGTCGGCCACGAGACCGACGTCACGGTCGCCGATCTCGTCGCCGACCTGCGGGCGCCGACGCCATCGGCCGCGGCCGAGCTGGTGGTCGCCCGCAAGGACGACTTCACAGCGCACATCGATCAGCTCGCGCGGCAGCTCCGGACCGCGGCGCTGCGCGGCGTCGAGACCCGCCGCCGCCGGGTGCACGCGCTGGCCGCGCGCCCGGCCCTGGCCGGCTGGCCGGCCCGGCTGGCGCTGCGGGGGCGCGACGTCGCCGAACTGCGGCACCGGCTCCGGCGCCTCGGGCAGGCGCAGCTGACCGGCCGGGCGCGCCGGTACCAGCGGCTGCGCGAGTCGCTGGAGCACGGCGATCTGCGCCAGCGCTTCGCCGGCGTCCGGGTACGGCTGCTCGCCGCCGACGGCGTGCTGCGCGCCGCGGTGACGCGGCGCTATCATCGCGCGGACGGCGCCCGCCGCGACCTCGCCGGCCGGCTCGCGACGCTGAGTCCGCTCGCGGTCCTCAGCCGGGGCTACGCCGTCTGCTGGACCGCCGACCGGCGGGCCATCCTGCGGGACGCCGCGGCGGTCGAGCCGGGCGAGCGGGTGCACGTGCGGCTCGGCCGCGGCGCGCTCGACTGCACGGTCGTCGATCGCGCGCCGGAGGAGACCGGCGGGGACCGCTGAGACCTCCCCGCGCCGCGCGCGCGGGACACGGAGCCACGACCATGGATGCCTCCATCAAGGACTTCGAAGCGGCCATCGCCGAGCTCGAAGCGATCGTCCACAAGCTCGAGGAAGGCGACCAGACGCTCGAACAGTCACTCGCGCTGTACGAGCGGGGTGTGCAGCTGTCGCGCTTCTGCCACGCCCGGCTGGAAGAAGCCGAACGCCGGATCGAGATTCTCGACGATCGCGGCGAGTTGAAGCCGGCCCCGGCGTCGCTCGGCGCCGCGACCGACCCGGACCGCGCCGGACAGTGAAGGGCCCCGGTGACCGACCACTCCTCCCAGACCCGTGAGACCCTGCGCGCCTATCTCGAGGCGCGCCGTGCCCTGGTGAACGACGCCCTGGATCGTTTCCTGCCGCACTCGTCGCTCTGCCCGCCGATCATCTGCGAGGCGATGCGCTACAGTGCGATGGCCGGCGGCAAACGGCTGCGGCCCGTGCTCGCCCTGGCCGCCGCCGGTGCGGTCGCCGCCGCGCGCGGCGAGCCGGTCGACCGGGCCGAAGCGCTCGCGCTGCCGGCAGCCGCCGCCATCGAGATGATTCACACCTACTCCCTCATCCACGACGACCTGCCGGCCATGGATGACGACACGCTGCGGCGCGGACGGCCGACGCTGCACGTCGTCTACGATGAGGGGATGGCCATCCTTGCCGGCGACGGCCTGCACGCGGAGGCGTTCCGCCTGATGGCCCGCGAACCGGCCGACGCGCCGGGCGTGCCGGCCGGTGCCCTGACCGACCGGAAGCTGCGGGTCGTCGCGCTCGTCGCCGAAGCGGCCGGCCCGGCCGGCATGGTCGGCGGGCAGGCGATCGACCTGCAGGCCGCGGCGCCCGACGCGCGCCCGATGGACGCGGCGGGGCTCCGGACGATGCACGCGCGGAAGACCGGCGCGCTCATCCGTGCGGCGGCCGGCGCCGGGGCCATCATGGCCGGCGGCGACGCCGCCCTGGTCGCGGCCGTCGACCGCTACGCCACCGAGCTGGGCCTGGCGTTTCAGATCGTCGACGACATTCTGGACGTCGAAGGCAGCACGGCGCAGCTGGGCAAGACCGCCGGCAAGGACGCCGCCGCCGGCAAGCCCACGTATCCCGCGCTGTTCGGTCTGGAAGAATCCCACCGGCTGGCGCGGGGCTGCGTCGAGCGCGCCCTGGCGTCGCTCGCCGGGGCGGGCCTCACGGCCGGCTTCCTCGGCGAGATCGCCGAGTGGGTCGTCTCGCGGACGAACTGAGCGGGCGGAGGGGCGTCATGCATGCCGTCGTGCGCAGCGCCGGGGCCCAGCCGATGCCGGAACGGATCAGGATCGGAAAGAGCCGTCTCGACGTGCTGCTCGTGGACCGCGGGCTCGCGCCCTCGCGCGAGCGCGCGCGCGCCCTCATCCTCGCCGGCCTGGTCCGCGTCGGCGGGGTCGTGGTCTCGAAGGCGGGCACGAGCGTGCCGGCGGACGCCGCCGTCGCGCTGGCACAGGAGGACCATCCGTACGTGGGGCGCGGCGGCCTGAAGCTGGCGCATGCGCTCGATGCCTTTCGGATTCCGGTCGCCGGCCGGGTCGCGCTCGACATCGGCGCGTCGACCGGCGGGTTCACCGATGTCCTGCTGCGGGAGGGCGCGGCGCGCGTCGTCGCCCTCGACGTCGGCCGCGGGCAGATCGACTGGCGCCTCCGCACCGACCCGCGGGTCACCGTCATCGAGGGGGTGAACGCCCGTCATCTCACGCCGGGTGACGTGCCGGGCCCGATGGATCTCGTCACCGCCGACGTCTCGTTCATTTCCCTCGCCCTGATCCTGCCGGTCATCCCGCCGCTGCTGGCGCCCGGGGCGGACGTCGTCGCGCTGGTGAAGCCGCAGTTCGAGGCGGGCCGCGAGGCCGTGGGCCACGGCGGCATCGTGCGGGATCCGGCCGTCCACGCGCAGGTCCTGGCGCAGGTGACGGCGGCGGCCGCCGCCGCCGGCCTGCAGCGGATCGCGATGACGCCCTCGCCGATCACCGGCGCTGGCGGCAACCGCGAATTCTTCCTGCACTTCAAGGCAGCCGCCCCTCCGTTATGACGACCATGTCCGCATCCGATCGCCCCGCCGCCTTCGCGCGCGTCGGCATCGTCGCGAAGGCCCACCTGCACGAAGCCGCCGCGCACCTGTCCGCGATTGCCGACTGGCTGGAGGCGCGCGGCGTCGAGGCGGTGTTCGAAACGGCCACCGCCGCGCTCGCCGAGGGCACGCGCCGGCACGCGACGGTCGAGCGGGACGCGATCGCGCGCGTCGTCGACCTGCTGCTCGTGCTGGGCGGGGACGGCACGCTGCTCGGCATGGCCGACCGGATCGGCCGGGCGGGCACGGGCGTGCCGATTCTCGGCGTGAACTTCGGCAGCCTCGGGTTCCTCACCGAGATCACCCTGCCCGAACTGTACCCCTCGCTCGAGGCCGCGCTGGCCGGTCATGCGCTCATCGAGGAGCGGCTCATGCTCCGCTCCGAGACGGCCCGCGCCGGCGAGCCGTGGGCCGACGAGCTCGCGCTCAACGACGTCGTCGTCACGCGCGGCGCGCGCGCGCCGATCGTCGATCTGTCGGTCTCGGTCGGCGATCAGTTCCTGACCCGCGTCAGGGCCGACGGCATCATCGTCGCCAGCCCGACCGGCTCCACGGCGTACAACCTGGCCGTCTCCGGGCCGATCGTCCATCCGCACGTGGATGCGTTCACGATCACGCCGATCGCCCCGCACACGCTGACGAACCGGCCGATCGTGATTCCCGCGTCGTACACCGTCCGCATCCAGCCGCACCTCGACGCCCGGCCGAACGACGTCTCCGTGACGTTCGACGGCCAGCGCGGCTTCCCGCTGCGCGAGGGGGACATCGTCACGGTCCGCCGGGCGGAGCATCCGCTGCGTCTCGTGCGGTCGCCGCAGCGCAGCTACTTCGACATCCTGCGCCAGAAACTCAAGTGGGGCGAGCGGTGAGGCGGGCCGGACGCTAGTATTCCGGGGGGCGCCTGTGCCGGAAGTAGTCGATCTCGTACTTCCGGACGTTGCGATCCTGTTCAGCCAGCGTCCGCGCGAACGCGTGCGTCCCGTCGTGACGGCTGACGAAGTACAGGTAGTTGACCGGCGCCGGATTCAGCGCGGCGACAATCGACGCCAGGCCGGGCGAGGCGATCGGCCCGGGCGGCAGCCCCATGTGGCGGTACGTGTTGTAGGGCGACGGGAACGACATGTCGTCGTGGTGCAGGTGCCCGGTGTACCGCCCCGCCTGCTCCAGCGCGTAGATCACCGTCGGGTCGCACTGGAGCGGCATGCCGATCCGCAGGCGGTTCTCGTACACCGCCGCCACGATCGACCGCTCGGCGGCGTTGCCGGTCTCCTTCTCGACGATCGACGCCAGCGTGATCACCTGGCGCGTGTTCAGGCCCCGCGCCGCCGCCTCCTGCCGGAGCCTGGCGTCGAACACGTCCCGGAACCGGGCGACCATGGCGTCGACCAGGCGTGACGCGGGCGCGTCGGGCTCTGCCTCGTACGTCTCCGGAAACAGATACCCTTCCAGATTCGTCGCGTCCGGATCCAGCGAGGCAATCGGTGCCGGGTCGGCCGCGGCCCGCTCGAATGCGGCCGCCGTTCCCAGCCCGTGCGCCTGGTAGATCGTCGCCATCTCGCCGATGGTCAGCCCCTCGGGGAAGGTGACGCGGACGACGTAGACGTCCCCGCGCGCAAGCTTCTCGACGACGTCGATCGGCGTCATCGGACGATCGAAGCGGTACTCGCCCGCCTTGAGGCTCCGGGCGGCCCCGGTCAGCCGCAGCGCCAGATCGTACGTGTACCGATCGGGGACGACCCCTGCCGCCAGGAGCCGCGCGCCGATGGCCTGGCTGCCGCTGCCGGCCGGGATGTGGACGATTTGCGCCGCGCCGGCGTAGCCGCGGTAGGGCGCGTGCGCCCGCGAGTAGAGTGCGCCGGCCACGCCGCCCGCGACGAGCACCAGCACGACCAGGATCAGCAGGAAGAGGCGCTTCATCATTCAATCCGCGTGGGGCCCCACCCTCACGCTCTCATTCCTCGTCCCTCATTCCTCATTCCTCATTCCTCGTCCCTCATTCCTCGTCCCTCGTCCCTCCCTCGCGCGTCCAGGTAGTCCTGCAGGATGACGGCGGCGGCGGCGGCGTCGAGCCGCGCCTTCCGCTTCCGCCAGTCGCGCTCCTCGCGGGCCAGCCGGCTTTCCGCCTCCCGGCTCGTCAGCCGCTCGTCCTGGAACACGATCGGCCGGCCGGTCAGCCGCCCGAGCTCATCGGCAAACGCCCGCACGCGCGCCGTCTGCCCGGTGGCGCGGCCGTCGAGCGCGAGCGGCAGCCCGACGACGATCTCCGCGAGGCCGTCCTCTTCGGCGGCGAGCCGCTGCAGGGCGGCCGACACCACCGGGGCGGCGGCGTCTCCGCGTGCGATCCGGATCGTCGCGAGCGGCCGGGCGAGCGTCGCCGTGACGTCGCTGATGGCCACGCCGATCCGGCGATCGCCGACGTCGAGCCCGACAGTACGGTGCGGCGCAGCCATGGTCGATGGTAGCCCTGCCGCCGCGGGGCCGCAACCGACCCGCGCGTGCGGCCTGCGTGCTATAATCCTCGCGTTTTTCCTCGCACGCCGGTGGGTTGGTCATCGTGAAACGTCTGACTCTGCTGTCTCTCCTGGCGGCTGTCGCGTTCCTCTCCGGCTGCTCCTCCGGCCCGGCCCCCCGGAAGTTTCCCCAGAAGATCGTCGTGCTCGGGTTCGACGGCATGGACCCGCATCTGCTGAAGAAGTGGATGGACGAAGGGGCGATGCCGAACTTCTCGAAGCTGGCCGCGCAGGGGGGCTTCTGGCAGCTCGGCACGACCGTCTCGCCGGAGTCGCCGACCGCGTGGGCGGGCTTCGCCACCGGCGACAACGCGGGCAAGCACAACATCTTCGATTTCCTGGTCCGCAACAAGCAGACGTACCTGCCCGATTTCGGGCTCGTCCGCCGCGTGCCGCCCCGCTTCCTCTTCAACTACATTCCGATCTCGCGGCCGAAGGTGCTGTCCATCCGCGGCGGCACGTCCTTCTGGGTGCGGGCCGGCCGGGCCGGCGTCCGCTCCGAGGTGATGACCGTCCCGGATTCGTTCCCGCCCGAGGAGGTGCCGAACGGCCAGCTGCTGTCGGGGCTGCCGCTGCCGGACCTGCGCGGCACGATCGGCACCTTCTATTACTTCTCGACCGACCTGAGCCGGTACGAGGAGGGGAACAGCGAGTTCGGCGGCATCCTCAAGCGCCTCACCTTCGACGACGACACGTCGCACACCGAGCTGGTGGGTCCGCCGAACCCGATCGTGCGGCAGCAGATCGCCGCCATCCGGAGCAAGCCGACCCTGGACGACGAGGACCGGACCAGGCTGGCGTCGCTCGAGGCGCGCGAGGACGTGCGCGTGCCGATGGCCATCCACTGGGATCACAACGCGCACGCGGTGACGATCGACATCGAAGGCCAGCAGGTGCACCTCACGGAGGGCGGCTGGAGCCCCTGGGTGCTGCTCGACTTCGAGGTCAACTTCCTCATCCGGCTGCACGGCATGGTGCAGTTCCACCTCATCCGGGCCAGCGGGGATCTGCGCCTCTACGTCTCGCCGATCAACTTCGAGCCGCAGGATCCGCCGGTGCCGATGTCGTACCCCGCCTCGCTGTCCGACACGCTGTACAAGCGCCTGGGTGAGTACCGCACGCTCGGCTGGGCCGAGGCCACGTGGGCGCTGAACGAGGGGCGGATCGGCGAGGGCGCCTTCATGTACGACCTGTTCAAGGCGTTCGACGATCGCGCCCGCGTCATTCTCGACCGCCTCGACCACACGAACTGGAACCTCTTCGTCGGCGTCATCGAGTCGACGGACCGCGTGCAGCACATGATGTTCCGGCTGATCGATCCGACCAGCCCGATGTACGACAGCGCGCTGGCGGCCAAGTACGGGAACTCGATCGAGCAGGTCTACCAGCGCTGCGATCAGTTCCTCGGCGAGGTCATGCAGCGCGTCGGGCCGAACGTGCCGATTATCATCGTGTCCGATCACGGCTTCCACTCGTACCGCGAATCGGTCAACCTGAACACGTGGCTCGTGCAGCAGGGGTACATGGTGCTGCAGGGGCAGTCGGGCGGCAAGAAGACGCTCAACGATTTGTTCAGCGGCGGCCAGTTCTGGGAGAACGTCGACTGGGCGAAGACGCGCGCCTACGCCATGGGCCTGGGGCAGATCTACATCAACCTGCGCGGCCGCGAGGGCCAGGGCATCGTCAAGCCGGGCGCGGACTACCAGCGGCTCGTCGACGAGATCTCCGGCAAGCTGCTGGCGATGACCGACCCGAAGACCGGCGCCCGGATGGTCGACGCGGTGTACGAGGGGCACAAGGTGTGGCACGGCCCGTACATGGACAACGCGCCCGACCTGCAGGTGGGGTTCGCCGACGGGTACCGGGTGTCCTGGCAGACCACGCTCGGCGGCGCGCCGCCCGGACTGGTCTACCCGAACATGCGGAAGTGGAGCGGCGACCACGGCTCGTTCAACTACAAGGAGACGTCAGGCATTCTCGTCTCCAACGTGAAGATCAACACGGCGACGCCCAACATCAAGGACATCGCCCCGACGATCCTGCAGTTCTTCGGACTTCCGATCCCCAAGAGCCTCGACGGCAAGGAGCTGCTCACGGCTGCGGAGGTGCAGCAGCTGCTGCACCGCGAGGCGGCCGGCGCCCATGACTAGCCGGGCCGGGCGCCTGCGGACGGCCGGCCGGGCGTGCGCCGCCGCGCTCCTGGCGGCCGCGGCCGGCGCCGCCCTGGCGGCCGCACCGCCGCCCGACGCGCGCGCCCGCGCCGACGCGCTGTCCCGGCGCGCCGCGGCGCGGATCGCCGCGCTGCAGCAGGAAGCCGACGCGCTCGCCACCCGGGAGCGATCGATCCTCGGCGACCTCCGGCGCCTCGAGGTCCAGCGCGAGCTGCAGGCGGCCCGGGCCGCGCAGGCGCAGGCGGCCCTGCGCGCCGTTCAGGCGCAGATCGACGCCGCCGGTACGCGCATCGCCGCGCTGGAGCAGCGCGCAGCCGGCCTCCGGCCGATCATGAACGCCCGGCTGGTCGATCTCTACAAACTCGGGCGCGGCGGCTACGCGCGGCTGCTGCTGTCCACCCCTGACCTGCGCAACCTCGGGCGCGCCTACGGGATGGTCGCCGCCCTCGCCGCGATCGACCGGACGACGCTCGACACCGCCCGCCGCACGCTGTCGCAGCTGCAGGCGGCCCGGGCCGCGCTCGACGCCCGGCGCGTACGGATGGCCACCCTCGAAGCGGCCGCCCGCCAGGCCGCCCTGGCGGCCGACCGCGCCGCGGCACGGCGCTCGCAGCTGCTCGACCGGATCGATCGTCGCCGCGACCTCAATGCCCGCCTCATCGGCGAACTGCAGACCGCGCAGCAGCACCTCCAGGCGGCTCTGGCCACGCTCGCCACCGGCGCGCCGGCGCAGGTGCCGGCGCTGCCGATCGCCCCCTTCCGGGGCGCCCTGGCCTGGCCGGTCGACGGCGCCGTGGTCGTGCCGTTCCACGCGCCGCCGCCCGCTGCCGGCGGCGCGGCCTCCGGCTTCGTGCGCGACGGCATCGAGATCGCCGCCGCCGCCGGCACGCCCGTCCGGGTCGTCCACGGCGGCACCGTGGCGTTCGCCGGGCCGTTCATGGGATACGGGCGCCTCGTGATCGTCCGTCACGGCGAGCGGGACTATTCGCTGTACGGTGACCTGGACGCCGTCGACGTCGCCAAGGGGGCGCAGGTCGACGCCGGCCAGGTGCTCGGCACCGTGGGGGTGCCGCCGGCGGGCGGTCCGGCCGGACTGTATTTTGAGCTTCAAATCGACGGCAGGGCCGCGGATCCCTTACAATGGCTGAAAGCGCGCCGGTAGGCTCACGCAAGAGGGAGCGTCCCGATTCACCATGAGTTCCAGAAGTCGTCTCATCGTGCTGCTCATCTCGGGACCGGTCATCGCGTTCGTGCTGATCGGCGGGGCGCTCACCAACGCCGTGGCCCGCGACGACAGTTACCAGCCGCTCCGGATGTTCCAGGACGTGACCTCGCTCATCGTCAACAACTACGTGGAGAAGGTCAACGTCGGCTCGGTCATCGGCGGGGCGATGCGGGGGCTCGCCTTCGGGCTCGATCCCGACAGCGCGTATCTGACGCCCCCCGAGGTCGAGGAAATCGAGGCGCACGCGCCGCTGCCGCCGGCCGGCATCGGCGTCACGCTGACGCGCCAGTACTACCTCCGGATCATCGCGGCCCGGGACGGGTCGCCGGCGGCGCTCGCCGGCCTGCACACGGGAGACTTCATCCGGGACATCGACGGCAAGTCGACGCGGGAGCTGTCCGTCTGGGAGGGGATCCACGAGCTGCGGGGCCAGCCCGGCACGACCGTGAAGCTGACCATCATCCGCGGCAACGCCGCCGATCCGCACGACCTGACGCTGACGCGCATCGTCGCCCCCAGGCCGACCGTCACGGGGCGCCTCGAATCGCCCGGCGTCGGCTACCTGAAGGTGCCCGGGTTCGACGACGACGCGGCCGCCGAGATCACGCGGGAGGTCAAGGATCTGCAGAAGCAGGGAGCCACCCGGCTGGCGATCGACCTGCGCGGCAGCGCCACCGGCGCGCTCGCCAACGGCCTGAAGGCGGCCCGCCTGTTCGTCGCGAGCGGGACGCTCGGCTACAAGGAGTCGCGCAACGGGCCGCGCGAGACGATCAGCGCCTCGGCCGGCGACGGCCGCCTGGCGATGCCGGTCGTCCTGCTGGTCGATCCCGGCACGTCCGGCGCCGCCGAGTTGTTCGCCGCGGCGCTGGCCGGCAACCACCGCGCGGAGCTCGTCGGGGAGCGGACCGACGGGCGCGCGGCCGAGCAGACGCTCGTCAAGCTCAGTGACGGCAGCGGACTCTGGCTGTCGACGACGCAGTACCTCACGCCGTCCGGCGCCCCGATCGACGAGCGCGGCCTGCTGCCCGACGTCGGCGTCGCGGAGCCGTTCTATCACTTCGGCGACACGCCGCCCCCCGGCGATCCGATCCTCGACAAGGCCCTGGCCGTCCTCGCGGCAACGCATGCCGCGTAGCCGCGCCCGCCGCGCCGGCGGCGCACGTCGTCCGGCGCCGGCCGTTCCACGGGACGCGCTTGACACCCGTACGGCGCTCACGTATAACCGCTGAGCGTTTTTCAACGCCGGAGTCCTGTGGTTCCGTTCCGGCGACGCCAGTCAGCAGGAGGTTGGTTGCATGAACAAGCAGGAAATCATCGAAAAGATCGCCAAGGACACCGGCATCACGAAGAGCAGCGCCGCCGCCGCCGTGGATTCGTTCTTCGGCAGCATCACCAAGTCGCTGAAGAAGGGCGAGTCGATCACGTTCGTCGGCTTCGGCACGTTCAAGACCTCGCAGCGGAAGGCACGCACCGCGCGCAACCCGCAGACCGGGGCCCCCATCAAGATTCCCAAGCGGCGTGTGGTGCGCTTCACCGCCGGGAAGGCTCTCAAGAACGCCGTCAAGTAACAGGCGCGTCGGCGCCGGGCTTCAGCGCCGCGCGCGGCTCACCCGCGCCGGCGCGACCAGCCCAGGCCCGGACGGCGGCGCCCTCCCGTCGTTGACGGACGCTTCCCGCCATTGGTATACTGTCCGTTCCTGTAAGGTCCGTATTTTCAAGGTGTAGGCGCGTAGCTCAGTGGTTAGAGCGCCTGCTTGACACGCAGGAGGTCGGCGGTTCGAGTCCGCCCGTGCCTACCATTCGACTCGCCTCCGCCCCGCCGCCGGCGGGCCGGAGGCTCGCTCATGGCGGGCCACTGATCGGAGAGAATGTCCTGAGCGAGCTCTGGCATTGACGCGCGAGTCGAAGGACACTCGCCGGCTGGACGGTTTCCGACGCCACGATCTCAGACGCTCGCCGACTTCACGATCTCGCATGTCCCAGATCACAGTCACGCTTCCGGACGGGTCCAGCCGGGCCGTGCCGGCCGGCACGTCGGTCGCCGACGTTGCGGCCGCGGTGTCGCCGCGGCTCGCCCGGGCGGCGCTGGCCGGCGTGGTCGACGGGACGACGGTGGACCTCTCGTACCGGCTCGATCGCGATGCCCGGGTGCGCATCGTCACGCCGGAGAGCCCGGAAGCGCTGCCGCTCTACCGGCACAGCACGGCGCACCTGCTGGCCGCCGCGGTGACGAACCTGTTCCCCGAGGTCCAGTGCGGCATCGGGCCGGCCACCGAGGAGGGTTTCTTCTACGACTTCGTCGTGCCGCGGCCGTTCGTCCCAGAGGATCTGGACGCCATCGAGAAGAAGATGAAGGAGCTGGCGGCGCAGAACCTCCCCTACGAGCGGCAGATCTGGCCGAAGGCGGAGGCCGAGGCGTTCTTCGCGCAGCGCGGCGAGCCGCTGAAGGTGCAGCTGATCGAGGAGAAGACGCCGGGGCAGGAGACGGTCTCCTGTTACACGATCAAGGATCGCGACACCTTCGTCGATTTCTGTACCGGCCCGCACGTGCCGTCCACCGGGAGGCTGAAGGCGTTCAAGCTGCTGAACACCTCGAATGCGTACTGGAAGGGCGACGCGCACAACCGGCCGATGCAGCGGATTTACGGCACGGCCTTCCTGTCGGAGGCCGAGCTGAAGGCGCATCTCGAGCGCCTCGAGGAAGCCAGGAAGCGGGACCACCGGAAGCTCGGACGGGAGCTCGGCCTGTTCACGTTCCATCCGTGGGCGCCGGGGGCGGCGTTCTGGCTCGCGAAGGGGACGACGCTCTACAACGTGCTGGCCGACTACATGCGCGAGGTGCTGGTGCCGGGCGGCTACGTCGAGGTCAAGACGCCGCTCGTCTTCAACAAGGCGCTCTGGGAGACCTCCGGCCACTGGCAGCACTACCGCCAGAACATGTTCCTCATCGACTCGGAAGGCGAGCAGATGGGGATGAAGGCGATGAACTGCCCGGGGCACTTCCTGCTGTATGCGAGCGAGGCGCACAGCTATCGCGATCTGCCGCTCCGGTTCCACGAGCAGACCCCGCTGCACCGCAACGAGGCCTCCGGCGTGCTCTCGGGGCTGACGCGGGTCCGGCAGTTCTCGCAGGACGACGCGCACTGCTTCATCACGCAGGACCAGATCGGCGAGGAGGTCGAGCGGCTGCTGCGGCTGGTGCAGCGCGTGTACGGCGATTTCGGGCTGGCGTTCACGGCGAAGCTGGGGACGCGCCCGGGCGAGTTCCTGGGCGCGGTCGGGACCTGGGACCACGCCGAGGCGCAGCTGCGGGAGGCGCTCGGCAAGGCCGGCATGGCCTACACACTGAACGAGGGGGACGGCGCGTTCTACGGGCCGAAGATCGACTTCGACATCACCGACGCCATCGGCCGGAAGTGGCAGTGCGCGACGATCCAGCTCGATTATCAGATGCCCGAGCGGTTCGACCTGAAGTACACCGGCGCGGACAACGCCGAGCATCGCCCGGTGGTCATCCATCGGGCCATCTTCGGGAGCTTCGAGCGGTTCATCGCGATCCTGATCGAGCATTACGCGGGCGCGTTTCCGCTCTGGCTGGCGCCGGTCCAGGCCATCGTGCTGCCGATCGCCGACCGTCATCTGGAGTACGCCGGGTCGGTGCGGGCGGGGCTGGACGCCGCCGGCCTGCGGGCGGAGCTGGACGGCCGCCAGGAGAAGATTGGTTATAAGATCCGGCAGGCGCAGCTGCAGAAGGTCCCCTACATGCTGGTGGTCGGCGACAAGGAACTGGCCGACGGCAGTGTGGCGGTGCGCAGCCGGTCAGGCGGCGACCAGGGCAGCCGGTCGCTGGACGAATTCACGGCCGCCGCGCTCGCCGAAGCGCAGCGGAAGGCGCACTAGCGCCGCCCGGGTCGGAGTGCTCCGCGCGTGGGCGCGGGGCTGAAGGACGAAGAAGGAGGCCGTTATTCCATACGACCGCAGCCCGCGCCGCGACACCCGCACGCGGGTCAATGAACGGATACGCGTACGCGAGATTCGTGTCATCGACGACGCCGGCCAGCAGCTCGGCATCATGCCGCCGCCGCAGGCGCTGGCCATCGCGCGGCAGAAGGGACTGGACCTGGTCGAAATTTCGCCGACGGCCACGCCCCCCGTCTGCCGGATCATGGATTACGGCAAGTATCAGTACCAGGAGCAGAAGCGGGCGCGCGAGGCCCGGCGCCACCAGAAGGTGATCGAGGTCAAGGAGATCAAGTTCCGCCCGAAGGTGGACGAGCACGACTACCAGTTCAAGAAGAAGCACATCGAGCGCTTCCTGGAGGACGGCGACAAGGTGAAGGCGACCATCTTCTTCCGCGGGCGGGAGATGGCGCACCCCGAGATCGGCCGCCGGATCCTGCAGCGCCTGGTGGAGGAACTGGCCGAGGTCGCCGTCGCCGAGACCGCGCCCCGGATGGAAGGCAATCAGATGCACACCATCCTGACGCGGCGCGTGGGCGCCCGGCCGGCCGCGCGCACCGCGCCGCCGGTCGACACGGCGTCCTGAATCGGGCCGCGGTGGAACGCGCGGGAGCACGACGAGAGGAAGGAATCGAGATGCCCAAGCTGAAGACGCACCGGGGCGCGGCGAAGCGCTTCAAGAGAACGGCGAACGGGAAGTTTCTGCGCAGCAAGGCGTTCAAGCAGCACATTCTGAGCAGCAAGACGACCAAGCGGAAGCGGGCGCTGCGCGGAACGACCGTGACGGCCGACGTCGAGACGGCCAAGCTGATGCGGATGCTGCCGTACAAGTGACGTGGGACCTGGAAAGTTGACGCAGTCCTGAATCCGGAATTCGACCAGCGCAAGGAGATCGGAAGATGCCGCGAGTCAAACGTGGAAACGTCCGGCGGGCGAAGCGCAAGAAGCTGCTGTCGCGGGCGAAGGGGTTCTACGCGACCAAGAGCAAGCTGTACCGCGCCGCCAAGGAGTCGGTCGACACCGCCCTCAAGTACGCGTTCGTCGGCCGGCGTCGCAAGAAGCGCGACTTCCGCCGCCTGTGGGTCGTCCGGATCAACGCCGCGGCCCGGGAGCACGGCCTGACGTACGGGCAGTTCATCAACGGGCTGAAGGTGGCCGGCGTGACCCTGGACCGGAAGAGCCTGGCCGATCTGGCCGTCCGGCAGCCGGCGGCGTTCGCGCGGCTGGCCGCCCGCGCCCGGGACGCCCGCGGCGCCAGCGCCTGACGCGCCCCGCGGCGCGCCCCCGTTTCCCGTTCCCCGTTCCCCGGCCCCGGTGCCGGGGAACACGTCGCACCGTCTCACCCATGCTGGATGCCGACGCTCTCGCGCACCTCCGCGACGACGTGCTCGCCGAGCTCGCGGCGGTCACCGCCGAACGCGACCTCCAGGCCGTCCGCGACCGCTACCTCGCCCGGAAGGGCGGCCTCATCGCCGGCCTGATGACCGAGGTCGCCGCCGCCCCGGCCGCCGAGCGCCCGCGCCTCGGCCGGCTCGCCAACCAGCTGAAAGCCGACATCGAGGCGGCGATCCTCGCCCGCCGCGCCGCGCTGGCGGCGCACCGTCCGGTCGCCGGCGCCGTCGACGTCACGCTGCCCGGGCGCCGGCCGGCGCTCGGCCACCGCCACCCGCTGACGGTCGTCCGCGAGGACATGGAGGCGATCTTCACGCGCCTCGGCTTCGCGATCGTCGAGGGGCCCGAGGCGGAAGACGAGTTCCACTGCTTCGACGCGCTGAACATGCCGGCGTCGCACCCGGCGCGCGACATGCAGGACACGCTGTATCTGGCGTCGCCGATGCGGGGCGAGGCCTGGACGCCGGCCGGCGCGCGGACGCCCGAGGCGCGCGCCCGCGACCTGCGCACCCTGCTGCGCACGCACACCTCCTCCATGCAGGTGCGCTACATGCAGGCGCACGAGCCGCCGATCCGGATCGTCGTCCCCGGCACGGTGTACCGCCGCGACAACCCGGACCTGACCCACTCGCCGATGTTCCACCAGATTGAGGGGCTGCTGGTCGGCGAAGGGGTGTCGCTCGCGGAGCTGAAAGGCACGCTGCTGACCTTCGCGCGCGACATGTTCGCGCCCTCCAGCCGCCTGCGCTTCCGCCCCAGTTTCTTTCCCTACACGGAGCCGAGCGCGGAAGTCGACATCAGCTGCTGGGCGTGCAATGGGACCGGGTGCCCGCAGTGCAAGCGGACCGGCTGGCTCGAAATCCTCGGCTGCGGCATGGTGCATCCGGCGGTGTTCGAGGCGGTCGGCTACGATCCCGAGCGCTACACCGGGTTCGCCTGGGGCATGGGCCTCGAGCGGGTCGCGATCCTGAAGTACGGCGTGGACGACATCCGCCTGTTCTTCGAGAACGACCAGCGCTTCCTCGACCAGTTTCCGATCTGAGCGACGGCTGTCAGAGCGTCCTGCATGCGTATTCTCCTGTCCTGGCTCCGCGACTTCGTCGACGTGCCGGCCGACGCCCGCGCGCTGGCCGAGCGGCTGGCGATGCGCGGCTTCGAGACCGCCTCGGTCGAACCGATCGCCCTGCCGGCCGTGCCGCCGTGGGCGGCGCCGGCGGCCGACGATGCCGTCATCGACTTCGAGATCACGGCCAACCGGCCGGACTGCCTGAGCCTGCTCGGCATGGCGCGCGAGGCCGGCACCGCGTACGACCGGCCCCTGCGGCCGCTGGGCGAGGCCCCGGGGCTCGACCGGATGGCGCTGCCGGCCGGCGAGTCCGACGCGGTCAGCGTCACCCTCGACGCGCCCGACCTCTGCCCGCGATACGCGGCGGCGGCGGCCGACGTGCGCGTCGGCCCGTCGCCCGCCTGGCTCGCCCTGCGCCTCGAAGCGGCCGGCGTCCGTCCGATCAGCAACGTCGTCGACATCACGAACTACGTGCTGCTCGAGCTCGGGCATCCGACGCACGCGTTCGATCTCGACCGGCTCGGCGGGCGGGCCCTGCGCATCCGGCGGGCCCGTCCGGGAGAGATGCTCGTGACGCTGGACGGCGTCAGCCGCACCCTGGCGGACGACATGCTCGTCATTGCCGATGCCGACCGGGCGCAGGCGGTCGCGGGCGTGATGGGGGGCGCCGCCGCGGAAGTCTCCAGCGCCACGCGGCGGGTCGTGTTCGAGAGCGCGTATTTCACGCCGACCTCCGTCCGGCGCACCAGCAAGCGGCTGGGCCTGATGACCGAGGCGTCGGCCCGGTTCGAGCGGGGGGCCGACATCAACGCGCCGCTCCTCGCGCTCGAGCGGATCGGCGCCCTGCTCCGGCTGATCGGGGCCGGCACCATCGTCGGCCATGTCGTCGATCGCTATCCCGCGCCGCGCGGCCCGGTGACCATCCGGTTGCGCCGCGCGCGCCTGGCGAGCCTGCTCGGCGTGCAGGTGGCGGACGGCGAGGTCGAGCGGATCTTCCGCGGGCTCGGGCTGGACGCGGCGCGGCTCGCCGACGGCTGGGACGTCACCGCCCCGACGTTCCGGGTCGATCTGCGGCGCGAGGCCGACCTGGTCGAGGAAGTCGGGCGGCACTACGGCTACGACCGGCTGCCGGCCGTCTTTCCCGTCCCTGCGGCACCACCTGCGCCGGACGATCCACGCGTCAGCCGGGACCGCCTCGTCCGCCGCGTCCTGCTGGCCGCCGGCCTGTCGGAAGCGATGACGTACGCGTTCATCGAGCAGCGGGCGCACGAGGCGTTCGGCCTGGCCGACCAGGACGTCGTGCCGATCGCCAACCCGCTGTCGGCGAGCTTCGAAGTGCTGCGCCGCTCGCTGCTGCCCGGCCTGGTCGAGGCGGTCGCGCGCAACCGGCATCACCAGCAGCGCGACGTGCGGCTGTTCGAGCTGGGCGCCAGGTTTTCGGCCACCGACGGCGAGACGCGCGGCGTGGCCGTCGCCTGGACCGGCGCGGCGGCCGACGGACACTGGAGCGGGACCGGCCGCGACGTCGATTTCTTCGACGTCAAGGGGCTGGTCGAGCGGCTGGCCGACGTGCTGCGCCTGCCGGTGCGCGTGGCCCCGATTGCGCACCCGGCGCTCGTGCCCGGGCGGGCAGGCGCCCTCCTGGTCGAGGCGGCATCGGCGTCCCATGGCCAAATCGGGCTGCTGGGACAGCTGCAGCCGGCGATCGCGGAGAGCCGAGGTCTGCCGGGCGCCGATCCGGTCTATGTGGCCGAAATCGATCTGGACGCGGCCTGGGAGGCCGGGCTGCAGATCGACCTGGCCGGCGCCACCCGTGGCGCCGGGGCGATCGAGCCGCTGCCCCGCTTTCCGTCGGTCCTCCGCGACATTTCCCTGCTGGTCGACGCGAGCTTGCCTGCGTCCACGGTTCGTGGCACGATCCACGCGCATGCCCCGGGGTGGCTGGCCGGCGTGACGTTCTTCGACCGCTATCAGGGCAAGGGGATTCCAGAGGGCCGCGTCAGCCTGTCCGTGCGTCTCACGTTCCGCTCGCCCGAGCGGACGCTGACCGACGCCGAGGTGCAGGAGGCGGCCGAGGCAATCGTGGCCGCGCTCGTCCGCGAGCACGGCGTCGTCCAGCGGTGAACCCGCCGGCCGGACGGCTGGACCACAGTCGAGCAGGCGGCGCGCCGGCCGGCGCGCCCGTACGAGGAAGAGTCATGGCGAAAACGATGGCACGAGGCGTCGATCTGGAGCCGATCGACCGGCTCGAAGAGAAGGTCAAGCTGCTGGTCGCAATGATGGGCCGGATGCGGGACGAGCAGGCGCGCGTCACCGAGGAGAACCTCCGCCTGGCGCGCGAGATCGAGGCCCTCCGGGCCCGCATGGCGGACACCGACGGGGTCCGCGCCGAGCTGTCGTCCATGCGCGAGGAGCGCGACCTGGTCCGCAACCGGGTGGCCGAAATGCTCGAGCAGCTCGAAGGGCTGAATCTGTAGGCCTGGTGCGGACGGGCCGGGATCAGCCGGCTGACGGAGAGGTGCTGTGAGCGAAGAATCCGGTCGCATCATTCCGGTCGAGATCAACGGGCAGCGCTATCCGATTCGGACCAGCCTGGACGAGCGCTACGTCCAGGCGCTTGCGACGTACGTGAACCAGAAGATCCGCGCCGCCGGCGAGCTGACGCCGACCGGCGACTCCCTCAGGCTCGCCGTCCTCGCGGCGCTCAATATTGCCGACGAATTCTTCCGCTGCCGTGAGGCCGAGCACAGCCGGACCGGGCAACTCGCGGAGCGGACCGAACAAATCGAACGCCTGCTGGACGAAGTCCTGATTTCGTAACGACTTGGACCGCCTGTGCGGATCCGCCCACCAGAAGTGCGTGTTTTTCCTAATGTTTTATGCGGTTTGCGCGGTTTCAGGTCACGCTTGTGACTTGACCGCCCACCGGCCCCACGCTAAGATCCCTCCTGTGTTCTGAACACCCTGCTTTGCGCGTGATGGTCGAGGCTCGTTTGAGCCAACGTAATGACCAAGTGAATCGCGATGCTGCGCTGTGTGCATGCCTCGGTATGAGGAAGCCTGACGCGCGGCTCTCCCAGCGGTTCCACCTGCCCTGAGCAGGTTCATCGACCTCCCCACACGGCAAAGCGGGGTCTCATCCGTCGCCCTCCTCTCCTCCGGTTCTCGCGGGGTGCCCCACATCCCCCGCCGTCGGCGCCTGGGTTCCGCGGCGGCCCTGGAATGGTCAGGGCCCGGGATTTTGGATAGCGAGACGCTCGTCGGTCGATGTCCGGCAGCTCGATAGGCGGGCGGCCGGTGTGCTGCAGGTGTGGCACGCGTCTGGAGCGGCGGGAAGCACGGCAGCGGCGGCATGACGGAAGCGGGGTTTCACGCGGTGGGTGATCGTTCGACGGAAGCGGCAACCTCCGCCGGCCGGCGCGTCTCGGACGTCGGCGAGCAGGCCTTGATCGAACGGCTTCGTGAGCGCCTGCCGCCGCCGGCCCCCTGGGTCACGGTCGGCCCGGGCGACGATGCGGCGGTCATCGAGCCGGCCCGGAACCGCCTGGAAGTGCTGAGCTGCGATGCGCTGGTCGAGGGGGTCCACTTCGACCGGTCGTTCGTGCCGCCAGCCGCCATCGGTCACCGGGCGCTCGCGGTCAACCTCAGCGACCTGGCGGCGATGGGGGCCGAGCCGCGGGGCGCGCTGCTGTCGCTGATGCTGCCGCCCGCCATGACGCTGGCGGAGTTCGACGGCCTGGTGGATGGATTTCTCGCCCTGGCGCGCCGCTGCCACGTGGTGCTGCTGGGCGGCAACCTGAGCCGGTCGCCCGGTCCGCTCATCGTCGACGTCACCGTGGTGGGGGCGGTCGGCCGGCGGCAGGTCCTGCGGCGGGCCGGCGCGCGGCCGGGCGACGAGATCTGGGTTAGCGGTGTAATCGGCTCGGCGGCCGCCGGACTTCAGTCCCTTCAGGGGGGCGAAGAGACCGGTCGCGACGAAGGACTGGGGGCCTGCCAGGCGCGGTACCGCTTTCCGGAACCGCGGATCCGCCTGGGGCTGGTGCTGGGCCGTACGCACGCGGCCACCGCCTGCATGGATCTCAGCGACGGCCTGGCCGACGCGGTGACGCAGGTGGCCCGGGCCAGCGGGGTCGGGATGAGCCTCGACGCCGCGGCGGTGCCGGTGGCGGTGGCGGCGCGCGACTGGTTCATCCGGGCGGGCGCGGATCCGATCGAGGCCGCGCTGGCGGGCGGCGACGATTACGAGCTCCTGTTCACCGTCCGGCCCAGGTTTCGCGGGCGGCTTTCCGCGGCCCGGCGACAGGCCGGCGACGTGCAACTGACGCGGATCGGAGCCGTGACGGCGGGGCGAGCCGTCGTGCTGCGGCGTGGAGCCATCGATACGCCGCTGCCGGGGGGGTTCGCCCATTTCCGATGATCCGCCTCACGCGCGATGCGATCCGCCGGTGGAGCCACACGCTGCTCCACGTCGACGACACCCCTCGCCGGACCGCGGCGGCGTTCGCGCTCGGCGTGTTCTTCGGGTTTTCGCCGTTCCTGGGGCTGCACACGGCACTGGCCCTGAGTTGCGCGTTCATCTTCGATCTGAACCGCGTGGCCGTGCTGCTGGGTGTGTATGCGAATCTGCCGTGGACGATCGCGGCCTGGTACGCGCTGACGACCGCGCTCGGGGCCGAGCTGCTGCACACGAAGATTCCGCCGGGGTTCGCCCGGCAGCTGGCCGAACTGTTCGAGCTGTCGCTGTTCCACACGGAGTTCTGGCACGGGCTGGGCGTGCTGCTCCGTCCGCTGCTCTGGCCGTACCTGGTGGGGTCGCTGATCGGTACGACCGTGCTCGCGCTCGCGACATATCCGCTCGCGGTCGCGTTCGTCGTCAACGAGCGCCGGATTCATCTGCGCCGGCGCCATTCTGAGGGAGATACGGAGACGCCCCCGCCGCACGAGGGACGCGGAAGGTCGGACGCTGCAGCCAAGCGCTGATCTTTTTCAGGAACGTGCACACCATGCTTCTTTCCCATTCGACCTGGCGCAAACTGCTGGCCACCATCATCGCCGTCGTCGGATTCGTCTGCCTCTACGAGGCGACCATCCCCGATTCGCGGTTCGCCGCCCTGCAGGCGGACAGCAGCCACCTGGCCGTCCCGCCGGAGGCGGGCGAGCAGCTGACGTTCGCCGGCACCGCCTACTGCAAGGGGACCACCACCGCGTCGGGTGTGGCGGTGCGCACCGGCGTGGCCGCCGCCGACCCGACGCTGCTGCCGGTCGGATCGGTCGTCGAGATCAATGCGCCGCTGTCGCGGTACAGCGGCATCTACACCATCCTCGACACCGGGCCGGCCGTGCAGGGCCGGCACATCGACATCTACATGTGGAGCTGCAACGACGCGCTCGTGTTCGGGCGCCGGCCGATCAAGGTCCGGGTGCTGCGGCTCGGCTGGAATCCACGCGACAGCTCGATGGCGGGGCTGGACATGCTGGGCGGCCGTCGTGATCCGCTGTCCCGGCGGGGGCTGCCCGTCCCCGCCAGGCCGTCCCGTCCGGCGCCCGCGCTGCAGGCCGACTCCTCGGTCGGCTTCACACGCTGATCCCGCCGGAGGCCCGGCCGGCCGCGTCACGCGCGCCGGTCGCGGCCTGCGGACCGTCCTTGTATTGCAGCTGATAGAGGCGATAGTAGATGCCCCGGGCCGCCAGCAGTTCCTGGTGGCTGCCGGTTTCCCGCAGGTGTCCCTTGTGGAGCACCAGGATCTTGTCCATGTCCTGGATGGTCGACAGGCGGTGCGCGATCGCGATCGTCGTCCGGCCGGCCATCAGCGCGCGCAGCGCGTCGCGGATCACGATCTCGGTCTCCGTGTCCACGCTCGAGGTCGCCTCGTCCAGGATGAGAATCCGCGGATCGAACGCGAGCGCGCGCGCGAACGACAGCAGCTGCTTCTGGCCCACTGACAGCGTCGCGCCGCGTTCCGCCACCGGGCTGTCCAGCCCGCCCGGCAGCCGGTCGATGAAGGCGTCGGCGTGCACGGCCCGCACGGCGCGCCTCACCGCCTCGTCGTCGATCGCGTCGTTGCCGAGCCGCACGTTGGCGCCGATCGTCCCCGAGAACAGGTGCACGTCCTGCAGCACCAGCCCGCACAGACTTCGCAGCTCGTGCGGGTCCAGCGCCCTCACGTCGACGCCGTCGACCAGGATGCGGCCGCGGCTGACGTCGTAGAAGCGCAGCAGCAGGTTGATGATCGTGCTCTTGCCCGCGCCGGTCGCGCCGACGATGCCCACCCGCTCCCCCGGGGCGACGTCGAAGGAGATGTCGCGCAGGACGTAGTCCTCGTCGTTGTACGCGAACCACACGTGATCGAACACGAGGTGGCCGCCGGCGCCCGACGGCCGCGCCACGGGAGCCGCCGGCCGCTCGATGTGCACCGGCGCGTCGAGCAGCGTGAAGATCCGCTCCGAGGAGGCCATCGCCGACTGCAGCGTGTTGAACTTGTCCGAGATGTCGCTGATCGGGCGGAAGAACCGCTGCGCGTACAGCAGGAAGGCCACGAGCCCGCCCAGCGTCAGCGTGCCGTGCATCACGTTGCCGCCGCCGTACCAGATGATGAGCGACGCCGCCAGCGCCCCCACGAATTCGACCGCCGGGTAGAAGACGGCGTAATAGAAGATCGACGCGATGTTCGCGTCGCGGTGGTCGCGGTCGATGGCGTCGAACCGCCTGAAATTGACCGCCTCCCGGCAGAACAGCTGCACGGTGGCCATGCCGGTGAGGTTTTCCTGCAGGAACGCGTTGATGCGCGCGATCAGCCCCCGGACCTGGCGATAGGAGCCGCGGACGTTCCGCCGGAACCACTGGGTCACGATCACGATGAGCGGCAGCACCGAGAAGGTGACCAGCGCCAGCCGCCAGTTCATCATGAGCATCACGACCATGATGCCGGCCAGCGTGAACACGTCGCCGAAGATCGCGACGATGCCGGAGGTGAACAGGTCGTTCAGAACGTCGACGTCGGTCGTCACCCGCGTCATCAGGCGTCCGACTGGATTGCGGTCGTAGAACCGCAGGTCCAGCCGCTGGAGATGGCGGAAGATCGCCATCCGCAGATCGAACACGATCCGCTGCCCGGTCATCTGCAGCGTGTAGGTCTCGAGGTAGTCGAGGGCGAACGAGGCGACCAGAATCACCGCGTAGCAGACCGCGATCCACCGCAGGCCGGCCAGGTTGCCGGCCCGGATGTAGCGGTCGATCGCGATCTTCGTCAGGTAGGGCTGCGCCAGCTGGCCGGCGGCGCTGCCCAGGATCGCGCCGAGCGCGACGACCACCTGCAGCCAGTACGGCCGCAGGTAGCCCACGAGGCGCCGCATGAGCCGCGCATCGTACGCCTTGCCGACGACGTCGTCTTCCTGGATGGTCCGCTCCTAACTCGCCGCCAGCTCGTCCTCGAGCAGCTGTTTTCGGTAGAGGTCCGCGTACTGGCCGTTCAGCGCGACCAGCTCGTCGTGCGTGCCCCGCTCGATGATCCGGCCGCCCGACAGCACGAAGATGCGATCCGCGTCGCGGACCGTCGAGATCCGGTGCGCCACGATCAGCGAGGTCCGCTGGCGCATCACGCCGCGCAGCCGGGACAGGATTTCCTCCTCCGTATACGTGTCGACCGCCGACAGCGCATCGTCCAGGATGAGGATCTTCGGGTCGATCATGATCGCGCGGGCCAGCGCCGTCCGCTGCTTCTGCCCTCCCGAGAGCGTCAGCCCCCGCTCGCCGACCATCGTGTCGTACCCGTGCGGAAACTCCGCGACATCCTTGTCGAGCCTCGCCACCGCCGCCGCCTGCCGCAGCGCCGCGTCGCGGTCGGGCCGCGGACCGGCGGCGTCGGCGCCGAACGCCACGTTGTCGGCCAGCGTGTCGGAAAACAGGAACGGCTCCTGCGGCACGAAGCCGATCGCTCCGCGCAGCACCGCGAGCGGGATCGCCCGCACGTCGACGCCGTCGATGAACACCGTCCCCGGCGGCGGGTCGTACAGCCGCGGCAGCAGGCTCATGAGGGTCGACTTGCCCGAGCCGGTGACGCCGACGAACGCCACCGTCTCCCCGGCGGCGATCCGGGCCGACACCTGCTCGAGCACCGGCCGGCCCTGGAACGAGAACGTCAGGTCGCGGAACTCGATGCTGCCCCGCAGATCCTCCGGCGCCAGCCGGTGCCCGTCGCCCGCGGCGTCGGCGATCCCGGGCGCCGTGTCGAGGACCTCCAGCAGCCGCTTCCAGGAGGCCATCCCGCGCTGCAGCAGGTTCGTCACCCAGCCGAACGCGATCATCGGCCAGCTGAGCATGACCAGGTACGAGTTGAACGCGACGAACTGCCCCAGCGTGATCCGGTGCCGGATGACCGCGGCGCTGCCGAGCCACAGCACGAGCATCGCGCCCAGGCCGAGGAAGAACGTCATGCTCGGAAAGAAGAAGCCCTGGACGGCGATCAGCCCGCGGTTGCCGTCGAAATAGGCCTGATTCGACGCCCGGAAGCGCTCGATCTCCTCCGCCTCCTGCCGGTACGCCCGGACGACCCGCACGCCCGCCAGCGACTCCTGGACGACCGCGCTCACGTCGGAGAGCTGCGCCTGAATCTTCTCGAACCGGCGGTGGATCGCGCTGCCGAAGTACTTCACCGACAGCGACGCGAACGGCAGCGGCACGAGGGCGATCAGCGTCAGCCGGGCGTCGATCGACATCATCAGCGTGAGCGCGACGACGAGCGTCAGGGCGGTGCTCGCCGAGTACATCACCGCCGGCCCCACCATCATCCGGACCGCGTTCAGGTCGGCGGTCGCGCGCGACATCAGGTCGCCGGTCCGGTGGGCCTGGAAGTACGAGAGCGGCAGCCGCTGCAGGTGCGCGAAGAAATCGTTGCGGATCAGGTATTCCAGTTCGCGCGAGGCGCCGACGAGGATCCGGCGCATCAGGAAACGGAAGATGCCGCCGACGAAGGCGATCCCGAGGAGCAGCACTGCGTAGTAGAAGAGCTTCGCCCGCGTCACGCCGTGGGTGGTCAAATCGTCGATCGCGTACCGCAGGACCCAGGGGGCGCTCAGCGCGACCGGCGTCGTCACCGCCGCGCAGGCGAGGCCGAGAACGAACTGGCGCCGGCACTGGAGAAAGTAGGGCACCAGCCGGCGGACGGCGGGGCTCATCCGACCAGTATAGATGATGGCCTCCGCGGCCCCGGCCGCCGCGGAAGACAATTTTTTACAAACGCGCCAAACTGTCAGTAGCGGCCGGCTGAGACCGCTGATAGAATCGCGCGCATGCCAGCTCTATACATCGTCCTGCCGATCCTGTGCATCCTGGTGATCGCGTACCGCTATTACAGCGCCTTCATCGCGGCCAAGGTGATGGTGCTGGACGACACGCGCATCACGCCGGCTCACAAGAACTACGACGGCCAGAACTACTACCCGACGTCGAAGTGGGTGCTCTTCGGCCACCACTTCGCGGCGATCACCGGCGCGGGTCCGTTGATCGGCCCCGTCCTGGCCGCACAGTTCGGGTACGCCCCCGGCTTCCTCTGGCTCATTGCCGGCGTCGTGCTGGCCGGCGGAGTGCACGATTTCGTCATCCTGTGGGCGTCGACGCGGCGGGGCGGCAAGTCGCTGGCCGAGATCGCGCGGCGGGAGATCAGCCCGTTTTCCGGCATCATGGCGGCCATCGCCATCATGTTCGTCGTCGTGATCGCGCTGGCCGGCCTGGGCCTGGTGGTCGTCAATGCGCTCTACAACAGCCCGTGGGGGACTTTCACCATTGCGGCGACGATTCCGCTGGCGATCTTCATGGGCTTCTACATGTTCCAGTGGCGCAAGGGGAAGACGACCGAGGCGACGATCATCGGCGTCATCGGCATCACCGCAGCGGTGATTCTCGGCAAGCCGCTGGCCGACTCCTCGATCGCCCCCTGGTTCACCTACGGATCCGAGACGCTCATCATCCTGATGGCGGTCTACACCTTCGCGGCCTCGGTGCTGCCGGTGTGGATGCTGCTGAACCCGCGCGGCTATCTCTGCTCGTTCATGAAGATCGGCATCATCCTGGCCCTCGCCGGCGGCGTCATGCTGGTCAACCCGCACCTGCTCATGCCGGCGCTGACCAAGTACGACAAGGGAGGCGGCCCGATCATCCCCGGCCCGCTCTACCCGTTCGTGTTCATCACGATCGCCTGCGGCGCGATTTCCGGCTTCCACGCGCTCATCGCCTCCGGCACGACGCCGAAGATGATCGACAAGGAGACCGACATCCGGCCGATCGGCTACCTGGCGATGCTGTGTGAAGGGCTGGTCGGCGTCATGGCGCTCACCGCCGCCTGCGTGCTCCACCCGGCCGATTACTTCGCCATCAACACCTCGCACGCGGTCTTCGCGACCCTGCACATGGTGCCGGTGAATCTGGCGCAGCTCTCCAAGGAAGTGGGCGAGACCGTGGCCGCGCGGCCCGGCGGCGCCGTCTCCCTCGCGGTCGGCATGGCGCAGGTCTTCAGTGGTCTGCCCGGCATGCGCGGGCTGATGGACTACTGGTACCACTTCGCCATCATGTTCGAGGCGCTCTTCGTGCTGACGACGCTCGACGCCGGCACGCGCGTGGGCCGGTTCCTGCTGCAGGAGTTCGGCGGGCAGCTGTATGCCCCGCTCGGCGACAGCACCTGGCTCCCCGGCTCGATCGTCACCACGCTGCTCATCGTCCTGGGCTGGGGCTACTTCATCTGGACCGGCAGCATCAGCACGCTCTGGCCGATGTTCGGCGTCGCCAACCAGTTGCTGGCCACCGTCGCCCTCGCCATCGGCACCAGCGTCATCATCAACATCGGCCGGGCCAAGTACGCCTGGGTCACCGCCGGCCCGCTGGCGTTCGTCGGCGTCACCACGCTGTCGGCCGGCTGGCTGAGCATCCGCGACAACTTCGGCCCGATGGCGATCGGGACCAACCCGGCCCTGCACGTGCAGGGCTGGATCGACTCGGTCTGCACCGCCATCATGATGATCTGCGTCCTGCTCGTCCTCGGGGCGGCGCTGAACCGCTGGGTCAGGGTCTTCAGCGGGCGCGCCGAGACGCTGGCGGTCGCGGAAGCCTCCGAGGCCTGAGGAGCCGGGACGCGTTGCGTCGCCCCTTCGCGGGAGCATGAGACGCCGGACGGCCGGAGCCTCGAGCGGCCGGCGCCCCGCTGCCGACAGATCCGGCGCCGCACCGACAGAACCGTCGCGTCCCCGGGGGGTGGTCCGATGCAGACGATCAAGGAAGTCCTCGCCAGGATCCGGCTGTTCTTCAAGCTGCTGTACGAACTCCCGCCTTCCTGTTGAGCGATCGACGTGCGGTCCCTGGAACGGGACCGGAATTTGCTCCATCCGCCGGACGGCAAGTAACGGTGCCGGCGGCACCGGCCGGAGTGCGCGGCAATCCGGACCTGTGCTATCCTCGACCAGCCTTCATCCCAGCGGGCTGCGGTCGAACCGACGCGCGCGACTCCCGGTCGCCGGCGTGTCGGACGGCGGCCGCGGATGCCCAGCGCATCCTGCCGATAAACCCTTCCGGGGCCTGGAAACGATTGCGCCATGAGCATCAGCCGCTCGGCCCGTGCCTCCGCGTACGTGGCCGCCGTCTTCCTCGTCGTCATGGCGGCACGTCCCGCCGCCGCCCAGTACGCCCCCCGCTACAGCCCGACGGGCGCCGGTAACGCCGCCACCGGTGAGACCTATCACGTCGAGGTGCAGGCCGGGTTGTGGGACCCGAGTCCGGACATGGTCTTCTCGAGCGAGGGGCTCGGCATCCTCCCGACCAGCATCAACGGCGTCACCGACCTCGGGTTCACGCAGACGCGCTTCCCGGATCTGCGGCTCGTGCTGCGGCCCGCCAAGAAGCACAAGTTCCTGATCTCGTACATCCCGATCAAGTACCAGGCGACGGCGACCCTGACGCGGGACATCGTGTTCAACGGCATCCGCTACAGCATCGGCGTGCCGGTGACGTCGACGCTCGACTGGAAGGCGTGGGAGTTCGGCTACGAGTACGATTTCCTGTACCGGCCCCGCTGGTTCGTCGGCGTGATTGCCGAGGCCAAGTACACGCAGGTGACCGCCACGCTCTCGAGCCCGATCGACACCGAGTACACGCAGGCGAAAGCCCCCATCCCGGCCGTCGGCGGCATCGTGCGGGTCTACGTCCTGCCCAACATCTCGATCACCGGGAAGGCGACCGGCTTCAAGCTGCCCGGCAGCATCAGGAAGGGCGATTCCGGCCAGTACATCGACGTCGATGTCTACGGCACCCTGAATTTCACCGATCACATCGGGGCCATGGTCGGCTATCACTCGCTGGACGTGCAGTACCAGGTGCAGAGCGACAGCGGGGACTTCACGCTGCGGGGGCTGTATTTCGGGGGCGTGGTGAGATTCTGAACGGGATTCCGCCGTGCCGCTTGTCCTTGATGCCGTTTGCTTCTAACCTTGCGCCGTGCGCCGCCCCCGTGTTGCCGCCCTGCTCCTCTTCCTGTGCCTGGCCGTCCTCGAGACCTGGCCGCTGGCCGCCAACCCGGCGCATCTGTCCCGCAACGACAACGCCGACACCGTCCTGAACGAGTGGATCCTGGCGTGGGTCGCGCATCAGGCGCCGCGCCACCCGCTGCAGCTGTTCGACGCGAACATCTTCTACCCGGAGCCCCGCACGCTGGCGTTTTCCGAGAGCCTGATCACGCAGGGCGTGATGGGGATTCCGCTGTTCGCGCTCGGCGCCTCGCCGGTGCTCGCCTACAACCTGCTGCTGATCCTCGGCTTCACGCTGACCGGCTGGGCCATGTGCCTCGTCGTGGCGCGCTGGACCGGCGACTGGATCGCCGGCATCGGCGCCGGCACGCTCATGGCGTTCAACGCCCATACCCTCACGCGCCTGCCCCACATGCAGGCGCAGCACGTCGAATTCCTCCCGCTGGCGCTCCTGGCGCTCGACGCGCTGCTGCGCGAGCCGCGCGTCCGCCACGCCGTCTGGCTCGCCGTCTGGTTCACGCTGCAGTCGCTGGCGTCGAACTACCTGATGGTGTTCACCGCCACGGCGCTCGTCGTCGCGACGCTCGTCCGCCCCGAGGACTGGTGGGGCGGACGCCGGGCGTGGACGCTCGCGCCGTACGCCGCGCTGGCCGCCGGGCTCGCCGGCCTGGCCCTCACGCCGTTCCTGCTGCCGTACCTCGAGGCCTATCGCGACCAGGGGCTGGTCCGATCGCTCGCCGAGGTGCGCCAGTTCTCGGCGTCGTGGCGCGACTACCTCACCACCCCGGCCCGGTTCAACTACTGGGCCTGGAGCCACCGCTTCTTCAGTTCGACCGGGCTGTTCCCCGGATTCGTCGGCCTCGCGCTGGTGGGGGTCGCCCTCTGGCAGGGCGTCGGGCTGCGGGACCGGCGGGCGCGCATGTGCCTCGCGTTCGGGATCGCGGGCGTCGTGCTGTCGTTCGGCCCGGCCGTGCCGGGCTACGCGCTGCTCTATCGCTGGCTGCCGCCGCTGCAGGGCATCCGCGGCGCCGCGCGCTTCGGCTACCTCGGGCTGGTCGCGGTCGCGGTGGTCGGCGGCTTCGGCCTGGCGGCGCTGCGCCGGCGGATTCCCGGCCGGCGGCTGCGCGCCGGCGTCTCGATGGCCGTGCTCGCGCTCCTGGTGCTCGAGCCGCTGTCGATCCCGATCGGCTACGCCCGGTTCGACGGCATCCCGCCGATTTACGCGATGATCCGCCGCGTGCCGGGCGCGGTGGCGGTGGAGCTCCCGTTCTACCCGCCGCAGGATGTGTTCTACAACGCCGGCGCCGTGCTGGATTCGACCTTGAACTGGAAGCCGCTCCTGAACGGCTACAGCGGCTTCGTCCCGGCCAGCTACAGCCGGCACTATGAGGAATTGCGCAGCTTCCCGAGTCCCGAGTCGATCGCCGCGCTGCGCGCCGCCGGCGTGACGCACATTTTCGTGCACTTCACGCAGTACTCCGATCAGGTGGCGCAGACGATCGTCCGCTCGCCGGCTTTGCAGGAAGTGGCGGCCGACCAGACGCTGGTGCTGTACCGGCTGCGGCCTGCCGCGACCGCGCGGCACTGAACTCGGGCGCTCAGGCGCTCGGGGTTGCCGTCACCGGTGGTGGTGGCGGACCGGACCCTTGCGTGGTCTGACTGGGCGGTGGACCCGCCGGACCGGCTTCCGCATCACCCGGCGCTCGCGGAGGAGCGCGTCCCGCCGCGCTTCCTCTCTCCGGCGCTCGGCCTTGACCGTCGCCTTCTCGACATCCCGCTCGTTGGCCGCGCTGGCAGCCATGGCGGACGCCTCGTGGCGGCCGCCGTACAGCCACCGGTAGTCGTCTGCCGTACCGAGGATCCGCTTGATGTAGTTCTGCGTCTCCGGGTACGGGATGTCTTCGACGAATTCGTCCCGGTCCAGGTTGAGCCCGCCTCGCTCCTGGATCCACTGGCTGACGCGGCTCTCGCCGGCGTTGTAGCCGGCCAGCGCGAAATGCACGCCGCCGAAGCGCTCGACGAGATCGGAGAAGTAGGCCATGCCGAGCCTGATGTTCACCGCCGGCGCCGTCAGCATCCGCGTCGAGAACCGGCCGACCCGCAGCACGCGGGCGTAGTGCCGCCCGGTCGACGGCAGCAGCTGCATCAGCCCGATCGCATCGGCCGACGACCGGATGGCCGGCTCGAAGGTCGATTCCTGGGCGATGAGCGCCGCCATCAGGTAGGGATCGAGATTGTGCGCCGCGGCGTAGCGCCGGATGAGCGGCCAGTAATCGAGCGGGAACAGCACTTCCAGGATGGCGCGCGGGAGCTGCTCGCCGCTGGCGGCGAGATATTGCGGATAGGCGCGCTTCATCGCGTTGATGCCTTCCCGCAGATGGCCCTCGCGGTTGCGCACCCAGCCGACGGTCGCCTCGATGGCCGGCGAGGGGCCCCACGCGCGCCTGGCGTAATGCAGCTCCTGCATCGCCTGCGCGTACAGGCCGACCGCCAGCAGCGCCTGGATCGTCGTGCCGGTCGGCGGCAGGGTGCGCGGCAGATCGCTGACCAGGTCGGCCGATTCCGCCCGCAGCCCGGCCGTGTCGCCGGACACCCGCTGCCATGCCGCCTGTCCGCCGAGCCGGTCCACCGCGCGGCGTCCGTAATAGGAGTTGAGATAGTCGGTCGCCGTCAGCGCGAAGCGGGCGTCGGCGAGCGGCTGATCCTTCAGCGCCTCGTACGCGCGGCCCGCCCAGTAGAGGTACGCCGGGCGGTAGTCGGACCGCGGGAACTGCGCGGCGGCGGCATCGAAGACCCTGGCCGTCTGGCCGTACAGGCCCTGCCGATACTCCGCCCATCCGACCTTCCAGGCCGCCCGTTCGGCGTGGGCGCCGGTCGGAAACCGGTCCAGCATCTGCCGGAAAACCGTCGTCGCGTCGTCGTCGTCGTTCTCGATGATGTAGTACGTGCCGAGGTCGTTGAGCGCCGACTCCACCCACGGGTTGTCGCCGAAGCGGCCGACCATGCCGCGCACGGTCGTCACGTACTCGTCGCCCCGGTGGAGCCCGCGCAGCGCGGCCGCGTAGTAATAGGTCGCCTCGGCTTGGTGACTGCCGCGTTCGACGTACGGCTGAGCGTCCTCCCGCGCGAACGCGTAGTGCCGGAGGCGCACGTCGCAGGCGGCCAGCCGGATGAGCACCCCCTCGCGATCCTCGCCCATCGCGCGCGGGAGCATCGCGGCATACGCGTCCCGGGCCTCCTGGAACCGGCCGGCCTTGAACAGCGTGCCGGCGCGCGCCAGTTCCAGCCGCCGGCTCACGGCGTCGGCAAGTGCAGGCGCCCCGCGCAGGCCGGCCAGGTCCTTCCCGGCCTCGTCCGCCTCCTCCGTGAGCGGGTAATCGAAATAGACGCGCCGGAGCGCGTCCGCCGCCTGCGACACATCGCCGGCGCGGGCGGCGGCGCGGCCCATCCGGAGCAGCACCTCTTCAGGGTGCGTCGGGGACTGCTGAAGGAGCTGCTCGTAAATGGCGAGGGCGGCGGCGTTGTCGTTGGCCGCCTCCGCCGCCTGGGCTTCGGCCAGCGGCGCCGCCTCGGCCAGGTACCCGCTCGGCTGGCGGGCGGCCAGAGCGGCGAAGGTCTTCCGTGCCCGGTCGATCTGTTTCAGACCGACTTCGGCCAGCCCCGCGTAATACGTGGCGTAATCAGCGAGCGGCGTCCGTTGCAGGACCGGGCGGTCGAGCACTGCCAGCGCCGCCGGATATCTGGAGTCGGTTTCCGCCTTGATGCCGCGGGCAAGCTCTTCCAGGAGGCCGGCATCCGACGCGTCCCGGGCGCGTCGGCCTGGTACCAGCCACAACTGCGAGAGTTCGCTCGAAACGGGCGGGTGCGCCGTTGGCGCCAGCGCCGGTCGGGCCGGGCTGCCGTCCGGACCGTCCGGCAGCGTCTGGGCGTACGGCCCGTGCCGCGATGTCAGGGTCAGCAGCAGCCCGACGACCAGCCCCCACCGGAACGGCCGGTGCCAGCGTCGCAGCCGATCGTGCAGGACTGCCGCGAGATCTGTCTTGCTCACTTCTGCGCCGCTCCCCTCGATGTGTCGTCCCCCAAGGGGCGTGCCCGTCCGGGATAATCGGCACCGGCGGCCCACTTCTTCGCTCCGGCTGCTCGATCCGCCGGCCCCCGGCCCGCATCCCGGTAACGGGGCGAAGCAAACTCTGCGCCGTCGGCCCGCGGTCCGCCCTGCCGGGCCAGCCGGGCGGCCGTCATCGTCTCGAGGCACCGGCTGGTGTGCCGGGCCAGGATTTCGAGCAGATCGGGCCAGGCCGCAGGCGCTTGTGCGGGCGCCTCTCCCATCGTATCGGCATAAAGGACGGCGACCACCTTCTGGTCGATCTCGAGTGGAAGGGCCAGGCCGGCCCGCTCCGCGGCCAGGATCACGAACGGCGGCGCCGGAATGTCCGGCGCGGTCTTCACCGCTTGCCGCGCGTGAACCGCCTTGCCGACGACGTTCGAGTCGTCCAGCGGGAGATCGACCAGATGAGCCGCTGACGTCTGGGCGCCGAAGCCTGCGACCCGCCAGACCCGCAGGTGCTGGCGGCGGACGATGAGGAGTGCCGCCCGACCGGCTTCCCTCGCGGCGCCGGCGAGCAGCACGTCGAGCAGCTGGGACAGGGAGGGGCAGACGTCGAGCGCCCGGATGGCGCCGAGCAGGCGAATGAGCCCCGCCAGCCACTCCTGGCGTTCTTCGAGGCGGGCGGCCGAAACGCCTGCAGTAAACGATTCCGAGAGTTGCGCTTCGGTCGCGAGCCGCGCATCGGCGGCGGCGCGGCTGCGGTGGGCGCCGGTCGCCAGGCCGGTCAGCGCGTTCTGGATGTCGGCTTCGATTTGCCCGCAAAGCCGCTCGGCGAGGGCGTCGAGTGCCCCACCGAGGCTGGCTTCGAACGACGTAGTGCGGACGTCCGTCATGCCGGCGTCGTCGTGAAGGAACTGAGCGGCATTATGCGGGGAGTGATCGGGCAAGTCAAGGCTGTCGGGGCCAGAAAGTCCTCTGCTGGCTTGCAGTTCGGGCAAACAGCCGAAGCTCATGGTAAGATGGAGGAGTCAGTCGCGGCATGTGACTCTTGTGGGGGCGTTCTGGCTTCGACGGGGGTACAGAGTCGCGGGATGCATGCCGAGCCCCATCGACTCGTAAATCCGGTGGAACACAACGTAACTGCGAACACGCAGCTCGCTCTCGCTGCTTAACTAACAGCGACGTCCACCCCGTTCTGGCCTGCAAGGCGGGACTGGATGTCATCATGGCAGGCTAGCTTTCACTGGCGGTTCCGACGGGTGAGAGCGAATTTTCATCGGGACTAGTCGGCGGCGGTTTTTAGTCGCTTTTTCCACGCCGCCGGCGAAATTTTAAAAGCGGACACGCATGTAGAGTCCTGCGAGGAAGTGCTTTCGGACGCGGGTTCGACTCCCGCCGCCTCCACCATTCGACTCGGGCGCTTCGCGCCCTCGCTCATGGCAAGCCACCCGACTCGCGCCCGAGTCGAATGCCCTGAACGAGCCTATGAATCGAAGGCGAGTCGAAGGGCGTGGCCTTCCCCGCCGCTTCGCGCCCTCGCTCATGGCAAGCCACCCGACTCGCGCCCGGGTCGAATGCCCTGAGCGAGCCTATGAATCGAAGGCGAGTCGAAGGGCCTGGCCTTCCCCGCCGCTTCGCGCCCTCGCTCATGGCAAGCCCCCCGACTCGCGCCCGAGTCGAATGCCCTGAGCGAGCCTATGAATCGAAGGCGAGTCGAAGGGCCTTCTCTTCTCCTTGGTTCCCCCTTTCCTGTTGCCGACGACGATGACATCGTCGTCGGACCATGCCCTACGTCTACATCACCCGCCTTGAGCGCGGCGGCAGCCTTCCGGCCCAGCGACTGCATCGCCGCCCCGCGCGTTTGCGCCTGCTCCTGGTATGACCTGATCGCCTCTTGGCCGGTGGCGATGGCCTGGGACTGCTGCGCCGAGGGATGCTCGGCCCGGGGAACGGCGGCCCGCATCACGCGCAGATAGAACGCGACATCTGCCGAGGTCATGGGAACGGGGCCGGAGTTCAGCGCCTCGCTGGAGCTGACACCGGCCAGCTCCGGCGCCGAGAGTCTCGGGCGCTGGGCGGAGGGCGCGGGCGACGGCGCGCCATGGGAGCAGCCGATGCCATACGCATACGACCAGCCCGAAACACGCCAGGCGTCTGTCAGAAGGTCGTGAGCTTGGTGATCTGCGCGCAATGGCCGGCCGAGATCGTCGGCAGCGGCGTGCCTTCCGGCGCGAACGCCCAATGGCCGGTAAGATGGCGGACGTCTTTGCCCCGCTTGTGCGTGACGTTAACCATGCCGCAAACGGCCGACCCGGCATGCACGGGCGCATTGAAATTGAGGAAGTCACCGAAGGCCGCGGTGCCGGATTTGGGCGAGGCGCACTTTCCCGAGGCGGTGAACTTTCCCGACCATCCGCCCACCCACCAGCTATAACTCGACGTGCCGATTGTCAGGAAATCGCTGGTGGAACCCGCGCCGCTGCCGGAGCGCTCTCCGTGGCCGCAGGCATTGCCGCCGAACCAGTGCTCATTTCTCGCCCCGCGCGCCTGGCTGGTCCCCTTGTACCAGAAGGTATAGCCATCATGACCCTTGCGGGCGGAATCGAACACGAACGTGGCGATGCCGCCTTCGGTCAGCCTAGTATGGCCCACGCCAGCTTCGTCGTCTGTATAGGTGATGCTGTAGGTCCCGACGAATTTCTCCGCCGGCGGAGCCGGCGCCGAGTCGGGCGCAGACGCGCTGACCGGAGCGGGCGCGGACGACGGCGCGGGCGCCGGCGCGCCGCCGTTCCCGTGCGAGGCGCGCGTACACCCGACAGCGCCGGCCACCGCGACGCCGAGAGCGAGGAGAAAAAGGCGAGCGCGGAGAGAAGCCATACAGGTCGACTAATCGAGCTTCACAAACTCGACGCGACAGTTCAGGTTCAGACTCCGTTTAGGGGGAAGTTACTACACCACGGGGCGGAAGGCAAGCGGCGCGTGGCGACGGTAGTGGTCTAGTTTACTGGACCACTGCCCCTCGCCGTGGTCCACGGTATGTGTTCCAGTGTTTGTACTGCCGCAAGCGTTTCGAGCACTCCACGAACAACCTGGCCCGACGGGCGCATAAAGACAAGGGCGGAGGTGTAGAGCGACAGTGATATTGACCCCCTCACGACACTAATTCTGACCCCCTGGAGGAGGGATGGAGCTCGAGAGGGGCGTGCTGGTATCTCCTACTGAGGAGGTGCCGGTGATCGAAGGCGAGGTGGTGACCGCGATCCGGACGCTGGCGGATCGCGGCGTCGGCAAGAAGACGATTGCGCGGCAGGTCGGCGTCGCGCTGAATACGGTGCGGCGGTATTTGCGCCAGCCGATCGAGCCAGGCCGCCAGATCCGACCGGCGGGCCGGCGGCTGGCGGACGAGCGTCGCGAGGAAGCTCGCGCGCTGAACCTCGGGCCAGCGGAGGGCAATGCGGTCGTCGTCCAGCGGTTGCTCGCCGACCGTGGGCTCGCCGTCAGCGTGCGCACGCTGGAGCGCGCGGTCGCGGACATTCGACGCGAGGGCCGGGTGGCGCAGCTGGCGACGGTGCGCGTGGAAACGCCACCGGACGATCAGCTGCAAATCGATTTCGGCCAGAAGCGCCTGATGATTGCGGGGGGGGCGCATCCGCATCTTCCTCCTGGTCGCCGTGCTCAGTTACTCACGACGCCTCTTCGTCAAGGCGTTTCTCAATGAGCGTGGCGCCGACTGGCGCGAGGGAATCGCCGCCGCGCTCACGCATTTCGGCGGCGTCCCGCGGACCGTGCTTGGGGACAATGCCCGGCCGTTCGTGCGGGCGCGCGACCGCGCGACGGGCACGGTGGTCTTCCATCCGACGTACCTCGCGTTCTGTCGTGATTGGGACGTACAGCCGCGCCCCTGCGTGCCGTATCACGCGCGGACGAAAGGCAAGACCGAAGCCGGCGTGAAATACGTCAAGCGCAACGCGCTGGCGGACCACACCTTCGACTCCTTCGCCGCGCTCGAGCAGCACCTGGCCACGTGGATGACGATCGCGGATCAGCGGCGTCACGGGACGACGCGCGAAGCGCCGATCGTCCGCTTCGAGCGCGACGAGCAGGCGACCCTCCGACCGTTACCGATCCGGCACTCGCGCCGAGCGCAGCGGCTGCGACGGCGCGTCGCGACCGACGCCTTGATCGACGTCGATACCGTGCGCTACAGCGTCCCGCATCGCTTCGTCCGCGACCACGTGGATGTGGTGATCGACGAGCAGACCGTCCCGATCTTCCATGGAGCGCTGCTGATCGCGACGCACGTGCGATCCCTGGAGCCCTTCGCACGCGTGGTCGATCCGGCGCACTACGAGGGTCTCTGGCGGCGGCCGGCCGCGATGGTCCACCGAGGCCGGCCCCTGCGTCGCTCGCGCTGCTGGGCCGGGACCTCGCCGAGTACGCAGCCATCGTCGCGGGCGGTGACCAATGAGCGTCGTCATTCAGGCGCGCGTCGTCGAGCAGCTTACGCGCCTGCGGCTCCGGTCTGTCGCAGAGCGATTGGATGCGGTGTTGAATGACGCGGCACGGACCGAGCCAACCTATCTCGATTTTCTGGACGGGGTCTTGCGCCAGGAGGTCGATGCGAAGCAGCGGACCCGCGTCGCGATGGGGCTCAAGATCGCGCACTTTCCGACCGTGAAGACGCTCGACGACTTTGATTTCAAGTTCCAGCCGTCCGTCGACCAGCGACTCGTGCGCGAGCTGGCGACGGCGCGTTTTCTTGCACAAGCCGACAACGTCTTGATCTTCGGCGCCCCGGGCGTCGGCACAACGCATCTCGCGATTGCGCTCGGGCGCGCCGTCGTCGAAGCCGGCCACTCGGTCCTCTTCACGAGCGCGACCGCGCTCTTGGCCGCGCTCTCCAAAGCCGAAACCGACGGCCAGCTGACCGACCGCTTGATGTTCTATTCCAAGCCGAAGCTGCTGATCATCGACGAGCTGGGGTACCTGCCGTTTGAACGACGCAGCGCCCATCTCTTCTTCCAGCTCGTCGCCCGGCGGTACGAACGCGGCAGCCTGCTGATCACCACCAACCAGGTCGTCACGCAATGGGGTACGGTCTTCGGCGACGACGTCCTGGCCGCCGCGATCCTCGATCGTCTCCTGCACCACAGCCACACGCTGATGATCCAGGGCGAG
>DATLRO010000102.1:0-9993 GCA_035534615.1 Vicinamibacterales bacterium
CCGTATCAAGATCCGGAGCGTGAGTGACGGCAGCGCGCGAAGGGGGCCCTTGGCGGCGGATCCAAGCGGCACCGAAGACCGTATCAAGATCCGGAGCGTAAGCGACGGCAGCGCCCGGGGGTGGGGCCCCGGGCGCAGTGAATAATGAAGCGACTGTTCGATATCGCCCTGGCGGGCGTCGGTCTGGTGCTCTCGTCTCCGTTGTGGCTGGTCATCGCCCTTGCGGTGAAGCTGGAGGATGGCGGCCCGGTGTTCTTCCCGCAGGAGCGGGTCGGGTGGCACGGCCGGGTCTTCTGCGCGCTCAAGTTCCGGTCGATGCGGCCCGATGCCGAGGCTGCGACCGGTCCCGTGCAGGCCACGTCGGCCGACCCGCGCGTGACGCGGGTCGGGCGCCTGCTGCGCGCCACGGCGATGGACGAACTGCCCCAGTTGTGGAACATCTTCGCCGGCGACATGAGTTTCGTCGGCCCGCGCCCGCTGCGTCCTGGCGAGATCGAGACGGCCGGCGACGGGACGCTGATTCCGCTCTCCGCCATTGCCGGCTACGAGGCCCGGCACGCCGTGCGACCAGGCCTGACCGGGCTCGCACAGGTCTATGCGCCGCGCGACCTGGCCCGCGTGCGGAAGTTCCGTCTGGATCGGCTGTACGTGCGCCGCGCGAGCTTCTGTCTCGATTTGAAGCTGATCGTTCTGTCGTTCTGGATCAGCGGACGCGGGCGCTGGGAGCAGCCGGACCGCAAGCTGAGGGGACCGCGTGCCGTATAATACCGGCATCCGCTCGGCTGACGCGCGATACGGCACGATGCGTTACGATGTCCTCATCGTTGGCGGGGGCCCGGGTGGGCTCCATGCCGGGCGCCGCCTGGCCGAAGCCGGCTTTGCCGTTGCGCTGTTCGAAGAGCACCGCACGATCGGGGAGCCGGTCCACTGTACCGGCATCCTCGCCCTCGAGGCGTTCGACGAGTTCGATCTGCCGCGCGACGCCATCGTCAACCCGTTGATGCGCGCCGAGTTCTATTCCCCCTCCGGCCTTCAGCTCGAGTACGAGACGACCACCCGGGACGTGCTCGTGGTGGAACGCCAGCTGTTCGACCGCGGCCTCGCGCGCCAGGCCGACGCGGCCGGCGTCGACCTGCGTTCCGGTGAGCGGGTCGCCGATCTGGCGATCGAGTGCGACGGAGTCGTCGCGAGGATGGCCGACGGTCGGCACGTGCGGGGGCGCGTCGCCATTCTGGCCTGCGGCGCGAACTACGTGCTGCAGCGCCGCCTCGGGCTCGGGTTCCCGAGCGCCTATCTGCACTCGGCGCAGCTCGAGTTGCTCGCCAGGCGGCCTGGCTGCGTGGAGCTGTACTTCGGCCATGATGCGGCGCCGGCCGGCTTCGGCTGGATCGCCCCGGTCTTGCGGCCCGACGGGGCCTCGGCCCGGGTCGGCGTCATGTGCAGGCGCGACGCGCTCACCCATTTCGGACGGATGTTCGATCGCGTGGCGGCCCGCTGGGGCCTGACGCGGCCGTGCGTCGCCCCGCGGCGAAAACTCCTGCCGCTCGGGCCGATCGACCGGACATATGGCGACCGGGTCGTGGCGATCGGCGATGCGGCCGGCCTGGTGAAGCCGACGACGGGCGGGGGGATCTATTACAGCCTGGTGAGCGCCGGTGTCGCGGCCGGTGTGCTGGCCGACGGCCTGCGGCGTGACGATCTGTCGGCCGCGTTGCTGAGGCGGTACGAGGCAGGCTGGCAGGACCGGCTGGCCGGGGAGATCGCCGCGCAGGCCCACCTGCGAGGCCTGGCCGAACGTCTGACCGACGCCGAGATCGACGCGCTCTTCGACCTGGCGCAGACCGACGGCGTCATGCCGATCGTCCGCAAGACCGCCCGCTTCAACCAGCACCGTCAGCTGATCCTCGCGCTTCTCAGGCATCCTCCTGCCCGGCGGATTCTCTTCCGCACGCTGGTCGGGTGAGGGGGCGTCCGCGGCCGCGCGCCCTGGATCCTGGATGGCTGGATGGCTGGACCGGCGGCCGGCAGGGACCGGGACCGGCCGGGTGCCGGGCGTGGGCCGGGTGGTGGCGGAGAACGGCAGGGACCGTGGAGTGCCGCGATATGAAGCCTGACGAAATCGGACTCGACGATCGGGTCGGCGCGAGCGAGTCGACCGTCTCGCGCGAGCTCGATGGCGAGATGGTCCTGCTGAATCTCGATACCGGCATCTATTTCGGGCTCGACGGCACCGGCACGCGGATCTGGAACCTGCTCGCCGCCGGGCGGACGCTCCGCGGCGTGATCGACACCTTGATCGACGACTACGACGTCGACGCGGCAACGCTCGAACGGGACCTGCGGCAGCTCGTGGAGCGGCTGTCGGCCAAAGGGCTCGTCACGCCGATCCGCGCGGACCGGACATGAGCGCGATCGCAGGCCTGCTGCAACTGGACGGGGCACCGGCCGACGCGGCGCTCGTCGGGCGCATGCTGGACAGCATGCGGCACCGCGGTCCGGACGGGGACCGCGTCCGCGCGTCGGGCGCCGTCGCGCTGGGATACGCCGCGCTTCACACGACGCCGGACGCGGCGGGGGGGCAGCAGCCGGTCGTGGCTGGCAGGGACGGCGGGGCCGTGACCATCGTGTTCGACGGCCGGCTGGACAATCGCGACGAGCTGCTCGCGGCGCTGGCATCCCACGGCGTCCGCGTGGACCCGCCGGTCGACGCGGCGATCGTGCTGGGCGCTTACGAGCGCTGGGGGGTGGAGTGCCCGGAACGCCTCCTGGGGGATTTCGCGTTCGCCGTCTGGGATGCCCGGGCGCGTCGCCTCTTCTGCGCCCGCGACATCGTCGGCGTCCGCCCGCTCTGCTACCGTGCGACCGCGAAGCGGGTGCGGGTCGCGTCGGAACCGCAGGCGGTGCTGATCGAGCCGGATGCACCCATCCGCCTGAACGAGGGGATGGTGGCCGAGCACCTGGCCGGCATCGTCACGAGCAGGCAGGAGACCGTGGTCGACGGGCTCTTGCGCCTGCCGCCGGCGCACACGCTCGTCGCCGGCCCGGCCGGTGTGGTGGTGCGACGGTACTGGGATCTCGACCCCGGGCGGCGGATTCGGTACCGGCACGACGGGGAATATGAGGAGCATCTACGCGAAGTGTTCCGCGACGCCGTCCGCTGCCGGCTGCGCGCGACGGGCCGCGTCGGCGTGATGCTCAGCGGCGGCCTCGATTCTTCGTCCATTGCCGGCATGGCCGCCCGCCTGCGGCGCGATGAGGCCGGGATTCCCAGGATCGACACGTTCTCGCTCGTATTTCCCGGGCGCGCGTGTGACGAGCGCCCGTTTGCCGATGCGGTGAACCGCATGTGGCGGTTCGAAGGACACGCGATCGTGGAGCCGCGCATTCCCTGGGTCGAGGCCGCGGAGCGCGCCGTTCGCCGGTACAGGGATGTGCCTGGGACGCCGAGCCTGACGGCGGCCGGGGAGTTCGTCGATGCCGCCCGCGCGTCGGGGGTCCGTGTCCTGCTGTTCGGCGCCGGCGGCGACGAGTGGCTGCGGGGGAGCCCGTCGCGGTATGCCGACCTGACGAGACGCCTGAGCCTGGCGACGCTCGTCCGGCAGGTGGCGGCCGACGCCGGGACGGCTGACTTCGTCGGCTGGACGCGCGCCGCGCGTCTGGCGGTCTGGCCGCTCGTGCCACCGCCCGCGCAGCAGCTGGTCAAGCGGCTGATTCGCCACGACGTGATCCCGCCCTGGATCGATCCGCGGTTTGCGGCCAGGACCGACCTTCGCGCGCGGCTCGACGCGTATCGTGCGCGCCTGCCGTTCGACAGCGCGGCGCAGGCCGACGGTTATCATGAGGCGACGAGCGGGCAGGCGGTCCTGGCGATGGAGCAGCTGGATCGGACGGTCGCGGCGCTCGGGATGGAGCCGCGCCACCCGTTCCACGATCGGCGGCTGATCGAAGTCGCCTTTGCCTGTCCGCCGGATCAGCACTGGCGGGACGGCCGGCCGAAATCGCTGGCCCGCCGGGCGTTCGCCGATCTGCTGCCGCCGGTGGTCTGCGCGCGGACCGGCCGGCCGGACTATTCACATCTCATCGCCGACGCGCTGGCGGCGCACGGCCGGGCCGGACTGCTGTCGCTGCGCGCGTCGGCGGCCCGGGGCTGGCTGGCGCCCGAGCGGGCGCGGCGCGAGTTCGAACGAACGACCGCCGCACTGGCGGGCGGCGGTCCCCGCGCCTGGCGATGGGCCTGGCCGCTCTGGGGGGTGTGTGCCGTGGAGTGCTGGGCGCGTGTCGGTCTGCAGCCGGCCTGAGGCGGATCGGTCCGCCTGGAGCGCATGAGGAGGATCATGGACAAGGCAGCGAAGCCGGAGGGGACGCCCGCGTCCCGCGACTCCCGTGGCAAGAAGCCGTACGCCGCGCCACGCCTCGTCGAGTACGGCAGCGTCGCCAAGCTCACGCAGACGGGCGGCACGACGACAATCGAGCCGCACGGATTCAAGCAGCCGTGCCTGTGATATCCGGGGCGTCTTGTGTCCCTGATCGTTGACGAGCACCGGCAGTATCTGTCCGACGAGCCGCGCCTGGCGGCGTTCCGGGCCGCCATCGAGGCGACGGTCCGGCCGGGCGACACCGTGCTCGATCTGGCGGCCGGCACCGGCATTCTGGGGCTGATGGCCTGCCGGGCCGGCGCGCGGCACGTCTACGCGATCGAGTGCGGCGGCATCATCGGACTCGCCCGCGACGTGGCGGCGGCGAACGGCTGCGGCGACCGCATCACGTTCGTGCAGGAGCTGTCGACGCGCGCCGACCTGCCGGAGGGCGTCGACGTCATCGTCACCGACCAGATGGGGCGGTTCGGCTTCGAAGCCGGACTGGTGGAGTATCTCGCCGATGCGCGCCGCCGATGGCTCGCGCCCGGCGGGCGGGTGATTCCGGCCGGTGTCGAGCTCTGGGCCGCGCCGGTGGAGCACGCCGGCCAGTGGGCCTGTGTCGAGTTCTGGCGCAGCCGGCCAGGCGGCTTCGACTTCGCGGCGGCGGGCCGGCTGGCGGCGAACACCGGCTATCCGGTCCGCCTCGGGCCGGGGCACCTGCTCGGCCCGGCCGGCTGCCTGGGACCGCTGCCGATCGCCGGCGGCGAGCGGCCGGCGTTCCACGGCGCGATCCGCTCGGTGGCGGCGCGGGATGGCGTGCTGCACGGCGTGGGCGGATGGTTCTCGGCGGAGCTGGCGCCTGGCGTCGGCCTGTCCAACTCGCCGCTCGATCCGAGGCGCATCGGCCGCCGCAACGTCTTCTTTCCGATCGACCATCCCGTCGATGTCCGGGCGGGCGACCGGATCGACCTCACCATCCGCATCCGGCCGATCGAGATGGTCGTCAGCTGGCAGGTCGTGGTGACGGAGGCCGGCCCGGACGGGCGCGAGACCGGACGGTTCCGCGGCTCGACGTTCGAAGGCATGCTGGTGCCGCCCGACGAGCTGCGCCGCACGGATCCGGCGTCGGTCCCCGTGCTGTCGCCGGCCGGCGATGCGCGACGATCGATTCTCGGCTTGTGCGACGGCCGGCACACGCTCGCCGAGATTGAGGCCGAGGTCTATCGCCGCCATCCCGATCTCTTCGATTCGCCCGGGCGGGCGTCCGCCTTCGTCGCGGAAGTGATGACGCGATACGCGACGTAGTCCGCATGACCAGCTACCGGATCGGACCGCTGCTGCTGTCGAGCAACCGGCCCTTGCCCGAGGTGCCCCGCGCGCCGTCCGCCGAACCGGATTGGCACTTCCACGTCTGCCGCACGCCGCCTCGCGCCCGCCGGGACGCCGCGTGGTTTCATTGCTGGCGGCTTCCGGACGGCCGCGTGTGGCTGTCGCTGGGGCGCCGCGAACGGGAGTACCTGCTGCGCTTCACCCGCCTGGCCGACTTCGTCCTGAACGAGGACGACCGGCGCATCGACTGCTACCCGGTCGCGCGCACCGCGCCGGCGACGGTCAGGCACCTGCTGCTCGATCAGGTTATGCCGCTCGTCTTCAGCGCGCGCCCGTCCCTGGTGCTGCACGCCAGCGCCGTGCGGGCTCCGGCCGGCGCCGTCGGCTTCGTGGGACTGGCCGGCGCCGGCAAGTCCACGCTGGCCGTGAGCCTGGCGCGAACCGGATGGGATCTCGTGAGCGATGACTGCCTGCTGCTCGACGCGGACGGCCGGGGAGTCCGGGCCATGCCGACTTACCCGTCCGCGCGGCTGTGGGACGACAGTCTGCGCGCGCTCTACGGTACGGCGCCGGGGCGCCTGGCGCCGGTCGCGCAGTACACGAGAAAGCGGCGCCTCGGACCCGGGACCGGAAGGTTCCGGTTCTGCGAAGAGCCGCTGCCGCTCGTCCGCTTGTACGTGCTGACACCGGGGCGCCGCGCGGCCGCCGGCGGCCGCCTCACCGGAATCTCCAGACGGGAGGCGATGGTCGAATTGCTGCGCTTCACCTTCCACCTCGACGTGACCGACGCCGAGGCGCTCGCGGTTCGCTTCCGTCTGGCGGGTCAGGTGGCCGGGCAGGTCGCCATTCGAGCGCTGGCGCTGCCGTCCGGCCTGGATGGTCTGGTGAGCGTCCGTCGTCTGCTGGAGGACGACTTGAAGATGTGACGCTCCGAAACCGGCTCGACGTCTGCCGTCAGAAGGGGGCCGCTGGAGGCCCCTGTTCTTTGTACGACCAGCCCCGAACACTGATGGTCAGACCGGCGCCCGACAGGAGTCCGCCGGTCCGGCGCCTGGCGCGGAACCTCGCGCGCCGTACACGACAAAGGGGTCCGCGGGGACCCCTTTTCGCTTGTACGTCAGCCGATCGACTCGATCTTATCGCCCGTTGCCGTGGGAGGACTGACTCCCGTCGTGTCCATCCTGGCCGTGACCGTCTGGCCCGTTGCTCCCACCCTGACCAGAGCCTGAGTGGGAACCCAGCCGGAGCTCGCCGGTCTTCGTGTTCACCACCGCCTCGGGTGCAACCTGTCCCGTCCGCGTGAACGTCTGCGATCCACCCGGTGTCGTGACCGTCACGATCGTCTGATTCTGTCCGGCGTTGTAGGTCGCCTGCACCTGAATCTGCTTCGAGCCCGAGCCGACGATCGCCGTCCAACTGCCGGCGGTGTCGCCCTGCTTGATGGTCACCGGCGTCGTCGAGTGGCTGTCGTGCCCCCGATCATGATCGCCGTGGCCGTTCTGGGCATTCGCGTTGCTGCTCGTATTCCCGTTGCTGCTGTCGCTGTTGGCGCTGCTGCCGTTGTTGGTGGTGCTATTCCCGTTGGTCGTGCTATTCCCGTTGGTGGTGCTGGTCCCGTTGGTGGTGCTGTTCCCGTTGGTGGTGCTATTCCCGTTGGTCGTGCTGTTCCCGTTGGTCGTGCTGGTCCCGTTGGTCGTGCTGTTCCCGTTGGTCGTGCTGTTCCCGTTGGTCGTGCTGTTCCCGTTGGTCGTGTCGTTCCCGTTGGTCGTGCTGGTCCCGTTGCCCGAGCCGGTGTTCTGGCCACCGTTCGGCAGGTACCCGAACGGCAGCGAGCCCTGGTCCTGCTGGTTCTGGTCCTGCTGCCCGCCACCCAGGTCGTCGCCGTCGTTGTCGCTCTGGTTGCCCGATCCGTTGTCATCCGGGCCGGTCGTCGGGCCAGAGACGGTCGGGATGCCGTTCCCCTGAATGACCAGGTTGCCGCCGTCATGGTTGGTGGCCATCTGCAGGAGCACCAGCCCGGGCAGGGTCAGCTTGGTCCTGGGGCCTGAGACCTTGATCCGGACCGATGTCTGGCTCTTCCGACTGCTGTAGTCCGCCTGCACCGAGACGCGGGTCCCGCCCTCGCCGATCGACATCTGCTGGTTCAGTACCTTCAGGCTGCCGTCCCGGTTCAGCGCCCATTCGAACTTCTTGGTGGCGTCGGGCGGGGTGATGAGCGGACCGGTCACGCCGTTGAGCGTGTACTGGAAGCTCAGCACCTGCACGTCGATCTCCTGGCCGGCCGTCTTGACCCGCTCCACGAGTGCCAGCGAATTGCCGGACGCGTCGGTGATCTGGTAGGCGCGGGTCTGGCTGCTGGCATCGTCCTTCCACCAGCGGGCCGGGAAGGGACCGAACCAGTGGCCGCGCTGCGGATTCTGACAGAACACGCCGGTCGAATCGCTGCGGGTGACCGTCGCCGGGGGAATCGGGCCGTACGACGCGCCGGTGGTCGGGTCGAACCCGTAGACCAGCACGTCGTGCGTTACGGGGTCGAACTGGTTGTACGCCTCCGGCGGCGCGAACGACAGGGTCGTCGACGATGTGGTCTGGTTGCCGACGTGGTCCACGGCGGTGCCGGTCACGACCTTGCCGGCGTCGGCGGTCGTGAACGCGATCGGGTCGCAGGTCTGCTGCACCACCGTGTGGTTGACCGAGATCGTGCAGCTCGCCACGCCGGATCCGCTGTCGGTCGCGGTGAACCCGACCGTCTCGGTGCCGCCGCCCCTGGTGATGTCCGGCGTGAGCGTCGGCGCCACCGTATCGACCGAAATCGGGCCGGCCGAGCCGGTCGCGGTGTTGCCCGCCAGGTCCGTGAACGTCTGGGTCACCGCCTGGTCGATGCCGTTGCCGACCGGGACGGTGGCCACCGCCGTGCCGGTGCCGTTGGCGAAGCCCGACAGCGCGTCGGTCGCGGTGAAGGTCACGTTGACGGTCGCGCTGTACCACGTGCGGTTCGGCGTCACCGTCGTGTCGACATACGGCGCGCTCGTCTGCGTCGGCTGTACGGTCACCTGCACGACCGGCGGCGTGGTGTCGACGTTCAGGTTGGCCACCGTGTCGGGCGCCGAGGTGTTGCCCGCCAGATCGGTGAACGACTGCGTGGTGGACTGTCCGGCGCCCTGGCCGACGGCAATCGTCCGCCGGCCGTTCAGGTCACCCTGCGTGTGATTCGCCGCGTCGGCGGCCGTGAAGCCCGACAGGTTGTCGGTCGCGTCGAAGACGACGTCCAGCGGCGCGTTGTACCAGCCGTTCGCGTTGGCCGAGGCGGGCGCGCCGGTGACGGCGTTCAGAATCGACGTGCCGGTGATGGCCGGCGGCGTCGTGTCGATGTTCAACGCCGGGAGCGTCGTGCTCGCCGTGTTCCCCGCAAGGTCCGCCAGGCCGAGCGTCGGCGCCTGGCTCGCGCCCTCGGTCAGCGTCGCGCTCGCCGTGCCGGCCAGGTCGCCCGCCACCCCGTTCGCCGCGTTCGCCGCCGGGAAGCCCGAAAGGTTGTCCGTGGCGGTCGCCGTCACCTCGAGCGGGACGTTGTACCAGCCGTAGCTGTCAGCCGTGGCCGGCTGGCCCGTATTCGCGTTCAGGATCGACGTGCCGGTGACCGTCGGCGGCGTCGTGTCGATGCTGATCGGCGTCGAGTACGAGGCCGCCTGCGAGACGTTGCCCGCGATGTCCGTGAACGTCTGGCTCGGCACGGTCTGGTTCTGACCCTGCTGGCTCAGCGTGATGACCCGGTTGCCCTGCAGCCCGCCGTCGATCCCCCCGACGGCGTCGGCGGCGGGGAAGCCCGACAGGTTGTCCGTCGCGCTGAACGTGACGCTGACCGGGCCGTTGTTCCAGCCGTTCGCGTTGGCGGCCGGCGTGCGGGTGATGCCGGTGATGACCGGTGCCGTCTTGTCGATGCTGATCGCCGGCGTCGTGTAGCTCTGCGCGTTGAGCGAGGCCGAGCTATTGCCCGCGTTGTCGGTCAGCGTCACGACCTGCGTCTGGTTCATCCCCTCCGCCGTGAACAGCAGCGGAGAGGCCGGCGTGGCCGACTTCAGGCCCGACAGCGCATCCTGGGCGACGTAGGTGACGCTGACGTTCGTGTTCCACCAGCTCCGCACGTTTCCATCGGGAATGTGCTGGAGGCCCGTCGCGGCCGGCGAGACCTTGAAGCTCTGGACGTAGGGCGGGGTCTGATCGACCTGCACCGTGAGCTGCTGATAGGCGCTCGCGTTCCCGGCGTTGTCGACCGCCCGGTAGTAGAGCGTCGTGGTGCCGTCCTGGT
>DATLRO010000103.1:0-5232 GCA_035534615.1 Vicinamibacterales bacterium
CATGGCCGGCGCCGCGTACCGCTTCGCGGTGAACGACTACAGCCTGTATCAGACGCTGCTCGTCAAGCCGGGGGGAGGCGCCAGCCGGATCCCGCTGACGAGGGCCGACTGGTACGCGCCGCAGGCGCGCACCTAGCGTCCGACGTCCGGGCCGCCCGTCCGTCTCCGGCTGAAGGCCCAGCCGTAGGCGGCGAGATTGACGACCACGACAATCGTCCCCAGGACGATCTGCACCTCGCGGGTCAGGCTCGCGGGGTACAGAATCGGCATCAGGTAGTGGGTGACGAAGTCGCCGCGATAGGCGGCGACGCCGGCGCGGGTGCGCAGCCAGTTCTCCAGGTCGGTGAGCGGACAGATCCAGCCGCCGAACTCGATGGCCGCGCCCCAGATGGCCGCCGGCACGTGCACCCAGGCCGCGCGGCGCCAGCGCCACACCAGGAGGCCGCCGGCCACCACGAACGTCGCGAACGCCAGGTGGACGCAGACGACGAGGTCCGCCAGGCGCAGATAGATCTGCGCGATCATGAGCCCAGTGCGGTGGCCGCGGCGCGCGCCACGGCGGCGGCGTCGGCCGAGGCCTCGACACGGTGCCAGCTCACCGGGCCGACGTCGCGGGCCATCTGGCTGGCCAGCACGTCGGTCGTCGCGTCCGACGCGTCGAAACTCCGGCCGCGAATCCGGGCGGCCAGCACGGCGGGCGGCGCCTCCAGCCACAGCCCGGTGAACGGGACGCCGGCGGTGCGGGCCACCGCTTCGATGGCCGCGCGCTCCGCCGGACTGCCGTACACGGCATCGGCGATGACCGCCTGCCCGGCCCGCAGGCCTTGCACGGCGCGCTCCGCGAGGGTGTCGTAGACGCGCCGGGTGACCTCCGGCGCGTACGCCGACTGGTCGAGCGTCGTCAGCGGCGGCACGCCGCACAGGCTCTTCCGGACGACATCACTGCGCACGATCAGGCCGCCGGGCGGCCGGCCGAGGTCCGGGGCGATGGCGCGCGCCAGGGTCGACTTGCCGGATCCGGACAGGCCGCCGATCGCCACCAGCCGCGGCGGCGCGGGCCGCAGCAGCGATTCGGCCATCGCCAGGTACTCGCGTGCGCTCTGGTGGAGCGCCGGGGCCCGGGCCGGGTCCGCCTGGAGGCGGGCGGCGGTCGCGCTGGTCTTCGCGCGGACGGCGGCGCGGCACGCCAGGAACAGCGGCAGCAGCGGCAGCGCGTCGAAATCCTGCGTGGCCTGGAGGTATTCGTTGCAGACGAGGCTGGCGTGCGCGCGCAGCCCGCGGCGCCAGAGATCCATCAGGAGGAACGCCAGGTCGTAGAAGACGTCGACGCAGGCGATCTCGTCGTTGAACTCGACGGCATCGAACAGGGTCGGCCGGCCGTCGACGAGGCAGAGGTTCCGGAGGTGGAGATCGCCGTGACAGCGGCGGACGAAGCCGGCGTGCCGCCGGGCCTCCAGCAGCGCCGCGCGTGCGTCCAGCTCGGCGCGCGAGCGCGCGGTCACCCGCTCGCAGGCGCCGCGCTCCAGCACACCGCGCCCCTGCTCCGCGAAGCCGTCCGCGTTGCCGTCGATGACCCAGGCCATGCCGGCCCGCCCGCCATGATCGGGCACGCGTGCAGCGGCGGCGTGAAAGGCCGCAATCGCCGCGGCGAGCGGCGCCATCAGCGCCAGGTCGAGCGCGCCGCGCGCGGCCAGGCGATCGAACAGCGTCTCCTCGTCGAACCGCACCATGACGACGAGCCAGTCGATCGGCGCGCCGCGTCCGTCGATCGCGAGCCGGCCGTCCGGCCCGCGCGTCACGACGGCCGTGCCGAGGTAGATCTGCGGCGCGGTCCGGCGGTTCAACGCGACCTCCGCCTCGCAGGCGGCGCGCCGCCGCTCGACGGTCGAGAAGTCCAGGTAGTCGTACCGGACCGCCCGCTTCAGCTTGTACGCCCGCCCGCCCGCCAGAAACACCACGGCACTGTGCGTGTCGATCCGCTCGACCGACCGCACGCCCGCACCGTACGCGGCCGGGTCGGCGAGGAAGGCGAGGACGTCGCGCTGGTCGTCGACGATCATGGGCGATCCCGGCCGCGCGGGGCGTCGGCGCGCCGACGCCCGCAGCGCGGATGACGCGGGCGGCCGCGCCTCATCCGGGCTGGCCGTGCCGGACGCGGCTGTCCCGGTGCCGCGAATGGGCCACCAGAACGGCGCTCGACCGCGCCGGCAGCGTGTACCCACGGCCGTCGCCGAGCGCCAGCTCGGCGCCGACGTCGCGGATATCCTCGGGCGGTTCGCGCGAGGTGTCGACCGCCAGATGCCAGATGCCCTGCTGCGACACCGGCAGGGCGAAGCGGACGGCCGCCGGGGAGGCATTGAACAGCAGGTACAGATCCGACCCGTCCCCGCCGGCCACCAGGGCGCCGAGCCGTTGCTCGCCGGCATTGCCCCAGTCGGGCGGCTGCAGCGCCGGGCTGAACCACTGCAGCTCGGCGGCGGTGTAGAACGCGTCGGCCCGCAACACGCTGTGCGCCTCGCGGAAGCGGATCATGCCGCGCACGAAGGCGTGGACCTCGCGATGCCGCTTCAGCAGCGTCCAGTCGAACCAGCTGATCTCGTTGTCCTGGCAGTAGGCGTTGTTGTTCCCCCCCTGCGTGCGGCGGAACTCGTCGCCGCCCAGGATCATCGGCACGCCGCGCGAGACGAACAAGGTCACCAGGAAGTTCTTGATCTGCCGGATCCGGGCGCGCTCCACGGCCGGGTCGCCGGTCGGCCCTTCGACGCCGAAGTTCTCGCTCTCGTTCTGATCGGACCCGTCGCGGTTGCCGTCGCCGTTCGCCTCGTTGTGCTTGGAGGCGTAGCTGACGAGATCGTTGAGCGTCAGGCCGTCATGCGCGGTGACGAAGTTGATGCTGCTGTGCGGACTCTTGCCGGTGTGCTCGTACAGATCCGCGCTGCCGGCCAGCCGGCTGGCCAGGAGCCCGAGCTGGCCGGGATCCCCCCGCCAGAACCGCCGCACGTCGTCGCGGTACCGGCCGTTCCACTCGGCCCACCGCCGTTCGGAGAAGCTGCCGACCTGGTACGCCCCGGCGGCGTCCCACGCTTCGGCGATGAGCTTCACGCCGCGCAGAATCGGGTCCTCGGCAATCCGCTCCAGCAGCGGCGGGTCGGCCAGCAGCCGGCCGTTACGCCCGCGGCCCAGCACCGAGGCGAGGTCGAAGCGGAACCCGTCCACGTGCATCTCGACGACCCAGTGCCGGAGCGTCTCGAGGAGGATGTCGCGCACGACGGGATGGTTGGCGTTCACCGTGTTGCCGGTGCCGGTGTAGTCGCGGTAACGCTGCGGGGCCTCCTCGTCCAGAAGGTAGAAGACCGTGTTGTCGAAGCCGCGGAACGAAAACGTCGGTCCCCGTTCGTTCCCCTCCGCGGTGTGGTTCAGGACGACGTCGAGCACGACCTCGATGTCCGCCTGGTGGAACGCCCGCACCATCTCCCGGAACTCGAGCGTCTGCTGCCCCTCCCCGCCCGAGCTGCTGTAGGACGCCTTCGGCGCCATGAACGCCACCGGGTTGTAGCCCCAGTAGTTCGTCACCCGCTCGCCCGTCAGCGCGTTGATGCGGATCTGATCCCGCTCGTTGAATTCCGCCACCGGCATCAGCTCGACGGCGGTCACGCCCAGGTCGCGGAAATACGGGATCTTCTCGATCAGCCCCCGGAAAGTCCCCGGCGCGGTCACGCCCGCGCTGGGATGAATCGTGCAGCCCCGCACGTGGACTTCGTAGATGATCGTGTCGGACCAGGGACGGTGGAGGGGGCGGTCGCCCTGCCAGTCGAAGGCTTCGTCCGTGAACACGCACTTCGGCGTCGTCCGCGTGTCGTCGAGCGTGGAGAGCGTGACGTCCGATTCCGGCGCCGCCGGATCGTATCCGCGGGCCGCGCTGAAATCCCAGTCGTCGACCGGTGCGATGGCGGTGGCGAACGGGTCGAGCAGCAGCTTGTGCGCGTTGAACCGCTGGCCTTCGCTCGGACAGTACGGGCCGTCGACGCGGTAGCCGTACAGCTGTCCGGGCCGGACGCCCTCGACCCAGGTGTGCCAGACGTCGCCCGTCCGGTTGCGGGCGGGATCCAGCACAATCACGCGGGACGGCGCCGCGGCATCGGCGCGGTCGAACAATTCGAGCTGGACGCGGGTCGCGTGGCGGCTGAACACGGCGAAGTTCACGCCGGCGCCGTGCGCGTGGGCGCCGAACGGGGACGGCCGCCCGTCGCGCACCGCCGTGCGCTCGGACACCGCGATCAGATAGTCGACGAACGACCGGCGCGCCGCCATAGTCGGCCTCCGCAAGGGAAACGAGGGGCCGCCGACGGCCCACCGGGCGCCCGCGGCGGGCATGACCTGAGTATTCTTCCGGAAGGGCAGCGATGCAAGTCGACGGCTTCCGTGACCGCCGGGACGCCGGACGCCGGCTGGCCGACGCGCTCGCGGGCCGCGGGCCGGCCGCGGCGCCGGCCGTCATCGTCGGGCTCGCGCGCGGCGGCGTGCCGGTCGCCTACGAGGTCGCCGTCCGGCTCGGCGCGCCGCTGGACGTCCTGGTGGTGCGGAAGCTGGGCGCCCCGGGCCAGCCGGAGCTCGCCCTCGGCGCCCTCGCGCCGGACGGCGTCCGGGTGCTGAACGCCGATCTCGTGCGGCAGCTCGGCGTGACGCCGCCGGCGCTCGACGCCCTCGCCGCGCAGGAGGCGCGCGAGCTCGAGCGGCGGGCACGGCGGTATCGCAGCGACCGCCCGCCCCTCGATCCGGCCGGCCGGACCGCCGTCCTCGTCGACGACGGCCTGGCGACCGGCGCGTCGATGCGCGCCGCGGTCGCCTGGGCCAGGCGGCGGGGCGCCGCCCGGGTGGTCGTGGCGGTTCCCGTCGCCGCGCGCCAGGCCGTCGCTCAGCTCGCGCAGGAGGCCGACGACGTGGTGGCGGTCGCGGTGCCGCCGTGGTTCGACGCCGTCGGCGCCTGGTACACGGACTTCTCGCAGACGTCCGACGCGGAGGTCGTCGAGCTGCTGGACCTCGCCCGCGCCAGGCCGCTCGGCGGCTGATCGGCGCGGCGAGGCGGCCGGGCGGCCGGTCACGGCTGGACGAACTCGTGCTCGGGATGCCGCACGGTCAGCACCGGGCACGGCGCCTTCCGCACGACGCGCTCGGCGACGCTGCCCAGGAACATGTGCGCCACGGCGCCGCGCCCGTGCGTCCCCAGCACGA
>DATLRO010000104.1:0-2150 GCA_035534615.1 Vicinamibacterales bacterium
CGGGCGTACGGCGTCGCCTACGGCGTCTACAACGTCGCCTGGGCCTGCGGGCTGCTGGCCGGACCGGCGATCGGCGGGTTCCTGTTCGAGCGGATCGGCTTCGAGGCGCTGGCGCTCGTCTGGGCGCCGACGCTGATTCTCACCACCATCGTCATCGCGGTGGTCGGCGACACGACCCCGGCCTCGTCGCGCGCCACGACGTGAGGCTCGGGCGCTTGCAGCGCCTTCGTGGCGCCGAGCGTCAGGTCGGCCTCTCTTCGTCGCGCCGGGCTTCCGCCTCCGCCGAAGCCGGGGCGGGCGCGCCGGAGCCTTGGCGAAGGCGGTCGGCTCGGCCTCTCTCCGCCCGAGCCCCGGGGCCAACGTCCGGCGCGACACCTCACTGCCGCGGCGGGGAACCGCTCAGGCCGATCTGGCCGCCGACGGTGTAGTCATAGCCGCCCAGTTCATCGGAGCCGGTCACCTCGAAGGGGGCGAGCCTCGTCTGGTGCGCCGAGGGATCCGGCAGCGTGACGCGGAATTCCAGCTTGAAGTACGCGCTCCCCGGCTGATCGGGCGGCAGGGTGACCGTCGCCGGATTCTGCAGCGCGGCGGCGTCGCCGGGCGACGCCGGGACCAGTCCCGACTGTGCCATCTTCCGGGCCATGGTCTGCATCGTCTCCCAGAAGCTGCCTGGGGCGAAGGTGACCACACCCGTGCCGCCGCCACCCTTCGTCGGCACGTTCTGGGCCCAGCCTTCGACGTCCACGCGCAGATGGCGATCGTTGCCGTCGATCGGCGTCGCCGTGACCGAGGCGTCGTAGGTCAGTGAATAGGGTTGGTCGACCGTCGCGCAACTCGCCCTGGTGCGGCGGCTGCATCGAGGCGGTGAGCTGATTGTTCGCCGGCTGCTGCATCTGAAAGACCGTGCCGGCCGTGCCGCCCGCCGTGTTGCCGCTCCCGGGCGAGACCGAGCCTCCGGCCGACGCCACCTGGAACGACACCGGCCGGCCCGAGACCGGCGTGCCCGCCAGATCCGTCACCTTCGCCTGAAACGGATGCCGCCGCTCCTCGGTGCGGTTGTAGTCGATGGTGACGCGGTGTTCGGAGAGGGCCAGGCAGTAGAACTGGCCGGCGATCTGCCGGCCCGCCTCGCCTCCCAGGTCCTTCGCGGTCGCCGTCAGCGACGCCACCGATCCACCGGGCACGTCGCGCTGGCCGCTGAACAGGCGGCCGGTGGCGTTCTTCAAGCCCACGACGACGAGAAACAGCGAGGTCGAATGGCCGGCCGGTATCGCCGTCCAGTACGCGATCGCAGACGCCTGCCGGAACTGGTCGAGGGCCGGCAGATCCGTCACGTCGGCGGTCTCGCCCGATTCCCGCCGGTCCGACCGACGGCCGATGGAGGATGGGACGCGATGGATGTGAAGCACAGGATGCGGCGGGTCGTGGCCGTTCTGATCGCGCTGCTGGTCGTGTCGGCCGGAGCGGCACGCGCCGATGTGAAGACGAACGAGAAGACCCACGTCGAATTCGGCGGCACGCTCGGCCGCATGGTGAAGATGTTCGGCGGCAAGGCCGCACGCGAGGGGGTCGAGACCTCAGTGGCCGTGAAGGGCGACCGCCAGATGAGCACGACGGGCGACACCGCCCACCTCATCGATCTCGCCGAGGAGAAGATCTACGACCTCGATCTGCGCCACAGGACCTACCGCGTGACCACCTTCGCCGAACTGCGCCGGCAGATGGAAGAGGACCGGAAGCGCGCCGAGGAGAACGCGTCGAAGGACCGGGCGTCCAGCTCGCGGGAGCCCCGGAAGGAATACGAGGCCGATTTCGACGCGAAGGACACGGGGCAGCGGAAGACGATCAACGGCTTCGCCTGCCGCGAGGTCATCGCCACGGTCACCGTCCGCGAGAAGGGCAAGACGCTCGAAGAGGGGGGCGGCATCGTCCTCACGGACGACTTGTGGCTGACACCCGGCGTCGCGGCCATGCAGGAGGTGGCGGCCTTCAACATCCGGTACTTCAAGCAGATCGCCGGGCCGTACGCCGCCGGCGTCCCGGCCGGCCAGATGGCCATGGCGGCCGGCATGTTCCCCGGGCTCGCCGAGGCCTTCGCGGAGTTGAACAGCGAACATGTCAATGTCGACGGTACGCCGATCGTCAGCGAC
>DATLRO010000105.1:0-3109 GCA_035534615.1 Vicinamibacterales bacterium
TCCGGATCCGCGCCGCCAACGCCGCATCGTTCGTCGTCACCAGCCCGCCGTCGCCGAACGCGCCGAGATTCTTGCTCGGAAAGAACGAGAAGCAGCCGGCGGTGCCGAGGCTGCCGGCCGATCGTCCGTGAAAGCGGGCGCCGATCGCCTGCGCGGCATCTTCGATGACCGCCAGGCCATGACGGCCGGCCACGTCGAGCATCGCGTCCATGTCGGCGCACAAACCGAACAGATGAACGGGCAGAATCGCCTTCGTGCGCGGCGTGATGGCCGATTCGATGCGTGCCGGATCGATGTTGAAGGTGACCGGGTCGATGTCCACCAGCACCGGCCGCGCGCCGAGCCGGACGATGCAGCCGGCGGTGGCGAAGAAGGAGAACGGCGTGGTGATCACTTCGTCGCCCGGCTGCAGCTCGAGCGCCATGAGCGCAACCAGCAGCGCGTCGGTGCCGGACGACACGCCGATCGCGTGCTCCACCTCGAGCAGCGCCGCCAGCTCGCGCTCGAGCGCCTCGACCTCCGGGCCGAGAATGAACCGCTGGCTGTCGCAGACACGGACGATGGCCGCCAGCACCTCGTCTCGCATCGGGGTGAACTGGGCCTGCAGGTCGAGCAACGGGACTTTCATCGTGGACATGGCCGCTCCGGAGGGTCAGGTTACATGAAGGAATGAGGAATGAGCAATGAGGCTTCACCTTCTCGTCTTCATGGCCGCGCGCGTTTCCCGGTCGGCTTCGCGGCGCTTGATCGTCTCCCGCTTGTCGTAGTCCTTCTTCCCCTTCGCCAGCCCCAGGGCCACCTTCACCCGGCCGTCCTTGAAGTACATCCGGATCGGCACCAGCGTCATGCCGCGCTCGACGGTCTTGCCGACGAGCTTGCGGATCTCCGATCGATGCAGCAGCAGCTTGCGCGGACGCAGCGGCTCGTGATCGGCGTACCCGCGGTGGCTGTACGGACTGATGTGCACGTTGTACACGAACACCTCGCCATCCACGACACGGGCGAAACTGTCGCGCAGATTCACGCGCCCCTCGCGGATCGACTTCACCTCGGTCCCGACCAGCGCCACGCCCGCCTCGAACGTCTCGAGGATGTGGTAGTCGTGGAACGCCTTCCGGTTCTCGGCGACGTTCTTCTCCGCCTTCCGGCGTTCTGCGTTCTCGGTCATGTCTTATCGGGGCTCCGCCCCGAACCCCCGCCTTCGCGGGAAGCGCTATGGCGGGCCGCCGGGCTTTGCCCGGTCCCGCCTGCATGCAGGCTCCGCCCCGAATCCCGAGCCCCGTCACGATCCATTCTTGACCAGCTTGGCCGCCAGCTTGACGGCTTCAATCATGCTCGACGGGTCGGCCTTCCCCTGGCCGGCGATGTCGAACGCGGTGCCATGGTCGACCGACGTCCGGATGATCGGCAGCCCGAGGGTCACGTTCACCGCCTGCCCGAAGGCGACGAGCTTCACGGGAATCAGCCCCTGGTCGTGGTAGCAGGCGATCACCGCGTCGAACCGGCCCCGAACGGCCTGGACGAACAAGGTATCGGCCGGCAGCGGCCCGGTCACGTCGATCCCGCGCGCACGACAGGCCTCCACGGCCGGCACCAGCACGGCCTGGTCTTCGAGGCCGATCACGCCGTGCTCCCCGGCATGGGGATTGAGGCCGGCGAGGGCCAGCCGCGGCGCCGGATAGCCGAACCGCGGCAGCTCGCGCGCGGTCAGCGAAATGGTCGATTCGACGAGCTCGCGCGTCAGCAGCGCCGGCACGTCGGCCAGCGCGACGTGCACGGTCGCCAGGACGACACGCAGCGCGTCCGAATGGAACATCATCGCGACCTGCGCGGCGCCGGTCAGGTGCGCGAGCAGCTCGGTGTGCCCCTTCCACGGGAGGCCGGCGAGCGCCCAGGCCTCCTTGTTGATCGGGGCAGTCGCCATCGCCGCGACCCGGCCGCTCCGAACATCGTCGACCGCCCGGACGACTGCCTCGTACGAGGCGCGGCCGGCTTCGCCGGTGAGCACGCCCGGCACGAACGACACGGCCGGCCCGGGGCCATAGAGCACCGGCTCGCAGACGGCGCGCACGTCGGGCGACCGGACGGCGGCGGCAGCGATCTCGGGCCCGATCCCGGCGGGGTCGCCGACGGTGATGGCGATGCGAGGAAGGGGCATGCTCGGGGCTCGGGGCTCAGTACTCGGGGCTCGGGGCTCAGTGCTCGAGACGGGCCGAGCTGAAGCTCGGCGCTACGACGTTCCTCAGATCTGCAGCACCAGCCAGTCGGCGACGATCTTCGCGCTCGCGTTCCGGTCCAGCGCGGCGATCGCCCGGTCCACGGCCACGAACGCCTCGCGGCTGCGACCGCCGGCGTAGGCGTCACGGAGTCGATCGAGATCGCCCTGCACGTCGGCGTTGGCGAGCGCCCGCTCGTCCGCGCCGGTCGCCAGCAGCTCGACGTCCCGCAGCAGCGACGCCATCGCCCGCAGGTACGCCGACAGCTGATCGCGATCGGATGCGGCCGATCCCCCGCGTTTGGCCGTCAGCACCTTGGCCTGCTCCAGCCGATCCCGCGCGTTGGCCGTCCGCGCGACCTTCGCCAGCACCTCGCCGGCGAGCTGGCGGGCTTCGAGCAGATCGCCCGCCCGGGCCTCGAGCGCGCGGCCGAGGCTGCCGTCCGAGATCGCCGCGACGGCGTGCGCCTCGGCTTCGGCGTACCCGCGGTCGGCGAGCGCCTTCGCGAGCTCGACGATGGTCAGCGGCCGGAACCGGAGCCGCGGACACCGGGACAGGACGGTCGGCAGCAACGCGTCGGGCCGCGACGAGACGAGAATGAAGACGGTCGCGGGCGGCGGCTCCTCCAGCGTCTTCAGCAGCGCGCTCTGCGCCGCGGTGCCGAGCGCATCCGCCTCGTCTGCGATGACCACGCGGCGGCGCGCTTCGAACGGCCGGTACGCGACCTGATCGAGCACGGCGCGCACGGCGTCGATGCCGATCGCGCCCGCCTCGTCCGGCTCGAGCCAGACGACGTCGGGATGCACGCGGCGGGCGATGCGGGTGCAGGAGGTGCACCGCCCGCAGCCGTCTTTCATTTCGGGGCTCTGCCCCGAACCCCCGCCTTCGCGGGA
>DATLRO010000106.1:0-5015 GCA_035534615.1 Vicinamibacterales bacterium
TTCGGCGCGATGGAGGGGCTGACCGAGGCGGCGCTCGACCGGAGCGTCCTGCCGTTTCCGTCGCACGAGATCGATCCCTACCGCGGCCTGGCGCCGCACCTCGGGGTGGCGTCGGCCCGCGCCCGCGCGCTGCACGCCGTCGCGACCGGGGCGGCGCGCGTGCTCGTCACGTCGGCCGCCGCGCTGCTGCCGCGCCTGACCTCGCCCGAGCGGCTGCTCGCGGCGTCGCTGGATCTGGCGCCCGGCCTCGACGTCGGCCCGACCGACCTGGCCGACCTCCTGGTGGACGCCGGCTTCACGCGCGAGGATCCGGTCGACGCGCACGGCGAGTTCTGCGTGCGCGGCGGCATCGTCGATCTGTTCCCGGCCGGCGAGGCGCAGCCGGTCCGGCTGGAATTCATCGGCGACACGATCGAATCGATGCGCCGGTTCGATCCCGCCACCCAGCGCTCGACCGCCGCCGTCGACCGGCTCGCCGTCGTGCCGCTGCGGGAATCGTTCGGCGGCCGCGGATCGGCCGATCCCGCGCTGGCGCGGCAGCTCAGCGCGACCGTCTTCGACTACGCCCTCCGCACGCGCCAGCTCGCGGTCATCGTCTCGGCGCGCGACGAAGTCGACGTGCAGGCCGCCCGCTTCCTCGATCAGGTGCAGCGCAGCTACGACGATGCGGTGGCGCGCGGGGAAGAGGTGGCGGCACCGGCCGAGCTGTTCGCCGACTGGGCGGCCGTGCAGCACCGGCTGGACGAGGCGGTGGTGCTGGACGTGCTCGGGGCCGGCGGCCCGGAGTCGCCGGACGCCGGGCCGACGCCGGCGCTGCCGGCCGCGGTCCGGCACATCGCGTGTCAGCCGGCCGTGGAGCTGCGCGGGCGGATCGGCGGGTGGATCGAAGAGGTGCGGCGCCGGCGCGAGGCGGGCGACACCGTGCTGTTCGTGGCGGCGACCGCCGGGCGCGCGGAGCGGATCGTCGATCTGCTGAAGGACTACGAGCTGCGCGGCGCGTCGATGGACGAGGCGGAGGCGACGCAGTACGCGAGCGTCCTGCTGACGACCGGCGCGCTGTCGCACGGCTTCCGCCTGCCGGCGGCGGCGCTGCAGATCTACGCCGAGGCGGACGTCTTCGAAGAGGAGCGGCGCGGCCCCGACCGGCGCCGGTCGGCGACGCGGGCGTTCCTGTCCGACCTGCGGGACCTGAAGGTCGGCGACTTCGTGGTGCACGTCGACCACGGCATCGGCGCGTTCGTCGGGCTCAAGCAGATCACGGTCGGCGACGCCGTGCAGGAGTTCCTCGAGCTGCGGTACGCGGGGGAGGACAAGCTGTTCGTCCCCGTCGAGCGGCTCGATCTCGTGCAGAAGTACACCGGCGCGTCGCGGCCGCCGGTCGACCGGCTCGGCAGCGCCTCGTGGGAGCGGGCGAAGACCCGCGTCCGCAAGGCGATGCGCGACATGGCCGAGGAGCTCCTCAAGCTGTACGCCGCCCGGAAGGCCGTGCCGGGCTACGCGTTCGGCCCGGACACGCGGTGGCAGCAGGAATTCGAGGATGCGTTCGAGTACGAGCTGACCCCCGATCAGAAGACCGCCATCGCCGACATCAAGCGCGACATGGAGAGCCCGTCGCCGATGGATCGGCTGCTGTGCGGCGACGTCGGGTACGGCAAGACGGAAGTGGCGATGCGCGCCGCGTTCAAGGCGGTGATGGACGGCAAGCAGGTGGCGTTCCTGGCGCCGACCACCGTGCTGGCGTTCCAGCACCAGAAGACGCTGAGCGAGCGCTTCGCCGGGTTCCCGGTCCGGATCGACATGATCAGCCGGTTCCGGACGAAGACCGAGCAGAAGGCGACCCTCGCCGACCTCGCCCTCGGCCGGGTCGACGTCATCGTCGGGACGCACCGCCTGCTGTCGAAGGACGTGCAGTTCCGCGACCTCGGCCTGCTCGTCGTGGACGAGGAGCAGCGCTTCGGCGTCGCGCACAAGGAGCGGATCAAGCAGCTCCGCCGGAGGGTCGACGTGCTGACGATGACCGCCACGCCGATTCCCCGGACGCTCAACATGTCGCTCGTCGGCATCCGCGACATGTCGATCATCGAGACGCCGCCGAAGGACCGGCTGTCGATTCAGACCAACGTCGTCAAGTTCGACCAGCAGGTGATCGCCCGGGCGATCCGGAACGAGCTGGCGCGCGGCGGCCAGGTGTACGTCGTCCACAACCGGGTCGAGTCGATCTTCTCGATCGGCAACCTCATCGCCCGGCTCGTCCCCGAGGCGCGGGTCGTCGTCGCGCACGGCCAGATGGGCGAGGAGGCGCTGGAGCAGGCGATGCTCGACTTCGTCGCGCGCAAGTTCGACATCCTGCTGGCGACGACGATCATCGAGAACGGCCTGGACATCCCGAACGTCAACACCATCATCATCAATCGCGCCGACCGGTACGGCCTGTCCCAGCTCTACCAGCTGCGCGGCCGCGTCGGGCGATCCGACCGGCCGGCGTACGCCTACCTGCTGATTCCGCCCGAAGACGTGCTGTCGTCGATCGCGAAGAAGCGGCTGGCGGCCATCCGGGAATTCAGCGACCTCGGCAGCGGCTTCCGCGTGGCGGCGCTCGACCTCGAGATCCGCGGCGCCGGCAACCTGCTCGGCGGCGAGCAGAGCGGGCACATCGAGGCGATCGGCTTCGAGATGTACATGAAGCTGCTCGAGGAGACCGTCCGGCAGCTGAAGGGGGAAGAGCTCGAAGACGAGACCCGTGCGACCGTCAACCTGCACGTCGACCTGCGGATCGACGACCGCTACGTCCCCGACATGAACCAGCGGCTGATGGTGTACCGGCAGATCGCCGGCGCACGGTCGGAGGACGAGCTGGCGCGGGGGCTCGACGGGCTGCGCGACCGCTACGGGCCGCTGCCCGACTCGGTCCTGAACCTCGGCGATTACGCCCGCCTGCGGATCATGGCCGAGCGGCTCGGCGTCGAGTCGATCGACCGCGAAGGCCAGGTCGTCGTCTTGAAGTTCAGGGCGCAGGCGAAGGTCGACCCCACCCGGCTGGTCGCGCTCGTCCGCCAGCGCCGCGAGCTGACGCTCGTGCCGCCCGCGTCGCTGAAGCTCGACCTGCGGGCCGGCGGCCATGGCGCCGAGCGCTCGAGCCCACCCCGCGGTCCTCGTGGCGCCGAGCTTCCGCCTCCGCAACCGCTTCGGCGGACTCGCGGTCAGCTCGGCCCGGGCGCCCGACCGCCCGGCGCTTCCTGGTGGACCACCCGGGCCCAGACCGGCGAGGTGCGCCCCGGCTTCACGAAGGAAGCGATCCTGAAGCCGGCCGGCGAGGATCCGCGGGCCGAAGACGGGCTGTTCGCCCGGGTCGGGGCGTTGTTGAGCGACCTGCAGGATCGCGGATAGAATGTTGATACGGTGATACTTGCACCGAGGAAAGATCTTATGAAGAACCGCAGGACGTTCACGACGACCCGCCGGCTCGGCACGGGGCTGGTGGTGGGGCTGCTGGCGCTGGCGACCGGCGTGGTCACGGCCCGCGCCGACATCATCCAGGCGATCATCGTGAAGGTGAACGGCGACATCTTCACGAAGACCGACCTCGAAGCGCGGCAGTTCGCGGCGCTCCGCCAGAAGGGCGAGGAGTTCGACCCGAAGGTCGATCCGAAGAACGCGGCGCTCAAGAAGGCGCTGGATGAAATCACGCCGCAGCTCCTGGTGCAGGCGGTCGACGAGCTGCTGCTGGTCCAGCGCGGGAAAGACCTCGGCTATGCCCTGACCGACGATCAGTTCAACTCCATCGTCGACAACATCAAGAAGAGCAATCACATCGAGACCCAGGCGCAGTGGGACGAGGCGCTCAAGCAGGAGCACATGACGATGGCCGACCTGCGCGATTCCCTCGAGAACCAGATGCTCATGACGCGGGTCGAGCAGAACGAGGTCTTCGATCGCATCGCCGTGTCGGATCAGGAGGCGAAGCAGTATTACGAGTCGCATCTGGCGGCGTTCACCGCGCCGCCGCAGGTGACGCTGCGCGAGATCCTCGTGGCCGTGCCGGACACCGGCAAGACGATCAGCGTCGGCGCGGACGATGCGGCGAAGGCGAAGGCGGAGGAGATCCGCAAGCGCATCATGTCGGGGCAGGAGTCGTTCGAGAAGGCGGCCGCCGCCGAGTCGGACTCGCCGTCGAAGGCGAACGCCGGCCTGATCGGGCCGCTCAACGTGCCCGACCTGTCGGCCGGCATCCAGAAGCTGCTGGCGGACATGAAGCCGGGGGACGTCACGCCGATCCTGCGGACGCCGCGCGGGTACCAGATCCTGCAGCTGGTGTCCCGGACGCCGGCGAAGGTGACGCCGTTCGACAAGGCGCGCGAGCAGATCAGCGGCCGCGTGTTCACGAAGAAGCGGCAGGAAGCGTTCGCGGCCTACCTGAAGAAGCTCCGCTCCCAGGCGATCATCCAGTGGGAGAACGCGCCGCTGGAGAAGGCGTACGAAGAAGGGCTGAAGCAGGGCGACCAGGCCCTGATGGGCCCCCTGTCGTCCTCCTCGTAGCGGACGGGAGCCTGACGCGGCGGCCTCACTCCGATCAGGAGCCCTGTGACCCTGTCCCGTCCTTTTCCGGGTTCGGCTGCAGGCCCGTATTTCAGCCCGATGCGGGAGGCTGGTGGATCCGGCGATCCTGCGGCTGGTCTGATCCGGCCGATCGAGCGGCCGGGCGCCGCGCATTGGTACGCGATCTGGACGCGGTCGCGGCACGAGCAGGTGGTGCGCGAGCAGCTCCAGCGAAAGCAGGTCGAGGCGTTCCTCCCGACGATTACCCGCTGGAGCCGCTGGAAGGACCGGCGGAAGAGGGTCGACTGGCCGCTGTTTCCCGGGTACTGTTTCGCGCGCTTCGACCCGACCGACACGCTGTCGGTGCTGAAGTGCACCGGCGTCGTGAAGATCGTCTCGTTCGACGGGCAGCCGGCGGCCATTCCGGATCACGAGGTCGAGAGCATCCGGACGCTGGTGACGAGCGAGCTGCAGTACGA
>DATLRO010000107.1:0-38148 GCA_035534615.1 Vicinamibacterales bacterium
CGGTCGCGTCGTACGCGTCGTAGAACGCGTGCTCGCGGGGATCGGGGGCCGACGTGACGTACATCCCCTTGTGCCGGAGATTCGCGCAGTGGGACGCGTTGACGAGACGGGACGCGGGTGCTGGATGTTCCATGGAGCCCATCCTCTGCTGACTCATCTCACGACGCCGGGCGCGCGCGGCTACGCCGTCTTCAGGCCGCCGGCCTTCAGAATGGCGCGGGCGACCGCGGTGCGGGCGACGCGCATCTTGTAGGCGTTGCCGCTCATCGGCTTCGCCGGCCGCACCGCCGCCTGTCCGGCCCGGTCGGCCGTCTCCTCGCTGATCGTCCTGCCGGCGAGCGCCTGCTCGGCTTCGTGCGACCGCCACGGCACCGGCGCCACCGCCCCCATCACCACGCGGGCGGAGTGGATCGTGTCGCCCTGCATCGCGAGCACCACCGACGCGAAGGCGAGCGGCCAGTCGTGCGCCTGCTTGAACCGGACCTCGTAGCTCGCGCTCTTCACCTGGCCGGGGGCCGGCAGCGTCACATGCGTCAGCAGCTCGTTCGGCTGGAGCACGTTCTCGCCGTACAGGTTGTGGTCGGGCATCTGGAAGTACTGCCCGGCGTCGACGTCGCGGACGCCCGACGGTCCGGCAATCCGGAACGTCGCGCCGTAGGCGACGCAGGCGACCGCCAGGCTCGACGGATGGACGATATGGCACGGCCCGTCGCCGAAGATGGCGTGGAACTGGTTCTCGCCGTTCACCGAAAAGCAGGTCGCCCCGCCCTTCTTCAGGCAGTGGAACTCCTCGTTCCGGAAGTACCAGCACCGGGGCCGCTGGTTGAGATTGCCGCCGACGGTGCCGGCATGCCGGATCTGGGGCGTCCCGATCTGATCGGCGAGCTCGACCAGGGCGGGATACATCTGCCCCATCCCGGCGTGCTCGACGATGTCGATCAGCTTCACGGCCGATCCGATCCGCATGCCGCCGTCCGGCGTCCGGGCGATCGTCGCGTCGAGCGTCTTGACGTTGACCAGCCGCTCGGGCGTGACGATGTAGTCCTTCATCAGGCCGAGCAGATCCATCCCCCCGCCAATCGCGAGGATCCGGTTGCGCTCCGTCCCCAGCGACGCGAGGGCGTCCTTCTCACTGCGGGCGTCGACGTAGCTGAACGCTTTCACCGCGTCCCTCCTGCCCGTTCCTGTTCGAGGGCGGCCAGCACCCGGGCGGGCGTCATCGGCAGACTGCGCAGCCGCACGCCGATCGCGTTGGCGATGGCGTTGCCGATCGCCGCGGCGGTGGCGACCGCCGGCGGCTCGCCGAGCCCGATCACGCCGCGCTCGGGCTGATCCACGAGCGTCGCCTCGATCCGCGGGATGTCGGACATGCCGGCCAGCAGGTACCACTCCATGTTCGGGTTCACCATCTGGCCGGTGTTCCGGTCCAGGATGCGATCCTCGAACAGCGCGAAGTCCATGCCGAAGATGATGCCGCCGATCACCTGGCTCTCGGCGGTCAGCCTGTCCATGATGAGGCCGCAGTCCTGGACGCAGACGACCCGCGTGACCTTCGTGACGCCGGTCTCGGTATCCACCTGCACTTCCGCCATCTGGACGCCGGTCGTGCCGCTCGCCGACAGCCCGGGCTGCCACTGGCCGTCGACCGACACCGGCTCGGTGCCGAGCAGGCGGCACGCCTCCTTCCACGTCAGCCCCTTCGACGGCGCGTTCCGCGCGAAGAGGCGCCCCTCCTCCGCCACCAGGTCCGCGGCGGCGACCCCGAGCGTCGGCGCCACGTGCTCCTTCAGCGCGTCGAGCGCCTTGACGGCCGTCACGCGGATCGCCGGCGTCACCGACGCCGCCGTGGTGCTGCCGCCGCTGCCGCCGCTGAACGGGTAGAGGCTGTCGCCGATCTCCGTCCGGATCGCGGCGATCGGCAGCCCCAGTGTTTCGGCCGTGACGATCGACACGAGCGTGCGGGTGCCGGTCCCGATATCCTGCGTGCCGCACCGCATGATCACGCCGCCGTCCGGCAGGATTTCGCAGTGCGCGTGACTGCCGCGCCCGCCGCCGCCCCACCGGTTCGCCGAGCAGCCGACGCCGGTCTTGATCGGCCCCGGGGTCGGATCGCCGGTCGGATGCCGCCGGCTCCAGCCGAACTGCTTCGCGGCGATCGGGAAGTACTCGCGCCAGCGGGCGTCCGGCGCGTCGGGCGGCAGGTTCTTCATCCGGAATTCGAGCGGATCGAGCCCGGCCTTGTCGGCCAGTTCGTCCATCAGGATTTCGGTGATGAAGCAGCCCTGCGGATGCCCCGGCGCGCGCATCGCGCGCGCGCCGCCCGCGTTGATGTACACGTCCGAGTGCCGCCGGCGCCGGTTCGGGAACTGGTAGATGTACGGCAGCGGGAACCCCGCGCCCACGCCGGCGCCTCCCGTGCCCCACGTCTGGCCGTCGAACGCCGTCAGCATCCCGTCGGCCGACACGCCGGCGCGGATCTTCGCGTGCGCCGACGGCCGGTTGCCGGTCGCCAGGTGCTCTTCCTTGCGGTCCAGCAGCAGGTGGACCGGCGCCCGCGCGGCCTGCGCCAGCTTCGCGCAGATGAGCCCCTGCGCGTCCGGCGCGAACTTGCTGCCGAAGCCGCCGCCCATGTACTGGGTGATGACCCGGACGTTGGCCTGCGGGATCTTCAGCGCCTGCGCGAAGCCCTCGCGCGTGCCGTGCACCGCCTGCGTCGACACCCACGCGGTCAGCTTGTCGCCCTCCCACTCGCAGACGCAGCCGTGCGTCTCCAGGCAGACGTGCGTCTGCACCTGCGTCGAGTACACCGCCTCGACGAGGTGCGCGGCCGCCTTGAACCCGGCCGCCAGATCGCCCGTCTCCTCGGCCGCCCCTTCGCGGACGTTCCCGCCATCGAACACCTTCGGCGCGTCCGGGCTCATCGCCTGCGCCGTGTTCGTCAGCGGCTGGAGCACCTCGTACTCCACCTTCACGAGCCGCGCGGCATCGCCCGCCTGGGCCTCGGTCGCCGCGGCCACCGCCGCGACCTCTTCTCCCTGGAACATCACGACCGTGTTCGGCTCGACCCACGCGAGCGCCGCCTTCACGCCGGGCGCGCTGCGGGCGGCCGCGAGATCGATCGAGACGATCCTCGCGCGTGGATGCGGCGAACGGACGATCCGGCCGTACAGCATCCCCGGCCGCTGGATGTCGTACGCGTACTTGGCCCGGCCGGACACCTTCTCGGGGCCGTCCAGCCGCCGGATGTCCTTGCCGATGTAGGTCGGGTGTGCCGGCCACGCGAAGTGCGCCTCGCCCTGGGCCACGGCCGGGGCGGCCGCTTCCGGCACCTGGCCGCGTTCGTCAGCCACGCGACACCCCCTTCACCTTCAGCGTCGCCTCGAGCACCTTCACATAGGTGCCGCACCGGCAGATGTTGCCGTCGAGCGCCTTCCGCGCCTCCTCCGGCGTCGGGTGGGGATTGCGCTCGAGGAGCGCCACCGCCGACATGACGAAGCCGGGCGTGCAGAACCCGCACATCGAGCCGTCCGCCTCGGCGAACGCCTGCTGCACCGGGTGCAGCACGGTCCCCTGCGCCAGCCCTTCGATCGAGCGGATCTCGCGCCCCTGCGCCTCGATGGCCAGCGTCGAGCAGGCATAGTGCGTCCGCCCGTCGATGATCATCGTGCAGGCGCCGCACGTCCCGCGATCGCACACCCGCTTGTTGCCGGTCTGGCCGGCCTGATTCCGCAGCGCATCCAGCAGCGTCGTCCGCGGCTCGACGCGCAGGCTGATCGCCCGCCCGTTGACCTTCAGCGTGATCGGCACCGCGCCCGGCCCGATCGGCGGCGGACCGCCGGCGCCCTGCGCGTGCGGCAACGCCTCGGCCAGACCGTCGACCACGCTCGCCGCCACACCGCTGACGCCGACCGTCTTCAGAAAGGCGCGACGGCTCACGCCGGAGCGTTCGCCCGCATCCGGATGCCGATCGTCGTTCGGAGCCATTGAAGCCCCCGTTCGAGGAAGGAAACGGCCCGGCCACTTCGCCCGGAGCCGGACCGGTCTGCTTGTATCTTGAACGACACAGGATAGCCGCTTCGGTCGGCCGAGAGCAAGCTCAAGTTTCAGGGCTCAGTACTCAGTGCTCGGGGCTCAGGGCTCAGGGCTCGGTGCGCTGACCGCGACGGGGCGCACGAATGCGGCATGCCGCGGCGGCGGCATGATCGACGCCGCTCCCTTGATCGCCTTCCAGAGGATCTCGTCCCCCTCGAGGTCGGGCACGCGGTCAGCCTCGGCCAGGTTCATCCGCTTCGAGACCGCCGCGCCGTACGCCCGCGCCGAATTCCGCTGGTCGAGCGGGATCTGCGCCGGGAGGTGCGTGAACGGCGTCAGGTCGGGGGTCGCCTGGAAGGCGTTGTACGCCGGCGTCGCCGCGGCGTCGTACTGGCTCATCGGCGGCAGGCCCAGAATCAGCTCCATCGTCCGCAGGATGCCGGCGGTCGTGTACATCGTGTGATCGACGGCATCGTGCCGGACGTACGGACTGAGGATCAGCGCCACCGATCGGTGCGCGTCGACATGATCCGGCCCGCTCTGCGCATCGTCTTCGACGACGAAGATGGCTGAATCCTTCCAGTAGCGGCTGTGCGAGATCGCCTCGACGATCCGGCCGAGCGCCAGGTCGTTGTCGGCGACCATCGCCCGCGGCGTCGGCATGCCCGGCGCGGTGTACGCCGTGTGATCGTTCGGCAGGCGGATGATCGACAGGCTCGGCAGCTTCCCGTCCCGTTCGAACGCGCGGAACTCCTTCGTCCACTCGTCCACGCGGTGCTGGTCCGTGATCCTGAGGTTGAACTGCGGGTAATCGGGATCGATCAGCCCCTGGAGGCCGGGAACGCTGGCCTCCACGGCGCCGGCGTTGCCGCGCGGCCCTTCGGGGCTCCCCTGCGGGCCGCGCATCTCGTGGACGAACTCGCCGTAGTCACGGACGCTCACGCCCGCGCGCCGGCACGCGTCCCAGATGTAGCCGTCCGCCGGCGCTGCCAGGTCGCCGTACGGCGTGCGGTTCGGGCCGACCCCCTCCGCGAGATAGGGGCTGCCGCGGCCGGCGTAATTCGTCTGATACAGCTTCTCGGTGACGTCGGTCGCGTAGGCCGCGGTCGAGAACTCGTGGCCGTCGTAGCTGACCTCGGCATTGACGTAGAAGTTGTCGAGCAGGACGAACTGGTGCACCAGCGCATGGGCGTTCGGCGTCACCTTCGCGCCGAACAGCGTCAGCCCCGGATCGCCGTTGCCCTCGCGCACGTCGCCGAGCACCTGATCGTACGTGCGGTTCTCGCGGATGATGTAGAACACGTGCTTGATCGGCGAGGACCCGCCGACCTTCGCCGGGATCGGCGAGTCGGCCGGCGCGCCGGCCGGCGCCAGCCGCGTCGCGTCCTTGTACGGCGTCAGCGCGTAGACGGTCTTCGTGTACTGCTCGAGCGCCGCCGCATCCGGCGTCGCCAGCACCGAGACGGTCCCCTTCAGCATGTTGGCGGTGTACTGCCCGTCCGGCCGCCGGCGATTGGGGCTCGGCCCGTCCGGGTTCGCCCGGCTGCTCAGCCCCTTGCCGCTCAGGATGAAGATCCGGCGGCCGTCGTGGCTGAACAGGACGTCGGTCGGGTACCACCCGGTCGGGATGAAGCCCTGCACCCGCGCCGCGCCCGGGTTCGACACGTCCACCACGGCGACGTCGTTGTTGTCGGCGTTGGCGACGAGCAGCGTCCTGCCGTCGGGCGACAGCGACAGGCCGTTCGGCGTCGTGCCGTCGGGCGCGTCGGGATACAGCGCGACGGCGATCTGCTCGAGGGCCCGCCGCGACGGCACGTCGATCTCCCAGACGGCGTTGGTGTTCGCGCAGGCGACGAACAGGCGGCGCCCGTCGGACGACAGCGCCATCGCGTTCGGGTGCTCGCCGACGTCGATCGCCCCGACCGGCGCCAGCGTGCCGGCGTCGAACATCAGGACCTTCGCGCCGCCCCACAGCGAGACGAACACCGTGCGCCCGTCCGGCGAGACGATGCAGGTGTAGGGCTCGACGGGAAAGTCGACCGTGTTCGTCACCTCGCCGGTTTTCAGATCGATCCGGCTCAGCGAGCGCGCGAACACGCGGACGGCGTACAGCGCCTGCCCGTCGGGCGACACGGCCAGCCCGCCGACGAACGTGTCCCCCTGCGCCGGCGGCAGGGCGAACGTCCGGCGGGCCGACACCATGCCGCCGGCGAACGTGAATTCGCGCACGGCGTTCGCGTTGGCTTCCGAGGAGTACAGATGAGAGCCGTCCGGATTCCACGCGAGGCCGAGCCACGCGTTCTCGAGCGTCACCCGCTCCTCGACGTCCATCCGCCGGGTGTCGACGACGGCGAGCCCGGGCTGGAGGTAGCCGCTCATGCTGACCACCAGGTAGCGCCCGGTGGGGGACTCGAGCATCCCCAGCGGCATGTTGCCCAGCGTCACGGCGCGGCCGGCCGGCTGGAGCCGCCAGCCGTTGGGCAGCAGCGTCGTCCGGCCGTCGGGTCCCGGCAGCTCGCGGCGGCCGGTGCCGAGGCGGGAGGACTGCGTCACCAGCGCTCCGATCGCCAGCGCGGCGACGACGTAAATGATCACCGTGCGCAGGGTGCGAGACATGGCATGATCCAGTCAAAGAGGGCTGCGGTACGCCCCCGGATTCTACCAGAGGCCGGGCGGCGGCCTGGGCGACTGGACCGTTTCCGCGGTTTGAGGTACAGAAAGGGCGGCAGCACTTCCCTGCAGCGAGGCGGCGCGGGACCGCCCGACGTGTCCGGCACACCGCATGGCCTTCTGGTCTCCCACGCAGGCGCGCCGCGCCAGTCCGCTCGACGTCGCCGCGCTGTTCCTGCTCGCGCTGCTGGTGCTGGTCCTCTTCCTGGATCGGCCGCAGGCGTTCCCCCAGAGCCAGGAGCGGTTCAGCCTCGCCGTCCGCCTCCTGCCGTGGTACGCCTTCCGGTCGTTCTTCCGGATGCTGGCGGCCTACGTCCTGTCGCTCGCCTTCTCGCTGATCGTCGGCTACTGGGCGGCGACGTCGCTGCGGGCGCGGCGGATCATCATGCCGTGCCTCGACATCCTGCAGTCGGTGCCGATCCTCGGGTTCTTTCCGGCGGCCATCTTCTTCTTCATCCGCCTGTTCCGCGGCTCCATCCTCGGCGTCGAGGCGGCGGCGATCTTCCTGATTTTCACCAGTCAGGCGTGGAACCTCGCGTTCAGCGTCTACGAATCGCTGACGACGATCCCCGAGGACCTGACGACGGCCGTGCGGACGAGCGGCGCGTCCGGGATGGTGCGGTGGCGGCGGCTGCTGCTGCCGGCCTGCGTCCCGCGGCTGACGTACAACAGCATGATGTCGTGGGCGGCCGGCTGGTACTTCCTGATCGCGAGCGAGGTGATCACCGTCGGCCCGCGGAGCTACCTGCTGCCGGGGCTGGGGAGCTACATCGGCACGGCGATCGAGCGGGGGGACTGGGGGCTGGCGACGACCGGCATCGGGACGCTGGCGGCGGTGATCGTGCTGCTGCACCTGTTCGTGTGGAGTCCGCTGGAATTCTGGAGCCGGCGGTTCCGCTACGAGTTCGCCTCGCGCACCGAAGCGGTGGGCACGCCGGCGGCGGTCTCGCTGATCGGCCGCGCCCCGCTGCTGCGGCGGCTCTGGCTCCGGACGGCGGACGGCACGGCGCGGGTCGCCGGGACGCTGGCCGCCGTGTTCTCGTTCGTGTTCACGCTGCCGGGGACGCGCGTGGTGCTGGGCCTGGCGGCGCTCGCCGGCGCGGCCGCGGTCGCGTACGGCGGCGTGCGGACGGCGCTGACGCTGGCCCACCCGCTGCCGCCGGAAGCGGCGCAGATCCCGCTCGCGCTGCTCTACAGCTTCCTGCGCCTCGTGGCCGCGTACCTGATCAGCCTGGCGTGGACCGTGCCGCTCGCCTACTGGCTGAGCCGGTCCCCGCAGCGCTCGGCGCGCGTCCTGCCGATCGTGCAGATCGTCGCCAGCATGCCGGCGACCGCCTTTTTTCCGCTGATCGTCGCCGCCATCGTGGCGCTGCACCTCAGCATGAACGTCGCCGCCATCGTCCTCATCCTGACCGGCATGCAGTGGTACCTGCTGCTCAACCTGGTCGCCGGCGCCCAGGCCATGCCGGAGGACCTGCGGGAGCTGGCGGCCGCGTCGAACGTCGGCGACTGGATGTTCCTCCGCCGGTTCTTCCTGCCGGTGGCGATGCCGAGCCTGATCACCGGCAGCATCACCGCCTGGGGCGGCGGCTGGAACGCGCTGATCATCGCCGAGTACGTGACGGCCAACGGCCGCGTCTATTCGACGCTCGGCATCGGGTCGCTGCTCGACCGCTTCACCTACGTCGACGGCAACCTGCAGATGATCACCCTGTCGATCCTGGCGATGGTGGCGGTCGTCACGATGTTCAACCGCCTGGTGTGGCGCCGGCTGTACGAGGTGGCGTCGGAAAGGTACCGTCTTGAATACTGACGCCCGGGGCGCCGCCGGCGCGCCGCTGGTGGCGGTCGTCAACGTGACCAAGCGGTACGACACCGCCACCGTCCTCCAGGACGTCAATCTCGAGGTGCGCGCGCACGAGTTCGTCGCGCTGATCGGCCCGTCGGGCTGCGGCAAATCGACGCTGCTCCGGATCATCGCCGGGCTCATCGCCCCGTCCGGCGGCGAGGTGATCTGCGACGGCCGCCCGGTCACCGGCCTCAACCCCGCGACCGCCATGGTCTTCCAGAGCTTCGCGCTGCTGCCGTGGCTCCGGGCGGCCGAGAACGTCGCGCTGCCGCTCGAGGCGCGGGACGTGCCGCTGCCCGACCGGCTGCGTCGTGCCGAGCACTACCTCGACCTCGTCGGCCTCAAGGGCCACGGGCGGGCGTTTCCCAAGGAGCTGTCCGGCGGGATGAAGCAGCGCGTCGGCCTCGCCCGCGCGCTCTGCCAGGAGCCGCTCATCCTGCTCATGGACGAACCGTTCTCCGCGCTCGACGTCCTGACCGCGAAGACGCTGCGCGATCAGGTGCTCGATCTCTGGCAGTCGCCCGATATCCCGACCAAGACGATCCTGCTCGTCACGCACTCCATCGAAGAAGCGGTCTACATGGCCGACCGGGTCATCACGCTGCGCGCCGATCCCGGCACGGTGTCCGGCGAGTTCGTGATCGACATTCCGCGGCCGCGGCGCCCGGCGGCCCCTGCCGTCCGGGAGATCGTCGACCAGCTGTATGCCGTGATGGTGTAGGGAGCATCCATGGAATCCAGACATCCATTGCCGCACGCAACGATCGGACGCCTGATGGGGCTCATCGAAACGATGCGCGAAACCCCGGGCTCCGACGATGTGGCGCGGCTCGCCCAGGCGCTGCATCTCGAGCTCGACGACCTGCTGCCGCTGGTCGACGCCGCCGAGCTGCTCGGCCTCGCGCGCGTGGACAAGGGAGAATACGATCTGACCGACGCCGGGCAGCAGATCGCCGATGCCGAGGAGAAGGCCCGCAAGGCGATCTTCCGCCAGTGCGCGGGCCGGATTCCGCTGCTCCAGACGATCCTCGCGGCGCTCGGCGCCAGCGAGAACGGCCAGGTGCCCCGCGAGCAGATCCTGGCGGCGATCCCCCGGCGCTTCTCGCGCAAGTCGGCCGAGCGCCAGCTCGACACGGCGGTCGAATGGGGCCGCTACGCCGAGCTGTTCGACTACGATGCCGAAGCGCGGCACTTCGTGAAGGCCTGACGCAGAGGACGGCGCGCGCGACCGGGCGGCGCCGCCACGGATCGGGAAGAGCCCCATGACGCAGACCCGCATGGCCACCTGCCTCGCGCTGACCGCCCTGCTGGCCGGCGGCCGGATCGCCGCCGCCGCGCCGGCCTTCGCGGTCAGACACCTCCGGCTGCCGCTGGTCGGCCGGACGGTCGTGTACGTCCCGGCGCAGCCGACCACGCGTGTCGTCCTGGTCGTGAGCGGCGACGGCGGCTGGGAGCCGCGCGTGGCGAGGATCGCGGAGCACCTGGCGCCGCGCATGATCGTGATCGGCGTTCCGTATCCGCCGCTCGCCCGCGCGGCCGCGCGCCGCGGCGGGTGCTGGTACGTCGCCTCCGACCTCGAGCTCCTGTCGCATCAGGCGCAGCGCCTGCTGAACCTGCCGCAGTACACGCCGCCGGTCCTGATCGGCTACGCGTCCGGCGCGGCGGCCGTCTACGCGGCCCTCGCCCCGGCGCCGGCCGTCACGTTCGCCGGCGCCGTCAGCCTGGCGTTCTCGCCCGATCTGCCGGCCGCACGCGCCGTCTGCCGGGGCGAGACCTGGTTCCCGCGGTACAATGCGGCGCGTCACGACAACGCGCTGCCGCCGTCCAGGACGCTGCCGAAGGACTGGTACGTCCTGCAGGGGGCCGAAGACCGCGTGACGCCGCCCGCCGCGATCGCCCGGTTCGCCGCCGGCATGCCACGCGCGCACGTCATCGAGGTGCCCGGCACCGGCCACGGCTTCGCCCGGGCCGACCGCTGGGCGCCCGCCCTCGATCGGGCGGTCGACGCCCTCTGGGAGGAGGCCGAGCGGACGCCGGTGCCGGGCCGGCCGCCGCCTCCCGCCATCGGCGCCCTCGAAGCGTCGCTGAAGCGGCTGGGGGTGCCGTTCGAGTTCCGGATGCCGGCCGCCCCCGAGGCCTTCATGGTGTTCCTGTCGGGCGACGGCGGCTGGGCGTCGATCGATCAGAACGTGTCCGAACGGCTCATGCACGACAACATCGGCGTCGTCGGGGTCAGCTCCCTGCGCTACTTCTGGCAGAAGAAGACACCGGCGGAGGTCGCCTCGCTGCTGCGGTCGATCGTGTCGACGCTCGCCGTCGAGGGCAAGCCGATTTTCGCCGGCGGCTATTCGTTCGGCGCCGAGGTCGTGCCGGTGTCGCTCCGCGAGTGGACGCCGGCGGAGCGCAGGGCGCTCAGCGGGCTCGTCCTGCTCGCGCCGGGCTTCAGCGCGACCTTCGAGATCAACCCGCTCGACTGGATCCGCGAGCCGAAGATCCATCCCCGGACGATGGTGGCCCCGGCCGTGAGGGCGTCCGGCCTGCCGGCCCTGTGCATCCAGGGGGCGGCGGAGACGGACAGCGGCTGCGCCGACCTCGAGCACGCGCCCGGCGTCCGGGTCCTGCGGCTGAGGGGCGGGCACCACTTCGGCGACCACTACGCGGCGCTCGCCGGGTCGATCGTGCAGTTCATGCGCGATCATCATCCGGCCGGCGCCGGACGACCATGACCGAGCCGGCCGACACCCGGCCGCGAGGCCGGGGTTCCCGCCTCAAGACGCTGGCCGTCTGGCTGATCGGCCACGGCAGCCGCGTCGTCCCGTTCCTGGTGCTCGGCGTCGTCATCTCGCTGACGTGGGAGACGCTCCACCAGGTGCACTGGCCGGACGTGCGCCTCGCCATGCGCGGCATGGACGGCGCGTGGCTGGCGCTGGCGGCGGCGGTCACCGCGCTCAACGTCGCCGTCATGGGGCTCTACGACCTGACGGCCTTCCGGACCACGCGCTCGGGCGCCATCGAGCGCTGGCGGTACGGCGCCGTCGCGTTCGCGTGGAGCAACTTCCTGACGCTCGGCCCGTTCGCGGGCCCCGCCATCCGCTTCTGGCTCTACCGGCCGGCCATCGACCGGCTGGAGGACCTGGAGACCGGCGTCCTCTCGATCACGATCGCGTTCATGTCGGGCCTCGTCGGCTGGACGCTGGCGGCGCTGATCCTGCCGCCCGGGCTGCACGGCGCCGGGCTCGCGCCGGCCGGCCTCGCCTTCCTGCTGACGTTCGCCGGCATCTACGCCGGGCGCCGGATCATCGAGCGGATCGAGCGCTACGGCGGCATGAACACCGGCTGGCGCGGGGCGCTCGCGCTGGCGGCGATCGGCTGGTTCGACTGGCTGCTGGCGGGCGTCGTGTTCTTCGCGTGCCTGCGGGCGACCGGCCGGGTCGTGTCGATCATCGACACGCTGCGGTCGTTCTTCCTCGGGCAGGCGATCGGCCTGGCGAGCCTCGTGCCCGGCGGCTTCGGCAGCGCGGACGCGTTCTGGATCGCGCATCTGCCGCTGACGGTGAGCGTGTCGACGGCGGCGCTGGTCGCGTACCGCACGATCTACTACATCATTCCGTGGGCGGCGGCGTCGCTGATGCTGCTGTCGTGGGCGACGCGGCGGGCGTCGCGCCGGATCGAGCTGGCGCGCCACATCGTCGCCGGCCTGGTCGGCGCCGGCGGCGTCCTGATCCTGCTGAGCACGGCGTCGCCCGCCCTGCACGCGCGGCTGCTGCTCGCGCAGGAGATCATCCCGCTGCCGCTCGTCGAAGCGAGCACGATCACGGCGGCGCTCACCGGCCTGCTGCTGCTCGTACTGGCGCGCGGCCTGGCGCGCGGCTACCGCGTCGCCCTCGGCGCGACGATCATCGTCCTCGGCCTGTCGGCCGCGTCGGCCATCCTGAAGGCGTTCGACTGGGAGGAGGCGGCCATCCTCGGCGGCGTCGCGCTCGCCGCCTGGTCGCAGTCGCCCCTGTTCGACCGCGAGAGCCACGGCAACTGGTTCGAGCCGCGGGACCTCACCCTCGCGGCCCTGGCGTTCTTCGTCTTCCTCGTGTTCGGCGCGTTCTCGTTCCGCCTGACCCCGGCCGCCTTCCTGCACTTCACGCGGTTCGGCTACCAGCTCCAGCGGGCGCGCTTCCTCCGCTCGGCCGGCACGCTCGCGCTCGCCGTCGCGATCGGCGGCGTCTACCTGCTGCTGCGCGTGCCCGTCCGGTTCACCCGGCTCGACGAGCGGGAAATCGACCGCGCGCTCGATCTGCACGGCCGGATCGGCCACGATACTTCGCTGCTGACCGTCGCCAACGGCGACAAGGCGGTCTTCTTCGACGACGAGCGCGGCCTCTGCCCGTTCCGGACCGCCGGGCCGTACCTGGTGGTGTTCGCCGATCCGGCGGTGCGCAGCACCGGCGAGCGGGCCGACTTCCTCAACGCGCTGTTTTCGTTCGCCGGCGAGCTCGATCGGACGCCGGTCTTCTACGAGATTTCGCTCGAATGGATCCCCCCGCTGCACGACCGGGGCTACCTGTTCTTCAAGCTCGGCGAAGAGGCGCGCGTGCACCTCGACCGCGTCACGCTCGACGGACACGCCGGCAAGATGTACCGGCAGATCCTCCGGCGGGCCGAGCGGGACCGGCTGGCGTTCCGGATCGTCCCGCCCGCCGACATCACCCCGATGCTGCCGGCGCTCGCCGAAGTGTCGCGGGAGTGGCTGGAGGCGAAGCGCACCGGAGAACGCCAGTTCTCGATCGGCTTCTTCGACGAAGCCTACCTGCGCCGGTTCCCCTGCGCGATCGTCGAGGAGCTGCCGGCGGCCGGCGGCGAGCCGCGCCTCGTCGCCTTCGCAAACCTGCTGCCGGGGCCGCACCACGAGGAACTGTCGGTCGATCTGATGCGGTACCGCGGCACCGGATCGAACATCATGGACTTCCTGTTCGTGTCGCTGTTCCTGCACGGGAAGGCCGACGGCTACGCCCGGTTCAACATGGGCATGGCGCCGCTCGCCAGCGTCGGCCAGCTGCAGGGGGCGCACGCGCGCGAGCGGCTCGCCAGTCTGCTGTTCCAGCACGGCGAGAACTGGTACAACTTCCAGGGCCTGCGCTTCTACAAGCAGAAGTTCGATCCGGAGTGGGTCCCGCGGTACCTGGCCTACCAGAACACGTGGGAGTGGCCGGCCGTCATGACCAACGTGAGCGCGCTCATCGCCGGCGGCTGGGCGCGCATCATGGTGCCGAGAAAAGGGCGGCCCGACGCCGGAGCGCGTGACCTCGCCGCCCGCCGCCCCCTCCGGGGCTCGCCCTGAGCGACGTCGAAGGGCCGGCCGGAAACACGAAGGCCGCTCGCGGCGCCCTCAGTCGCCGCGAACGGCCTCCTCATTCTTCAGTCGACCGCCGCCGTCCGGCGCCGCCACCCGCGGCGGCCAGGCGCGCGAGCCGCTACTCGACCACCCGGATCACCACGCGCCGGTTCTGCGCGCGGCCGTCCCGCGTCTTGTTCGACGCCACGGGATCCGCTTCGCCGTAGCTGAACACGCTGACCCGGTGCAGGGCCACCTGATACTTCGTGTAGAGGTAGTCACGCACCGCGTCGGCCCGGCGGAGCCCCAGCTCCTTGTTGTACCGCGCCGAGCCCACCGAATCGGTGTATCCGTCGATCTCGAAGTAGACCGGCTTCGGATCGGACTTCAGCTTCGACATCATGTCGTCGAGCTTGGCCATGGCGGCCTCGGGCAGCACCGAGCTGCCGAACTTGAAGCTCCCCTCGGCCTCGCTCAGCACGACCTCGGCCACCAGCCGGCTCGCACGGGTGTTGATCGCGGTGACCCCGGCGTTCGCCTGGCCGGCAGCCGTCTGCGCCTGCTGCGCCGTCTGGCCGGCCTCGCTCGCCGACTGCTTCGCGTCCGTGATGCCCGACTGCGCGCTCTGGTTGACCTGGTCGATCCTGGCCGCGTTCGCCTTGGTCTGCTCCTGGGTCGCTTCGACCGCCTTCGACACTCCCTCGACCTTGGTGTTGACGTCCTGAATCTGCTGGTTCACGTACCCCTTCGTGGCGCAGGCCGATCCGGCCAGCGCCACCGAGACGATCGACACCGCCAACAATGACTTTCGCATCATGCGCTCCTCTTCTTCCTCTATGCCCGACTGGTCGAATCAGGTCTAACCGGTCGGGCGGGATGTGCCCACCACATATCCCCCGCGGGCGCGAACAGTGAGCCGCGAATTCCGGGTCCGGATGACGAGCGGGTGCCAGCCCGGTCGCAGGCCCGGCTCGAACGCCAGCAGATACTGGTGATGCAGTTCCTCGGCGACCTGCCGCATCGCCGCGCGGGCCTCGTCCGGTCCGCTCGCGACGAACAGCTCGCCGCCTGTCCAGCGCGCCAGATCCTCCAGCGCGCCAGCCGCCTTGCCGTACACGCCGGTTGACGCCGCCGACGCCGTAGAGTTCGCCGCCTGCACGACTGCCGCGCGGTCGAGCGGCGACACGACCGCCACCACGTAGACCGGGACGTCGATCGAGCTGGCCAGCCCGGAGACCGCCTGCGGCGTCAGCCGGCTCGCGTTGTCCAACCCGTCGGTGAAGATGACCACCGCCCGGTGCGGCCGGGGCTGCCGGGCCACCTGACGCGCCGCCTCAGCAATGGCATCGTAGACCGACGTGGCCCCGTACGGCTTCAGCGTCGAAAATGCCGCCTTCAGGGATCCAGGGGCCGCAAACGGCCGGATTTCGCGCAGCGCCGTGTCGAACGTGTAGACCGCCGCCTGGTCCGTGGCCGGATCCAGGTCGCCGAGCAGGTCCGTGGCCGCCCTGCGCGCCAGGGCAATCTTGTCGGCCACTTCCATGCTGCCGCTCGTATCGACGACGACCGCGACGCTGGCCGGCGCGTCATCGGCGTGAAACGCCTCGATCGTCCGCGGCCATCCATCGTCGAGCACCTCGAAATCCGACTTCCGCAGGCCGCTCACGAGGTGCCCCTGCCGGTCGCGAACGACCGCGTCGACCGTCACCAGCTCGACGCTCGCCTTGAACGCAGGAGGCGCCACGGCCGCCGGCTGGGCCGCCGAAACGACCGGCGCCAGCAGCAGCAACGACCAGATGAGGGCGATGGCGGTCCGAGCCATATGTATAAGGTCTAATCAAGCCGCCTGCCAAGGCGGCGCCGACAGCTTCCTGAGGTTTCGGCCGATTCCGGTCGAATGTTCAGCTTTGAAGCTGTGCCGTGACGCGTAATTATTACACTATTTGAGATTTTCTCGCCAGTTGGGGGGGAAACCACCCGAGTCGGCAGCCGCGGCCGGACTGTCGTAAGATGGGCGGCAATGGGTCCCTCAACCGGGGTCACATCCCCGTTTCCGGTCGCCGCGCGCGTCAGCCGGTTCCAGTACGCCATCCGGAACATCGAAGCCGAAGCCCGGCAGATTGAAGCCGCGGGGCGGCCGGTCCGCCATCTGAACATCGGCGATCCGGTGGCGTTCGGCTTCCAGGTGCCGCCCCACCTGGTGGCGGCGGTCGAACGGGCGCTGCGTGACGGCCGCAACGGGTACGGCCCGTCGGTCGGCATCCTGCCGGCGCGCGAGGCGGTGGCGGCCGAGCTGACCGGCCGCGGCTTTCCGGTCGGGCCGGATCGGGTGGTGATCACGGCCGGCACGTCGGAGGCGATCGAGCTGGCGCTGTCGGCGCTCGTGGATCCGGGCGGGGAAGTGCTCGTGCCGATGCCGACCTACCCGCTCTACACGGCGGTGCTGGCGCGGATCGACGCGCAGGCGCGCTTCTACCGGACCGATCCGGCCGCCGGCTGGACACCCGACCTCGATCACCTGCGCAGCCTGATCACGCCCGCGACGCGCGTCCTGGTGGTCATCGACCCGAACAATCCGACCGGCGCGATCTACTCGCCGGCGATCCGACGCGCGCTGATCGAGATCGCCGAGCGGCATCACCTCGTCATCATCGCGGACGAGGTCTACGGCGATCTCGGCTACGACGGTCCGGTCGATCCGATCGGCGCGCTGGCGCCGGACGCGCCCATCCTGTCGTGCTCGAGTCTGTCGAAGGGCTACCTCGCCCCCGGCTGGCGGACGGGCTGGCTGGCGGCCGGCCGCACGCCGCGGCTCGATCCGGTGCTGGCGGCCATCCAGAAGCTGGCCGACGCCCGGCTGTGCGGCACGGTCCCGATGCAGTACGCGGTCCCGGCGGCGCTCGCGGGCGATCGGTCGCACCAGGCGGTGTTCCGCGCCGCCCTGAAGGAGCGCGCCGTGCTGACGGCCCGGCGCCTGAACGCGATTGAGGGCATCACGTGCGTCGAGCCGGTGGCGGCCTTCTACGCGATGCCGCAGGTCGCCCTGCCGCCGGGGCGCACCGACGTCGACTACGTCCTCGGCCTGCTGCGCGCCACCGGCGTGCTCTGCGTGTACGGCTCGGGATTCGGCATGCCCGACACGGACGGCTTCCTGCGGATCGTCTTTCTCGCGGCGCCCGCCGAGCTCAACGAGGTCTACGACGCGATGGCCCGGTTCACCCGCGAGTTCCTGCGCGGGTGAGCCGCCGGCGCGATCCCGGCCGTGCCGGCGCGGCGCGTGTCTCCCGATTCACGGTCGACGAGCCCCGCCGGGAAAAATCTGCCCGAGACATGTCAGTGAACGAACCGGCTTCCAGCCCCTCGCGCGCGCGGCTGTCGCGCGGCCCCGGCGCCGCCGCCGCCGCAGGCCTCTACCTGCTGCTGACGCTGGTGATGACCTGGCCGGTGGCGGGCGACCTGTGGCGGAAGCTGCCGGCCGACCTCGGCGATCCGCTGCTGAACTGCTGGATCCTCGGCTGGGACGCGCACCATCTCCTGCGGTTCCTCGGCGGCCACCTGACCGGGCTCGCCGGCTACTGGAGCGCCAACATCTTCTACCCGGCGCCGCTGGCGCTGGCCTACTCGGAGCACCTCACCGGCCAGGCGATCGAGATCCTGCCGGTCTTCGCCCTGACCGGAAATCTCGTCCTCTGCTACGACCTGCTGTTCCTGTCGACGTTCGTGCTGTCGGGCCTCGGCGTCTACCTGCTCGTGCGCGAGCTGACCGGCGGCCGCTGGGCGGCGTTCGCGGCCGGCCTCATCTACGCCTTCCTGCCCTACCGGTTCGGGCAGTTCCCGCACCTGCAGATTCTGTCGTCGCAGTGGATGCCGCTGGCGCTGTACGGCTTCCTGCGGTACTTCGAGACGCGGCGGCGGCGCGCGCTGGCCGGCGGCGCCGCGGCGCTCGTCGCGCAGAACCTGTCGTGCGGCTATTTCATGGTCTTCTTCGCGGTACCGTTCGTCGCCTTCATCCTGGTCGAGATCGGGCGGCGCCGGCTGTGGCGCGATCGCCGGCTCTGGGGGGATCTGACGGTGGCCGGGATCGCCGTCGCCGCGGCCACGCTGCCGTTCGCGTGGCCCTATCTCGAACTGCGCGCGCTCGGCTTCGCGCCGCGCGGCCTGTACGAGGTGAATGTCTTCGCCGCCGATGTCTACAGCTACGTGACGACGTCGCACCGGCTGCGGCTGCTCGGGCCGCGGCTGCAGGTGTTCCCCAAGCCGGAGGGCCAGCTGTTCCTCGGCTTCACGGCGTACCTGCTCGGCGCGATCGGCGTCGCGTGGGCGGCGCGTGACGCCTGGAGGTCGGCGGCCGGCCTGCGGACGCGCCGGCGCGCCCTCCGCTGGCTGGCGTGGCCGGCGGCGATCGTCCTGGTGGTCTACACCGGCCTGTGGATGGCGATGCTGGTCCGCGGGTCGTTCATCGTGGCGCACTCGCCGATCGGCCCCCTGCGCGTGATGAGCGGCTTCAAGGTGCTGCGCGCCATCGCGGCGGCGCTGGCCGTGCTGCTCGTCGCCTCGGCCCGGGCGCGCGGCGCCGCCAGGCGGTTCGCCCTGTCGCCCCCCGGGCTCTTCGCCCTGCTGGCGCTCTTCGCCGTCTGGATGTCGCTCGGGCCGTACGTGCACTCGGCGGGGCGCGCTCTGCACAACGCCGGGATCTACACGTTCTTCTACGATGTCGTCCCCGGTTTCGACGGCCTGCGCGTGCCGGCCCGCTTCGGGATGATCGCCGGCCTGTTCCTGTCGGTCCTCGCCGGCTACGGCGCCGCCGCCCTCGGCCGGCGACGCCGTGTCGGCCTCCCGCTCGTGCTGGTCGCCTGCGCGCTCGTCCTCGTCGAGTCGTGGGCCGCGCCGATCGCCGTGAACCAGCGGTGGGCGGACTTCAATCACCAGGAGGTCGTCCTCCCCCACGGACTGCCCGCGCGGGCCGACTTCCCGCCGGTCTACCGGTTCCTGCGCACGCTGCCGGCCGGCGCGCCGGTCGTCGAGTTCCCGTTCGGCGAGTACCCGATCGAGCTGCGGTACATGTACTTCTCCACCGCGCACTGGCATCCGCTGCTGAACGGCTACAGCGGGGGCTTTCCGCCTCTCTACCTCGCGAACCGCACGACGCTCCGCCGCGTGCTGACCAATCCCGATCAGGCGTGGGCGGCGCTCGCGCGATCGGGCGCCGCGTACGCCGTCGTGCACGAGGCGCTGTATCGCGGCGGCCGCGGGACGGTGGTCGCGGCCTGGCTTGCGGGACACGGCGCGCGGCAGATTGCCGTCTTCGGCCCCGACCGCGTCTTCAAACTCCAGGGGCCAACGGCGGCAGACGGGACGCCGCCGGCCGCGGCGCCAGGTCCGGCGGCCGGCACGCGCCCGGCGCCGTGATACCCTGATCGCCGCTCGGGGCTCGGGGTGCAGGGTTTGCGGCTCGGGGCGCAGGGCTAAGTAAGGAGCGTATTCATGTCGCTGGAAAAGCTCGGCCCGGCCCTGAAGAGCGAAGTGGCCGCGCTCGAACGGGAGGGGCGCGCCAAGGCGCCCGAGCGCGTCATCGTCGGCTACCTGCCGCCGGCCGGCGGCCGCGGGCCGCGCTACCGCCTGCAGGGCAGCAGCCTGGATTTTCTGCGGATGAATTCGAACAGCTACCTGTCGCTGTCGAATCATCCCGCGCTGCTCGAAGCCGCGGACGAAGCCTCCCGCCGGTTCGGCGCCGGTCCGGGTGCGGTCCGCTTCATCGACGGGACCTGCACCGAGCACGTCGCGCTCGAGGCGCGGATCGCCCGGTTCGTCGACCGCCCCGCGGCGCGCATCTTCAACTCCGCGTACACGTCGGTGCTCGGGCTCGCCATGACGCTGTCCGGGCCGGACACGTACTGGATCGGCGACGAGCTGAATCACAACTGCATCATCCGCGCGATGCGGATCGCCAACGTGCCGAAGGAGCAGCGCGCGGTCTTCCGGCACAACGACGTCGACGACCTGGCCGCCCATCTCGACCGCGTGCCGGCCGGCGTCGGCCGCGTGCTCGTGATCTTCGACGGGATCTTCAGCATGCGCGGCGACAACGCGCCGCTGGACGCAATCGCGGCGCTCGTCGCCCGGCACGATGCGCGCTTCCGCGACGGCGTCACCACGATCATGGACGACTCGCACGGCATCGGCGCGTACGGGGCGACCGGCCGCGGCACCGAGGACCACTGTCACCGCCGCGTCGACATCCTCGTCGGCACGTTCGGCAAGGCCTTCGGCGTCAACGGCGGTTTCGTCGCCGGCAGCCCCGAGCTCGTCGAGGCCCTCCGGCAGAAGGCCGACACGTACATCTACACGAACCCGCTCGGCGCGGCCGACTGCGCGGCCGCCGTCAAGGCGGTCGACATCGCCGATGGCGCCGAGGGGCGCGAGCGGCTCCGCAATCTCGGCGAGCGGACCCGGCAGCTCCGGGACGGCCTCCAGCAGCTCGGCCTCGAATCGATCCCCGGCCCGCATCCGGTCGTCCCGCTGCTCCTGCGCGACACGGAGCGGGTGCGCCGGTTCGTCCGCGGCCTCTACGATCGCGGGATCCTGGCGGTCGGGCTGACCTACCCGGTCGTGCCCAAAGGCGACGAAACGATCCGGTTCCAGGTGAATGCCGCCCATACGGCGGCCGATATCGACCAGGTGCTCGGCGCGCTCGAGAGCCTCGCGGCGCACTGACGGCCCGCGCCGTCCGCCGGGGCCGACACCTGCCGGTCGGCCCCGCGCCGAAGCCGCCCCGGCCCCTCGAGCTGGAACGGCCTCCCCCCCTCTCTCGTCAGTACCGCCAGCAGCGCCAGAGGACCATCTGGCGGTCACTGGTGTCTAACGGGTAAAGTAGAAACACCGTCACAAGTGAACCGTTGTTGCAGGCTCCAGGGTCCGGGGACCGATCCCCGAATTGCTCAGGATCCCGACTATGCGTCGCTCGATAACGGTCATCGCCGTCCTGTTGAGCTGCCTGATCGAGGCCTCGCCGGTGGTGGCGCGGCGGGCGGCAGCCTCGACGCCCGCGCCGCTTGACGGCGTTCACGTGCTGCTGGACGAGCTGGCGACCGCGGTGCAGGCGGGCACGCCGGACGCCTACCTGGCGCTGCTGGCGCCCGGCGCCAATCGGTCGCTGGCCCGGCAGTTCGTCAAACAGAACTTCCTGGGCGGCGTGACGCGCGTCGTGGTCCGCGAGCGGGCGCGCGGCCCGCTGTCGGGGACGCTGCCGGGCGACGGCTACAACGTCGTCATCGATGCCTTCATCGAGCGCGGGCCCCGGGCCCGTGTCGTCACCTGGCAGATCGCGGTCCGGCGCGAACGCGGCGACGGCCCCGGGCACGTGCCCATCTGGCGGATCGCGGGGCAGAAGGCGCTGGAGACGGTCCAGGGCCTCAAGCTCCTGTCGCTCGACCCCACCGAGGAATTCGAAGCCCGCGACTTCGTGGTCCACGCCGAGGACATGGAGCTGCGGCTCCCGGTCGGGGTCGTCTTCCTCTCGAAGACGGACGAGGGGACGACGGCGCTCGTGATGCTGGGGCACGGCGAGATGCGGTTCCATCCGGCCCCGGCGACCGAGCAGGGCCAGGTGAAGATCTTCTGCGGCAGCGACACGCTCGACACGCCGTTCGGAGCGGCGTTCGTGCGGCTCAATCCGGGCGATCTCGACAATCACGTGCTGACGACCGCGCTCGTGCAGCGCCCGGTGGACGCCGACGATCTCAAGAAGGCGAACGCGGTCTTCCACGACGAGATGGTCAAGTCGTTCACGCTCGACATGTCGGAGTTCACGACCGGCGCCTGGTCGCTGCTGCCGCCGTTCGGCGATTTCCTGGCCGAGGTGCGGACCGACCACTTCGGCACCCTCACGTATGCCCGGTCGATGGAGGACCCCGAGGACATCACGCTCTTCGACCGGCGCCACCAGCACAACATCGCGCTGTACGCGTCGAAGGAGAAGCTGGCCCAGCGGGGCCCCTTCTACAACGACGAGGAGCTGGCCAGGTTCGACGTGCGTCACTACAACATCGACGCGTCGTTCGATCCGTCGCGCCTGCTGGTGTCCGGCCGCGCGTCGCTGACGGTGCACGTGCGCGCGCCGTCGATCAACCACCTGACGCTGAAGCTGGCCGACTCGCTCGCGCTGCGCAGCATCTACAGCGAGCAGTACGGCCGGCTGCTGGCGCTGCGCGTCCGGGGCCAGGACAGCATCGTCGTCAACCTGCCGACCGCCGTCCCGAAGGACACCGACTTCAACCTGACGATCGTCTACGCCGGCCGGCTCGAGCCGCAGTCGATCAGCCACGACACGATCGAGGTCGGGCAGGTTCCGCACGTCACCGAAGGCCACGGACCGATCGTCGCCCCGGCGCCGAGCTACCTGTACAGCAACGAGACCTACTGGTACCCGCAGACCTCGACGGACGACTACGCCACGGCGACGCTGCGGCTGACCGTGCCGCTCGAGTACCGGTGCGTCGCGAGCGGGGCGATGGCGTCCGGCTCGCCGGTGCGGCTGCCGGCCGCCGACGGCGTGCCGGCGCGCAAGCTGTACGTCTTCGTCGCGAGCCAGCCGCTCCGGTATTTCGCCTGCGTGCTGAGCCATTTCGTCAGGCTCGCCGCCGACCCGGTCACCGTCAGGATTCCGCGGTCCGCGCGCCTGCCGCCCGGCACCGGCGGCGACGGCCCCGCGGACCGGCGCCCGGGGGTCTACTACAACAGCCTCCAGCTGTCGGTCGAGACCAACCGCCAGGAGGAGTCGCGGGAGAAGCCGCTGCGGACGCAGGCGGCCGCGATCGTCCGGTTCTACGCCTCGCTGATGGGCGACTGTCCGTACCCGAGCTTCACCCTCGCGCTCCTCGAGGGCGACCTGCCGGGCGGTCACAGCCCGGGCTATTTCGCGGTGCTGAAGCAGGCGCTGCCGACCACGCCGTTCCGGTGGCAGAGCGATCCGGCGTGGTTCCCGGATTTTCCGCAGTTCTTCCTGGCGCACGAGATCGCGCACCAGTGGTGGGGCCAGGCGGTCGGGCCGGCCAACTACCACGAGCAGTGGCTGAGCGAGGGCTTCGCGCAGTTCTTTGCCGCGCTCTACGCACAGCACGCCGGCGGCGAAGGGATGTTCGAGGACATCCTGCACAAGATGCGGCGGTGGGCGCTGGCCGAATCGGACCAGGGCCCGATCTATCTCGGCTACCGGCTCGGCCACATCAAGAACGACAGCCGTGTCTACCGGGCGCTCGTCTACGACAAGTCGGCGGTCGTCCTGCACATGCTGAGCCGGCTGCTCGGCCGCGACGTGTTCTTCGCCGGCCTGCGGCGGTTCTATCTCGGCGCGCGGTTCCGCGATGTCAACACCGACGACCTGCGCAAGGCGATGGAGGCGGAGGCGCACGTGCCGCTCTCGCGCTTCTTCGACCGCTGGATCTACGGCGACGGCATTCCGCGCCTGCAGTTCAGCGACCACACGGAGACCGGCCCCGACGGCCCGGTGCTCGCGCTGCACGTCGAGCAGGCGGGGCAGGAGCTCTACGACCTCCCGCTGACCGTTACCGTCGAGTACAACGACAAGCCGTCCCGGAACGTCGTCATGAAGATCACCAGCCGCGTCGTCGACATGCGCGTGCCGCTCGCCGGCAGCTTCCGCGGCGTCGAAGTGAATCACGACGACGCCGCCCTGGCGACCATCGAGCGGAAATAGGAGGACCCGCGGGTCGAATCTCATCCGTCATTCCTCATCCCTCATCCCTCATCCCTCATTCCTCATTCCTAGTTCCTCATTCCTAGTTTCCAGTTCCCAGTTCCCACTTCCTCCCCCTTTCCGCCTCGCCAAACCCCCGTGATATCATCAGGGGCTTGAAAACCGGCGGCCGGCGACGCCCCCTGCCGCCCGGCCGATTCCGCGGCTCCGCGGCCGGATGAGACCTGGCGCGGATCGCCCAGCTCGTTGATGGCACACGACTTATGGAAACCGTGACGCTCACGATTGATGGCCGTCAGGTCACCGTCGAAAAGGGAAGGACCGTCCTGCAGGCGGCGATCGAGCACGGCATCACCGTGCCCTATTACTGCTTCCACCCCGGCATCAGCATCGACGGCTCCTGCCGCGTCTGCATCGTCAAGATCGAGAAGATGGCGAAGCTGCAGACCTCCTGCTCGACCCTCTGCACCGAGGGGATGGTCGTGCACACGCGGACGCCCGACGTCGTCGAGGCGCGCGCCGGCGTGTTCGAGTTCCTGCTGATCAACCATCCGCTCGACTGCCCGGTGTGCGACAAGGGCGGCGAGTGCCCCCTGCAGGACTTCTCGTACAACTTCGGGCCCGGGCAGAGCCGCATGGAGTTCGCGCGGCGGACGTTCGACGGCGAGGGCGTGAAGGCGGACGTCGATTTCGGCCCGACGCTCATGCTGAACCGCAACCGGTGCATCATGTGCAGCCGCTGCGTCCGGTTCATGCGGGAGATCGACGGCGACGCGCAGATCGGGATCATCCAGCGCGGGTACGGCAGCGAGATCGCCACCTACCGCGAGGAAGGGGTGCACTCGCTCCTGTCGGGCAATCTGATGGACGTCTGCCCGGTCGGGGCGATCACGACGCGCGACTATCGCTTCAAGTCGCGGCCGTGGGACAACCCGGAGGCGGTCGACACGATCTGCACGCTCTGCTCGAAAGGCTGCAACACGACGGCGTGGCTCAAGGCGAAGCCGGAGTGGGCCATGGGGGCGCGCCTGGTCCGGGTCACGCCGCGGTTCAACCCGGAGGTCAACGGCTACTGGATGTGCGACATCGGCCGCTTCGACTATCACTGGGTCGAAGGCGACACCCGCCTCCGCCAGCCGCTGGCGCGCATCGGCGACGGCACGCAGCAGGCGGTGAGCTGGCGCGATCTGCTGGTCCGGATGCGCCACGAGTTCGACATCGAAGAGAACCGGACGGGCCTCCGCTTCCTGCTGTCGGCCCACGCGTCCAACGAGGAGCTGCTGCTGTTCCAGCAGCTCGCGCAGAAGCTGGCGGGCGACGCCGCGCCCCACCTGTCGGTCGGCTGGCGGCATCGCGTGAAGGAGCAGCCGCAGGGGACGAAGTTCCCGGTGCCGGCGGCCGACGCACCGAACGTGCACGGTGCCCGCGACCTCGGCCTGCCGGTCGTCACGACGCCGGACGGCGCGGCGGATCTGGCCGCCCTGCGGGCCGACGTCGACGCCGGGCTCGTCACCGCGCTCTACGTGTTCGACCCGGGTCCGGACGGCTCGCTGGGCGACGTCGGCTGGATCATCGACGCCCGGCGGCAGGGGCGCCTGACCATGCTCGTCGTCCAGGGCGTGCTGCTGACCGAGCTCGCCCGCGCGGCCGACTTCGTCCTGCCGGGCGCCTCCTGGATCGAGAAGGAAGCGTCCTATACGAACGATCAGGGGCGCGTCCAGGCGTCGGCGCGCGTGCTGGCGCGGCCGGGCGACGCGAAGGACGACTGCCAGATTCTCGCCGACCTCGCGACGGCGCTGGGCGTGCCGCTCGGCGTGACGACCGCCGCCGGCGTGCGGGCGGAACTGGCCCGGACGGTGGGCGCCCGCCTCCCGGCGTACGCCGGGCTCGGCGATCTGGCGTTCGCCCGGCCGGTGACCCGCCAGACCTGGCTCGACGCGTCGAATCCGTCCGAGCGCTGGAAGTGGGACGTCCTGTTCCAGGATCTGCCGCCGGTGAAGGGCAACGTCGATCCGGTGGCGCTGCCGCCGCCGCCCGGCGTGATTCCCCTCAAGGAAGTGAAGTAGCGCCTCACCCCATGCGTGCGCTGCGGACCTCTCTCGTGGCGGTCGCGGCGGCCCTCCTGGCCGCCACCGCTGTTCATGCGCAGCTGCGGGGGATCAAGGCCGACCTCACGCCGCTCGTCGCCGCCAGCGGCGCGCATCCCGGCACCACCGTCCGGCTCGCCCTGCAGGTGCAGCTGCCGGACGGGTTTCACGTCCAGTCGAACAAGCCGCGCGATCCCTCGCTCATCCCGACCGTGCTCGCCATCGACGCGCCGCCGGGCGTGTCGGTCGACGAGATCGTCTTTCCGCAGCCGACCGATCTGGCGCAGGCCGGCATCGCGCAGCCGCTCGCCGTCTTCGAACAGCGCTTCATCGTCGGCATCCGGCTCACGCTCGCGGCCGGCGTCCGCCCGGGGATCCTGGTCGTGCCGGCGCAGCTGCGGTATCAGGCCTGCGACGCGAAGATGTGCTACATCCCGACGACCGCCGCGACGCAGTGGACGCTGCACGTCGTGCCGGCCGGCGCGCCCGTGACGCCCGAGCATGCCGACCTGTTCGCCGGCATTGCGTTCGGCCGCGGCCAGGCGCCGCCTCCGGCCGGCGCGGCGCCCGCACCGGCGGCCGCCGTGGCTCCCGCCGGCTCCGCGGCGGCTCCGGGGGCGGATGACGGGCTCACCCGGCTGAACGGGTTCACCGTGCTCGGCACGAGCGGCGGCTACATGGGCGCCGGCGCGTTCCTGAAGTTCATTCACGACGCCGAGACCGGCGTGACGCCGCGGGGGCCGTTCGCCGGCCGCGGTCCGCTGGCCATCCTGCTGATCGTCTTCTTCGGCGGCCTCGCGCTGAACCTGACGCCCTGCGTCCTGCCGATGATTCCGATCAACCTGGCGATCATCGGCGCCGGCGCGCAATCGGGGTCGCGCCGCCGCGGGTTCCTGCTCGGCGCGGCGTACGGCGGCGCGATGGCGCTCGTCTACGGCGCCCTGGGGCTGATCGTGATCCTCACCGCCAGCACGTTCGGCGCGATCAACGCCTCGCCCTGGTTCAACGTCGCCATCGCCCTGCTGTTCGTCGTCCTTGCGCTCGCGATGTTCGACCTCATCGTCATCGATTTCTCGAGCCTGTCGAACCGCCTGCGGCCGGGCTCGGCCGGCCGCGGCACGTTCCTGCTCGCCTTCGGCATGGGGGCGATCGCCGCGCTCCTGGCGGGCGCCTGTGTCGCGCCGGTCGTCATCCAGGTGATCGTCTTCTCGAGCAACCTCTACGCCACCGGCACCTCCATCGCCCTCGCCCTGCCGTTCCTGCTCGGCATCGGCATGGCGGTCCCCTGGCCGCTGGCCGGCGCCGGCATCGCGTCGCTGCCGAAGCCGGGCCCGTGGATGGTCCGCGTCAAGCAGGCGTTCGGCGTCCTGATCCTCATCCTGGCCGGCTACTACGGCTACGTGGCCTATGGCCTGTTCGCGAACCGCTGGGTCAACCCGGCCGCCGTGCAGGCGAGCGTCCAGGCGCAGTTGAAGCAGGGCTGGCAGGCGTCGCTCGCGGCCGGGCTCGACACGGCGGCGCGCGAGCGGAAGCCGGTGCTCATCGACTTCTGGGCCACCTGGTGCAAGAACTGTCTCACGATGGACGAGACGACGCTGAAGGATCCGGCGGTCACGTCGGCGCTCGCCGGCTACGTGAAGATCAAGTACCAGGCGGAAGACCCCGACCAGCCGCCGGCCAGCGCCATCATGCGGCGGTTCCACGCCGTGGGGCTGCCGACCTACGTGATTCTGCGCCCCAGGCCGGCGGCCGCCGATCCTCCGTCCGGCGCGTCCCCCGGACGCTGACCGTCCCGGCAGGCAGGCGCCGTATCGATGCCGACGACCACCCCCAGCCCCGGTGCTGCGCGTGCGGACGACAAGGATCTGTATTCCGGACTGATCCGGATGCACATCCTGTATCACGCCTCCCGGGAACCGATCTTCGGCCTGGGCATCATGGAGGAACTGGGCCGGCACGGCTACCGGCTCAGCGCCGGCACGCTGTATCCCCTCCTCCACCGGCTCGAGCGGAAGGGCTACCTGCGCTCGTACTCCCAGCGCACCGGCCGCCGCCTGCGCCGCCTGTACCGCACGACCCCGCTCGGCGCCGGCGCGCTCGGGGCGGCGAAAGAGAAGCTGGTCGAGCTGTTCGGTGAGCTGTTCGAGGAAAGGTGAGTCCGGGACGGCCCGGATGCTATAGTAGCCGCACTGTCTGAGAGTGACATGAGGTATCGCAGCATCCGGATCGGACTGGCGGTCGCGGCCGTTCTCGCGTGCGTGGCAGCCGGCGCCTACGTCGTGCGGCTCGAGCGCGAGGCGGACCGGATCACCGCGCAGGCCCGCACGTTCGGCCAGCAGGCTCAGGGGCTGGTCGCGCAGGTCGCCGCGCTCAAGTCGGCGGAGCGCGCCTACGTCGCGCCCGGCCAGGGAACCGACTTCTGGACCCAGCACGCCTCGACCCTGCTCGTCTCGATCCGCCAGGGGCTCGCCACGCTCGCGCACACGGACACGTCGGCCGATGCCGCCGCGGCCCTCGAGTCGGCCGCCGCCGCCGCCGGTCAGCTTGCCGCCATGGATGCGCGGGTCCGCAGGGGGCTCAGCATCGGCGACGAAATGATGGCGTCCGATACGATCTTCAGTGAAGGGGAACAGGACACCGCGAACCTCACGCGGCAGCTCGACATTGCGCGCACGCGGCAGCAGGCGCATGCCGCCGCCGCCGCCGGCGGGCTGCGACGCAACGAAGTGCTCGCGGCCACCGCGGCCGTGCTGTTCTCCCTCGTGATCCTGATCGCGCTGGTGCCCGCGGTGCACGAGGCGGAGGCGCCCGAGGCGCTGCTCGGCCCGGCGCTGGTCCTGGCGCCGGCGGCCGAAGGGGAGACCGAGGCGGCCAGCGATTTCGGCCAGCTGCGGTTCGACGGTCCGGCGGCCGGCCAGCCGCCCGCGCCGCCCGCGCCGGCCGCACCCGACCTGGCAGCGGCCGCCGCCTTGTGCGAAGAGATTGCGCGGCTGGACGCTCCCGCCGGGCTGCCGATGCTGCTCGAACGCGTCGCCTCGCTCCTCGACGCCACCGGCGTCGTGCTGTGGGCGGCCGCGAGCGGCGGCACGGAGCTCCGCCCCGCGCTGGCGCACGGCTATCCGCCGCAGGTCATGGCCCGCATGACGAGCGTCCCGCGCGACGCGAACAACATCACCGCCGCCGCGTACCGCACCGGGCACCTCCAGGCGGCCGCCAGCGATGCCGTCACGAACGGCGCGCTCGCCGTCCCGCTGCCGGGCCCCGACGGCCCGACCGGCGTGCTGACCACGGAGATGCGGAACGGTGGTGAAGCCGATCCCGCCCGCCGGGCCCTCGCCTCCATTTTCGCCGCCCAGTTCGCCACCATCGTCGGCACCGTCCCCCCAGCCGCGACCGGCGGCGTCGCGCAGTCCGTCCAGTAACAGCTCAGTGCTCGGGGCTCACGGCTCGGTCCCGTGTCCCTCGTCCCGTGTCCCGTGTCCCTCATTCCTCATTCCTTATTCTTCATTCCTTCGTTCTCTTTGTCTTGTGTCGTCACATTCACCGTGACGCGCATCGCCTTGTGGTCTCGGATCAGACCGAGGACGACGTGGCCCGCGCCGGCGTGACGAAGCTCGCTCATGAAGGCCCAGCGGCTGGCGACGCCGTGCCCGGCCACGCTCGTGATGACGTCGCCGACCTTCAGCTCCGCCTTCTCGGCCTCCGATCCGGTCGCCACGCTCGTGACCAGCACGCCCTCCTTCGCGCCGAAGTACGCCGCCAGCGCGTGTGTCATGTCCTCGACCGTCGCGCCGAACCTGGGGCCGCCCGGATCCATCGCGAAGGCGTGCAGCTCCATCGGCAGCTCACGGCCCAGCTGCTCCAGGCGGCGCAGCGAGCGGTTGAGCGCGGCGCGGTCCGGCCAGCCGTCGGTCGCCCCGGGCGTGACCTGACGCGTCGTCTGCGAGCCGTCCCGGACGATCGCGACGGTCACGCTCCGACCGGCCACCGACTCGTCCACCAGCCGCGTAAACTGCCGGACGCTCCGGATGGCCTCGCCGTCGAAGGTCACGATGACGTCGCCCGCCTGGAGGCCGGCCTGCGCCGCCGGGCCGTCCGGCGCGACCGTGACCACGATCACCCCCTCGGCGCGGGGCAGTTTCTGCGCGTTCACGTCGGCCGCCTGCACGTTCCGCACCGACACGCCAAGCTGGCTGCCGCCAAACGGGAAGGCGAGGGCTGGTGCGGCCGGCGCGGCCGGCTGCGCCGGCCGGCCTTCCGCGAAGCCGGTCCGCCCCGCCGCGACCGCCAGCACCACCCCCGCCAGCACGACGAGGACGCCGAGCGCTTTCACCAGTCTCATCGGACCCCCTGCTTCAGATCAGACGTCGAGGCTTCGTCCCTGGTTCTCGGTCGCGGGGGCCGCGAAGGACAGGCCCGGGCCGGACGGGCGCCAATCCGTGTCGGATCTGCACAACGCCCAGCCGTCCGGACGGTATAATCGCGTTTCAGCATCAGACTGACAGCCGAATCGTGCCTGATTCGCAATCGGACAGGCACGCGCGCACCGCGGCCGGCGCCGGCCGGGTCGGAACGGGGCACGGGAGAGGAGCACGAGGCCCATGGCAGCAGGCAGGCATCCGGGCGGTGCGGCGACCGGGCGGGCGCGCCACGGCGCGCGGGCCGCGGCGCGGAAGGCGCAGATTCTGGAGCTGGCCGAGCGCGAGAAGGTCAAGTTCCTCCGCCTCCAGTTCACCGACATCCTCGGCACCATCAAGAACGTCGAGGTGCCCGACCGCCAGTTCGAGCAGGCGTTGAGCGGCGAGATCATGTTCGACGGCTCGTCGATCGAGGGCTTCGTCCGGATCGAGGAGTCGGACATGTACCTCCGTCCCGATCTCGACACCTTCCAGATCTTTCCCTGGACGAACAGCACCGGCGAGCAGGTCGCCCGGATTATCTGCGACATCTACACGCCGGCCGGCGAGCCGTTCGCCGGCTGTCCGCGGTCGACGCTGAAGCGGGCGATCGCCCGGGCCGCCGACCTGGGCTTCACGATGAACGCCGGGCCGGAAGCGGAGTTCTTCCTGTTCCAGACGCGCAACGGCGCGGCCACGACGGAAACGCACGACGCCGCCAGCTATTTCGACCTGACGCCGGTCGACATGGGGGAGGACGTGCGCCGCGAGATCGTGCTGGCACTCGAAGCGATGGGGTTCTACGTCGAGGCGGCCCATCACGAGGTCGCGGCCGGCCAGCACGAGGTCGACTTCCGCTACGACGACGCCCTGACGACGGCGGACAACATCAGCACGTTCCGCTTCGTCGTCAAGAACGTGGCGATCCGGAACGGCCTGCACGCGACGTTCATGCCCAAGCCGATCTACGGCATCAACGGGTCGGGCATGCACACGCACCAGTCGCTCCTCACGGACGGCGCCAACCGGTTCTACGACGAGCGTGGGCCCGGGCAGCTCAGCGAGGTCTGCCTCCACTACATCGGCGGCCTGCTCCGGCATGCCAAGGGCTTCTGCGCGATCACCAACCCGCTGGTGAACTCCTACAAGCGGCTCGTGCCCGGCTTCGAGGCGCCGACCAACATCGCCTGGTCCGAGAAGAACCGCAGCCCGCTCGTGCGGGTGCCGGCCGCGCGCGGTCCCGCCACGCGGATCGAGCTGCGCATGCCGGACCCGTCCTGCAATCCGTACCTGGCGCTCGCCGTCATGCTGCGCGCCGGCCTCGACGGCATCGAGCAGCAGATCGATCCGGGGCCGCCGGTGAACAAGAACATCTATCGGATGAGCCACCGCGAGCGGCGGCACCTGCGGATCGACGAGCTGCCGAGCAATCTGAGCGATGCCCTCGACGAGCTCGAGAAGGACGAACTGGTGCGTGACACGCTCGGCGAGCACATCTTCGAGCACTTCCTCGAAGCCAAGCGGGAGGAGTGGCTCGACTACATCAAGCACGTCTCCCCGTGGGAAGTGGAACGGTATCTCAGGCTGTACTGACTCGGGGCTCGTGGGCTCAGGGCTCGGGGCTCAGTGCTCGTTGCTCGGTGCTCAGGGCTCGGGGCTCGCGGGCTCAGTGCTCAGCGGCCGGAACTCGTTCCTCATCCCTCATTCCTCATTCCTCATTCCTCGTTTTATTTCCCCTGTCTGTCCCCGAGGACACGGCGCGTCCGGCCGGCAGGACACCGGCCGGCGGCACGCAGGCAGATCCGGCCAGAAATCGTGGCAACCTGACGGCACAGCTCTTGATGAAGGAAGAGACGGGTCGCGCCGGGTCGACGGGATGTGAGTCGACTACAGGCAGGCGCTGGCGTCGTCCGTCCCGTACCACAGGGCGTGTGTGATCCGAGCGCGACCCAACCCCTTCGCTCCGAACACCCGAGTACTGAGTACTGAGCCCCGAGCCCCTACCCCGTGACCTTCACCGCCACCGCGGTCATGTCATCGTTGGGAGGCGTGTCGCCCCGGAATTCCTGCACGGCGCCGAAAATGCCGTCGACGATCTCGCGCGCCGTCCGTTCGCGGTTCCGTTCGATCACGTCCAGCAGCCGGGCGGCGCCGAATTCCCGCTCCATGGCGTCGAACGCCTCGAACACGCCGTCCGTGCAGAACACGAAGACGTCGCCGGGCGACAGCTCGAACACCAGTTCGTCGTACGTCGATCCCGCGAACGATCCGAGCGGCACGCCGGGCAGCTCGACCTGCACGCAGGCGCCGGCCGTGCACCGGATCGGGTACGGCAGGCCGGAGTTGGCCATCATGAGCGTCCGCCGCTTGAGATCGAAGATCGCGTAGCACAGCGTGCAGTAGTACTCCTCGAGCTGCCGCTCGTGGAGGATGGCGTTCATCGACGCCAGGATGCCGGCTGCCGTGAACCGCTCGGGCGCGTAGCGCCGCCGGAACGTCCGCGACCGGACGAGCTCGCCGGCGAACGCGCCGTACAGCGCGGCCGGCACCCCCTTGCCGGACACGTCGCCGACCGCGACGACCAGGCTGTGGGGATCGGGGGCGAGGAAGTCGTAGAGGTCCCCTCCCAGCTCGCGCGCCGGCGCAAAGCGGGCCGCCACGTCGACCCCCTTCATCTTCTTCGGCGGGCCGGCCGGCAGAAACGACATCTGGACGTGCTGGGCGAACCGCAGTTCCTTCTCGATCCGGATCTCGTTCGCCCGGATCGTCTCGTACAGGCGGGCGTTCTCGATCGCGACCGCCGCCTGGCTGGCGAGCAGCTGGAGAATCTTGACGTCGGCCTCGCTGAAGGCGTCGAGCTCCGGGCTCTCCAGATCGAACACGCCGATGCACCGGTCCTTCAGCAGCATCGGAATCGCCAGCTCCGATTTCGCGTCGTCGACCACCTTGAGATAGCGGGGATCGGTCGAGACGTCGGCGACGTTGACGACCTCGCGGTGCAGGGCCGCGTAGCCCACCAGCCCCTGGCCGAGCTTCACGCGCGGCACGGCGACCCGGTCGCCGTACCGGACCGCGAGCTTCATCTCGAGCTCGCCCTGCTCCTCGTTGAGCAGCAGGATGCCGAGCGTGCGGTAGTCGATGATGCGCCGGGTCAGCGTGGCGATCTCCGCCAGCACGTCGTCCAGATCGAGGATCGACGCGATCTCGCGGCTGATCTCGGCCAGCACCTCCAGCGTCGCGACGTGCCGCCGCTGCTCCTCGAACAGCTTCGCGTTCTCGAGCGCCACCGCCACATGCGCGCCGAACTGACGCAGGATCGCCTCGTCTATCACCGTGAACTGCCCCTGCACCGGGCTCAGCAGATTGAGCGCCCCGATCACCCGCCCCTTGCGCCGCAGCGGCACCACCAGTTCGGCCGCCGTGCCGGGCACCGCGTCCACGTAGCGCGGGTCCTCCCGCACGTCGTTGACCAGGATCGGCCGCCCCTCGGCCACGGCGGCGCCGACCAGCCCCTGCCCGACCTTCAGGCGCAGCCCCTGCCGCGCCTCGTCCGGGTAGCCGACCGAGTAGGCGATGGAGAGCTCCTGGCGCTCCTCGTCCAGCAGGTAGACGGCGAACGCCTGGAACGAGGTCAGGCGCGCGATCAGCTGCGGGATCCGCTGCAGCAGATCCTGCGTGTCGAGCACGGACGTCACCTCGCGCCCGAGCGCGAACAGCGTCGCGACGAGCTGCTGCTCGATCGTCGCCTGCCGATGGTCCGGGGCCGGAAGGGATTCTGCGCCGGCCGGCGGGAAGGGGTGGTCGCTCACGGTCCAGTCGTCTTCTTTCCCGACCCGAGGGTGTATCGGGTGATCCAGGCGTGCAGCCGCTCGATTCGATCCTTCAGATGATAATACTCGACGAAGCCGTGTCCTTCGCGGGGATAGTAGACCAGCCGCACGGTCCTGCCGCGATCCTTCAACGCCCGGAAGAATTCCATCGACTGGCTCGTCGGCACCCGCACGTCGCTTCCGCCCTGCAGGATGAGCAGCGGCGTCGTCACGTGATCGACGAAGGACAGGCCCGAGCGGGCCCGGTACAGCGCGAGGCGGTCGCCGTCGGGCGTCCCGTGAAAGAACGCCTCCAGATAGTTCGGGATGTCGGTCGTCCCGTACATGGAGACGAGATCGGCCAGCCCGGCGCCCATCATGGCCGCCTTGAAGCGTCCGGTCTGCGACACCGTCCAGCAGGTCATGTAGCCGCCGTAGCTCCAGCCCATGAACGCCATGCGGCCCGGGTCGGCCACGCCGCGCGCGATCACCGCGTCGACGCCGCTCATGATGTCGTGGTAATCGCCGCCGCCCCAGTCGCCGATGTTCGCCCGCATGAACGCCTGGCCGTAGTTCGTGCTGCCGCGCGGGTTCGGATACAGCACCGCCCAGCCCTCACCCGCCCAGAGCTGCCCGCCGTCGAACTCGCCGACCCGGTACGTGTCCTCATAGGCCCCGGTCGGCCCGCCGTGCGCGACGACGAGCAGCGGACAGCGGTGGCCCGGCTGATAGCCGACCGGCAGCTGCAGGACCCCTTCGACCTCGCGGCCGTCCGGGCTCTTCCACGTGATCACCTCCTCGCGCCCGAGCGCGAAGCCGGCCGCCTGCGGGTTGACCGTCGTCAGCTTCTCCGGCGCCGTGAACGCCGTGCCGGACACGTACACGTCCGGCGGCGCGCCGGCCGACTGCATCACGAACGCCGCCTTTCCGCCCTCCCGGCTGAGCGTCCCGAACCGGATCACCCGGCCGGTCGTCAGCTCCCGGTAATGCCCCGACGCGACGTCGTACGCGTACATCTCCTGATAGACGCGGCGGCCGGCCGAGAACAGGATGCGCCGGCTGTCCGGCGTCCAGGCGGGCGATTCGGGCGACAGGTCGAAGCCGGCCGACACGTCGCGGCGGGTCGCCCGGGCGACGTCGTACAGCATCAGATGCGTGTTGCTGATCGACTGCGGCGGCAGGCCGTCGCCGTTGGGCACCGCGGCGTCCGGCGTCTCCAGCCAGGCGATCGTCGCGCCATCGGGCGCCCAGATCGGCGACACGTCCGGCCCGGGATTCGTCGTGATCCGCTGCGCCCTCTTCGCCGCGACGTCGATCAGATAGATGTCCGTCCGGTCGTCGCGCGTCATCGGCGTCGGCGCGGCCGCAATGGCGATGCGCGCGCCGTCGGGCGCCCAGCTCGGCTCCCCGCGGACGCTGAAGTCGGCCGCCGCGGTCAGTTCGACCGGCGTCGCCGACGCGACGTCGATCACCCACAGCCGCACCCGCTCGAAATCGCCCTCGAAGACCTCCGGATCGTCGCCGCGCGCGCGTGCCGCCCGCACGGCCGCCGGCGGCGCGTCGGGCGTGGTGAAGGCGATCCGCCGGCTGTCCGGCGCCCAGGCGTACGCCGTCACCCCCTCCGGGGCGTGCGTCAGCGGCCACGCCTCGCCGCCATCCGCGCGCATGACCCACACCTGCGGCCGCGCCTTCGTCCCGCCCGCGCCGTTCCCGCCGCGCGGCGAGAGAAACGCGATCCGCGTCCCGTCCGGCGACCAGGCCGGCCTCGTCTCGCTGCTGTCGCTGAAGGTGAACTGCCGCGCCGCGCCGCCTGCCGCCGGCACCTCCCAGACGTGCGTCCGGGCCTCCATCTTCGCGTCGGTCGCCCCTTCCTTGCCCGGCACCTGCGTCCACGCCCTGACGGTGTAGAGCACCTCCCGCCCGTCCGGCGAGATCGCGGGCGCGGCCACGGTCCGCATGCCCATGATGTCGTCGACCGTCACCGGATGAAGCCGGGCAGCCGGCTGAGCCGTCGCGACCGCAACGGCCGCGGCCCAGGCCAGGAGCGTGCCCCGGATTGGCATCTGCCTCATGATTCCCCCTCCCGCCGACCCCGGCCGGGCCACACGAATGCAGGGCTCCGGGCCCCGCAACGGCCGATGATCGCGCGCTGGCAATGTCTGGCGGCAGCCGGATTATACTCGGGGGGACGGGTGTGGGGACGGGTTCTGTCACGAGACGGTGACAAAACCCGTCCCCAAATCCGTCTGCTGACTATGCGAGTGACACCATGACACTTCTCTCCGTCCGTCGCCTGTCCGCCCGCCACCTGGTGGCCGTCCTCGTGCTCGGCGCAGCGCTCGCCTACGACGCGCCGGTCACGCACGGCGCGGCCACCCCCATGCCGGTCGCCGCCGCTCACGGCATGGTCGCCTCCTCCGAGCCGATCGCCTCGCGCGTCGGCGTCGACATCATGAAGCAGGGGGGGAACGCGATCGACGCGGCGGTCGCGGTCGGCTTCGCGCTGGCGGTCACCCACCCGTTCGCCGGCAACCTGGGCGGCGGCGGCTTCATGGTGATCCACCTGGCGAGCGGCAGGAACACGGCGATCGACTACCGGGAGGTCGCCCCGGGCGCGGCGACGCGCAACATGTATCTGGACGCGCACGGCAACCCGACCGACCAGAGCCGGGTGGGACCGCTGGCGGTCGGCGTGCCGGGCTCGGTCGCCGGCCTCGCCTACGCCGAGCACAAGTACGGCCGGCTGACGCTGGCCCGGGTCATGGCGCCGGCGATCGCGCTCGCGCAGAACGGCTTCATCATCAGCCCGGCCCTTGCCGCCTCGCTGGCCCGCGCCAGGACGCTCTTCGAGCACTATCCGGCGTCGGCGAAGATCTATCTCGACCACGGCCAGCCGTACAAGGCGGGCGCGCGCCTGGTGCAGACCGACCTGGCCGGCACCCTCCGCCTGATTGCGCAGCAGGGGCCGGCGGCGTTCTACCACGGCCGCGTCGCCGACCAGGTCGCCGCCGAGATGCGGGCCCACGGCGGCCTCATCACGAAGGCGGACCTCGCCGACTACAAGGTCGTCGAGCGCGCGCCGGTCTACGGCACCTACCGCGGCTACCGGATCATCTCGATGCCGCCCTCCTCGTCCGGCGGCATCGCCCTCGTCCAGCTGCTGAACATCCTCGAGGGCTATCCGATCCGCAAGGACGGCTTCAACACGCCGGAAACGATCCACCTGATGGCCGAAGCGGAGAAGTACGTCTACGCCGACCGCTCGAAATGGCTCGGCGACACGGCCTTCTTCCACGTGCCCGAGGCCGGCCTGGTTTCCAAGGCGTACGCGGCGAAGATCCGCTCGGAGATCAACCCGACGAAGGCGGTCCCGGCTCTCGACATCCACCCGGGCACGCCGGCGGCGTACGAGGCGCCGAACACGACGCACTACTCGGTGGTGGACGCGGCGGGCGACGCCGTCTCGACGACGACGACGCTGAACGGCGGGTACGGCAACGGCGAAGTGGTGGCCGGGGCCGGCTTCCTGCTGAACAACGAGATGGACGACTTCAGCGCCAAGCCGGGCTCACCGAACATGTTCGGCCTGATCGGCGGCACGGCCAATGCGATCGCGCCGCACAAGCGGATGCTGAGCTCGATGACGCCGACCATCGTCACGAAGAACGGCAAGGTGTTCCTCGTCGTCGGCACCCCGGGCGGCTCCTACATCATCACGACCGTCCTGCAGATCATCATGAACGTCATCGATCACGGGATGAACATCCAGCAGGCGGTCGACGCGCCGCGGTTCCATGACCAGTGGCTGCCGGACGTTCTCCGGATCGAGCCGACCGGCTTTTCGCCGGCCCTGGTGCACAGCCTGGAGGCCATGGGCTACCACGTGAAGGTGGAGCCCAACATGGGCGACGCGGAAGCGATTATGATCGATCCGAAGACCGGCACCCGGTACGGCGCGTCCGACCGTCGCGCCAGCGGCCTGGCCGTGGGATACTGACAGCAATGGATGCTTTGACCCTGCCCCTCGACTACGCGGCGATCGAGCGGATCCTGCCGCACCGCTATCCGTTCCTGCTCGTCGACCGCATCATCGAGCTCGAGGTCGACAAGCGGATCGTCGGCATCAAGAACGTCTCGCTGAACGAGCGTTATCTGTCGCCGATCCAGGACGGCCAGCCGGTGCTGCCGCCGACCATCCTCACCGAGGCGGTCGCGCAGGTCGGTGCGATCATGATTCTCGCGAAGCCGGAGAACCGCGACAAG
>DATLRO010000108.1:0-12165 GCA_035534615.1 Vicinamibacterales bacterium
GCGAGATCCGGCCGGTACAGCTCGCCGATCAGCCGCATGTCGCCGAACAGCGCCGTGTCGCCCGCGAAGTAGGCGGTCAGGCCGTTCTCGAACCGCAGGACGTAGCCGGCCGGTTCGCCCAGGTACACGGGACGCCCGTCCTCGATCGTCGAACTGCTGTGGACGGCCGGCACCATGGTGATCGACACCCCCTTCACCACCTGCGTCCCTCCCTGGTTCATCGGGCTGACGGTCCGCACGCCCTTGAGCTCGAGCCAGCGGCACAGCTCGTCCGGCGCGATGACCGTCGCGCCGGTCGCCCGCCAGACGGCGAGCGCGTCGGCCATGTGGTCGTCGTGGCCGTGGGTGAGCAGCAGCAGGTCGGTGGCGGGCGGCTTCTTCCACTCGTCCGGACACGCCGGGTTGTCCGCCAGCCAGGGGTCGATCAGCAGGCGCACGTGGCCGGGCGACCGGAACAGAAAGGTCCCGTGTCCGAGCCAGGTGAAGGCGAGTGTGGGGGCGGTCGGCGTCACTGGATGTCCGGGGCGGGCGCCGGCGCACGGCCCAGGCGATCGGCGGCCGGCGCGGGGCGCCGCGCCTCGTCCGCGCGACAGGGCCGCGGGCGGCCCTGTCGCCTGGGCGTCGCGACAGGCGCCGCGGCTACTGTTCGGTCCGCACGTATTCGAAGTCGAGCGGCAGGTGGTTGATGCCCCGGCGCGGCGGCGCGATGTAGTTGGCGAACCTGCCCGGCTCGAACACCGGCTTGTCCATGATGCTCAGCAGGTAGTCCTCGTCCCGGTCGGACGGGAGCCACTCGCTCTTCCGGCGGCTCCATTCCTCCTCGGAGATCGGGCGGCCCTCCGGGTCGAAGTGGAAGCCGGCGAACATCCCGATGCCGCGGTTGAACTTCCGATCCGGCAGCCGGAAGCGGTACCCGATCCCGTAATGCTCGAGCAGCTTGTTCCACCGCTCGACGCCCTTGGCGCAGTCGCCGACGTACCAGTCGCGCAGCACCTCGTTCATGGCGTTGCGCATCGGCACGTCGCGCGTGTCGAGCCGGCCGTCCTCCATGACGGTCATCGCGTAGCTCTGCTCGAGCAGCCGATGCTCGTCGTAGGACTCCTCCTTCGCGCGGCCCTTCAGGCCGTTGGCGAAGTACGAGGCGGCGTTGGTCGACACCTCGCTGCCGTGCAGGTCGAGGCTCAGCGTGAACCACTGGTTGATGTGCTTCTGGATCGTGTCCAGGTCGATGCCGCCCAGCTTGCGGACGTCCTCCGCGTAGCCGGACTCCTTCAGCAGCTGGCAGGTCCGCTCGATGATGCGGGCCACGCCGGTCTCGCCGACGAACATGTGGTGCGCTTCCTCGGTCAGCATGAAGCGCGTCGTCCGCGACAGCGGGTCCAGGGAGCTCTCGGAGAGCGAGAGCAGCTGCGACTTGCCGTCGCGGTCGGTGAACATCGTGAACATGAAGAAGTCGAGCCAGTTGGTGATCGGCTCGTTGAACGCCTGCAGGATCCGCGGCTTGTCGTGGTTGCCGCTGCGGCGCTCGAGCAGCTCCTCCGCCTCGTCACGGCCGTCGCGGCCGAAGTAGGAGTGCAGCAGATAGACCATCGCCCACAGGTGGCGGCCTTCTTCCACGTTCACCTGGAACAGGTTCCGCAGGTCGTAGAGGCTCGGGCAGCGGCTGCCGAGCAGCCGCTGCTGCTCGACGCTGGCCGGCTCGGTGTCGCCCTGGGTCACGATCAGGCGGCGCAGCGGGTTGCGGAACTCGCCCGGCACCTCCTGCCAGACCGGCTGCCCCATCAGATCACCGAACCCGATCGTCCGGTTGGCCGTCGGCTCCGCGAGGAAGATGCCCCACCGGTACTCCGGCAGCTTGACGTATTCGAAGTGCGCCCAGCCTTCGGGATCGACGCTGACGGCCGTCCGGACGTACACCTGGTGGTAGTCCTGGAAGCCGCTCGGCCCCATGTCGCGCCACCACTGGATGTACTTCGGCTGCCAGTACTCGAGCGCGCGCTGCAGCCGCTTGTTGTCGGACAGGTTGACGTTGTTCGGGATCCGTTCGCTCGAGATCACTACGTCCTCCTCCAGTCGAACTCGGGCCGGCTCTGCGACCCGTACACCTTCAACGCGCCCTTCTCGCCGACCGCATTCGGGCGCTGGAAGATCCAGTTCTGCCAGGCCGTCAGCCGGCCGAAGATCTTCGTCTCCATCGTCTCCGGTCCGGGGAACCGCAGGTTCGCCTCGAGGCCCGTCATGGCGTCGGGCGACAGCGCCGCCCGCCCCTCGATCGCCTGCCGCACCTCGTCGTCCCAGTCGAGATCGTCCGGGGCGAACGTCACCAGCCCCGCCTCGAGCGCCTCGGCGGCCGTGAACGGCCCGCCGTGCGCCAGCACCCGGTCGACCGTCGACGGGTCGTGCAGGAACCGGACCTGCAGGCGGGTCAGCCCGTTGCTCATCGGCAGCGGGCCGGCGTTCATCCCGGACAGAGCGATCGTGTTCGGCCGCTCCGGATCCTCGAGCATGTAGGAGCGATCCGCGGCCAGCGCCAGCTCGAACAGCGTGCCGGCGAACGCCGAGCCCGGCTCGATCAGCGCGAAGAAACTGCGCGCGGTCAGGTCGACCCGCTTCAGCGTCCGCTTGATGAACAGCGTGATTTCACGGACCAGCCAGTGATCCTGGTGCGCGAGCAGCGTCTCGTCCACCGCCAGCACCGCCGCCGGATCGCCCTCGGTGCGCAGCACGATGGTGCCGATCTCCGGCTCGTTCAGCCGCAGCCGGAGCAGCGCGTTGTCCAGCTCCCGGAACGCCCGCAGCGCCCAGAACCGGTCGCCGGCCGCGAGGATGCCGTCCGGCGTGTCGGGCTGGGGGACGGCCGGCGCCGCGACCGTCAGCTCCGCCGTCCGCCGGGCGCGGTGCAGGGTCAGCGTCACCGAGGAGTACTTCACCTCGTGCTCGGAGACCTGCGGGGCCAGCGGCCCGAGCGTGATGCCCGGCCCGCGGTCCGGCCGGTCGGACAGCCGGGCGAGCTCGGCCGCCCGCTTCGCCACCGCGTCCTTGAACTGGGTCGTCGGCGCGATCGCGTCCACCAGCCCCCATTCCACCGCCCGCCTCCCCTTCACGCCCTCGATGAGCGTGCTGAAGCAGTCGGCGAGGTCGCGCCGCACCTTCCGCTTGTCGACGACCCGGGTCAGGCCGCCCGTACCGGGCAGCACGGCGAGCAGCGGGGCCTCGGGCAGGCTGACCGCGGAGTTGCCGTCGTCGACCAGGTAGATCTCATCGCACGCCAGGGCGAGCTCGTAGCCGCCACCCGCGCAGATGCCGTTGAGCGCCGCCAGGAACTTCAGGCCGGAGTGCGCGCTCGCATCCTCGATCGCCAGCCGGGTCTCGTTGGTGAACTTGCAGAAGTTCACCTTGAACCCGTGGGTCGACGTCCCCAGCATGAAGATGTTGGCGCCGGCGCAGAAGATCCGGTCCTTCAGGCTCGTGACCACGACCGCGTGCACCTCGGGATGCTCGAAGCGGAGGCGCTGGAGCGCGTCGGCCAGCTCGATGTCGACCCCCAGGTCGTAGGAGTTCAGCTTCAGCTTGTACTCGGGCGACAGGCCGGCGTCCTCCTGCACGTCCATCGACAGCGTCGCCACCGGGCCGTCGAACGTCAGCTTCCAGTGGTGGTACCGATCCGGGCGGGTTTCGAACTCGACGATGCTCGGGGCAGTCGTGGATTCCATGGTGCGCGATTATCGGCTCCGGGCGCGGCAGCGTCAATCGGGGGACGAACGCACGCGCCTGTTCGAGGGTCTCAACCACGGACGGGTTGAAATTTGAACGATCGTTCAAATAGTATAGGACCGTGACTGGTGCCCGTCAACCCCGCCAGGCGCCGGCCGCCCCGCGCCCCGTCCGCCCGAAGGCGCGGCCCCGGACCGCCACGCACGTCGAGATCCTCAAGAGCGCGGCCGCCGCGTTCCGCCGGCGCGGCTATCACGGCGCGACCGTCGAGGAGATTGCCGCGGCGCTCCACATGAACAAGGGGAATCTCTACTATTACTTCCGCAACAAGGAGGAGATCCTCTACGCCTGCCACCAGTACTCGCTCGACATCCTGCTGGCGCTGCTGGACGAGGTGCTGGCGAGCCCGCTGCCGCCCGACGCGAAGCTGCGGCGGCTCATCGTCGCCTTCGTCCACACGATCCTCGACGAGCTGCACGGCACGGCGCTCTTCATGGACCTGCAGCCGCTGACGCCCGCCCACCTGCAGAAGGTCATCGCCAAGCGCGACCGGTTCGACCGGGGCATCCGCCGCGTCCTGCAGGAAGGGATGGACGCCGGCATGTTCGCCCCCGGCGACCCGAAGCTGCTGGCCTTCGCCATCCTCGGCGCGGTCAACTGGATTCCGCGCTGGTTCGACCCGCACGGCGCCGCCCCGTCGCTGACGATTGCCGAGGCGTTCGCCGACTTCCTCGTTACCGGGCTTCTTGGTCGGGGCTCCGCCCAGAACCCCGGCTCACTCGATTCCGCTCGCGATCCGGCTCGCGCCATTCCGTTCGCGGGCGCGCCGTGCGCGCCCTTCGACGGCCATCAGGAGACGCCCATCGGGGCTTCGCGCGGACGCGATAAGTCGGGTAATATCAGTTAATGGTCGAAATCGTCCCGCTCACGCCCGTCGCGCCGCGCCCGCGCAAGCCCGAGTGGCTGAAGGTGAAGGCGCCCGGCTCGCCCGGCTACCAGCGCCTGCGCACGCTGATGCGCGAGCTGAAGCTGCACACCGTGTGCGAGGAGGCGCGCTGCCCGAACATCGGGGAGTGCTGGCACTACGGGACCGCGACATTCATGATCCTCGGCGACGTCTGCACCCGCGCCTGCGCGTACTGCGCGGTCGCGCACGGCCGCCCCGCCACGCTCGATCTCGCCGAGCCGGCCCGGGTCGCAGAGGCGGTCCAGACGATGACCCTGAGCTACGTCGTCATCACGTCGGTGGATCGGGACGACCTGAAGGACGGTGGCGCGTCGATCTTCGCCGAGACGATCCGGCAGATCCGCGCGCGGACGGACGACTGCCGCATCGAAGTGCTGATTCCCGACTTCCAGGGACACGAAGCGCCGCTCCACGCCGTGCTCGACGCCGGCCCGGACGTGCTCAACCACAACACCGAGACCGTGCCGCGACTCTACCGGATGGCCCGCTCGGGCGGACGCTACCAGCGGACCCTCGAGCTGCTCGACCGGGCGCGCCGCTACACGCCGCAGATTCCGACGAAGTCGGGTGTGATGGTGGGGCTCGGCGAGGAGAAGGACGAGCTGATCCAGACGTTCCGGGACCTGCGCGAGGTCGGCTGCAGCATCCTCACCGTCGGCCAGTATCTGCGCCCGTCGGCCGACCACGCGCCGATGACCCGCTACTACCACCCGGACGAGTTCCGGGAGCTCAAACAGATCGCCCTCGACCTCGGCTTCGTCCACGTCGAGTCCGGCCCGCTCGTCCGCAGCTCGTACCACGCGCACGAACAGGCCGAATCGTACGACGCCGCGAAGGCGTCGACCGCCGCGGTATAGGCGCTAGGGGTGGGGCGGTAGGCGATAGGGCTGGCAGCGCTGTCGGGCATGACCTTCCCTTGACCAGCTCTGCGCTTCAACTGCAAGACTGAGCCCCTCGTCCAGTCGTCGAGGTCTCTGGCCCCGACGTGCGATCAAGCTGTGGCGAGGTCGGGCGCGCTTAGAGAGCACCTCAAGTCTTCAACTGCGGGTTTCTTATCAGCTACAAGCCCGTGTTGGGCGGCGGCCTTGGATGCCGGCTACGCAGCTCGCAGCACAAGCATCTCCTTCACGAAGATGCCGTTAAAAGTATTGTCGCGAAAGTGCGCCCGCACGACGCGGTCAGACGGCGTCCGAAGTGCGAACTTGGTCGCGACCAGCAGCGTATCGTCTGTGCGCACCAGCTTGACGTCTGCGATCGTGAGCGAGTCAATGTCGGCCTCGTCGATAGCCGTCGCGATCTTCTTGTAGGCCTGAGCTTCGTCCTTCGGCAGAAGCTGATCGAATGTCGAACCAGCGATCAGCAGACGCCACTGCTCGGCGTCCGAGAAGAAGTACCAGAGCGCGTTGCTCGGGCCGTCTCCCTGCCGGTCGAGAGCTTCGACCAACTTGACCGAATCAGTGATGAGACTCTCTACCAACGTTTCTTCAGCCATTGCAGAACTCCGTGGTCTTGGCTACCGACCGCTTCGATCATGCTCGCAGCAGCGAACTCATCCCAGAAATCGTATCTGCTCGTCTCAGTCCATTTGCTCGCGACGCCCCACGCAGCGGACAGTGCCCGGTCGGCCTTCATGTCATCTTGGAGCTGTTTCTTGATTCCTGCAAGACCGAGCAACTCATCCAGCTTGTGCGAGTAGACCGCCGCAACAAAGTTCCTGTCCGGAATGACGTTAGCCTGAAACACTCCTGCGATGCAGGCCTTGATACCGAGTTCCACGGCATAGCCGGCCAGATAGTATGCGGCGGAGTACCGACCTCCCGCGAATAGGTGCCGGGCGTCGCCCAGGCGAGTTTCGGCAAGCTGCTCAAGATCCTTCTTGTTCGTCATCGATCTTCGCCCGCCCCAACAACTATTAGACGGCACTCGGCGAGCTACCGCACCTGCAAGGCATTCGCAGTGTAGCGCTCCGCCCCGAGGCGTTCAGCTCATTCAGAACTCTCTTCCCACAAACCCGTTCCGTCTCGCAGCCGACTGGATATCCCTCTTGCGCCTGGCACGCGCGTGCACTACCGCTCCCGCATCCCTTCCTCCACTTCCATCTCCGCCGCCCGCTCCTTGAGTTCGCGTGATTCCTGCTCGGTGAGCCCGAGCACCCGGTTCACCCCTTCATCCACCCCGTCGGTGTAGCCGTGGTAGTAGCCGTCGCCGTGCGCCTGGGCGTAAATCGCCTTGTACACGACGATGAGAATGAAGAGCCCGCACAGGAACCGGATCGGGCCCGAGGAGACGTAGAACAGCAGCGCGGCCATCGCGACCGCCGGCCACGCAATCTCCCGCCGCATGAGCGACCCGCCCAGCGTGACCGAGCGGAACCAGTGGTGGTAGCGCGCCCACACGCCCGGCCACTGGGCGCTCGAGACCTGCTTCAGGTGCTGAACGACGCGGGGATCGAGGTCAACAGGAGGTCGGTCTGCCGTCGGCGGTTCGTCGTTGGTGGCCATGCTCGAACAACCGGTCAGCACTAGAAGCCCCGCGCGGGTCCCACCGGCACCGTTCAGCTCTTCTTCGGCCGGTAGACGTGCGTGCTCTGGCCGAAGAAGACGTCGGCCGCTTCCATCACCGTCTCCGACAGCGTCGGATGCGGATGGATCGTCAGGCGCACATCGTCAGCCGTGGCGCCCATTTCGATTGCCAGCACGCCTTCGGCGATCAGGTCGCCGGCGCCGACGCCGGCGATGCCGACGCCGAGGACGCGTCCCGTGCCCGGCTCCAGCACCATCTTCGTCACGCCGTCGGTGCGATCGAGCGTGGTCGCGCGTCCTGACGCCCCCCAGGGGAACCGGACCACGTCGACCGTCCGTCCCTGCGCGGCCGCCTGCGTTTCGGTGAGGCCGCACCAGGCGATCTCCGGGTCGGTGAACACGACGGCCGGGATGGCGCGCGGTTCGAAGGCGACCTTGTGACCGGCGATCGCCTCGACGGCCGCCCGGCCCTCGTGCGACGCCTTGTGCGCGAGCATCGGTTCGCCGGCCACGTCGCCGATCGCGTACAGCGAGGGCTCGGCCGTCCGTCGCTGGGCATCGACGACGAGGAAGCCCTTGCGGTCGACCTCGACGCGCGTCGTCTCGAGGCCGGGGATGTTCGAGTTCGGCCGGCGTCCGATCGCGATTAGCACCTTGTCGAACGTCTTCGCGGCCGGCGCGCCTTCACCCTCGAAGCTGACGCGGATGCCGGTTCCCTCGTCCGTCATGCCGCTCACCCGCGTGTTCAGCATGATCGCGTCGCACATCGGCTCCAGGCGTTTGGCCAGCACGGTGACCAGGTCCCGATCGGCACCCGGCAGCAGGCCGCCGGTCATCTCGACGACCGTGACCGCGCTGCCGAGGGCGGCGTAGACGGTGCCCAGTTCGAGTCCGATGTATCCGCCGCCGACGACCAGCAGCGTCTTCGGGACGTCGGGAATGTCGAGCGCCGCCGTCGAATCCATGACGCGCGGCGTATCGAGCGAGAGTCCGGGGATCGCTGCCGGGCGCGAGCCGGTCGCCAGGATGCCGGTTTCGAACGTGAGCGTCTCGTCTCCGCCGTCGGCCAGCGCGACCTGCACGGCGTGGGGCCCCTGCAGCGTGGCCCGGCCGCGGAGGAACCGCACCTTGCGCTGGCGGGCGAGCTGGCCCAGGCCGCCGGTCAGGCGGTTGACGACGCGGTCCTTGAATTCACGCAGCCTGGCGAGGTCGATCCGCGGCTCGCCGAAGGCGATGCCCCACGCCGCCGCGTGGCGCGTCTCCGCGATCAGCGCCGCCACGTGCAGCAGGGCCTTGGAAGGAATGCAGCCGCGGTACAGGCAGACGCCGCCCGGATTGGCGTCCTCACCGACGAGCGTCACGTCGAGGCCGAGGTCCGCGGCCAGAAACGCGGCGGCGTAGCCGCCGGGGCCGCCGCCGACAATCACCAACTGGGTCTGCATCATGGGGACGGGTTACGTCACGAAATGTCTTCGGGTCATCCTTCCAGCGACAGCAGAAACGGCTGCTCGAGCGCCTCGGCGATCCAGCGGAGGAACCGGATGGCGTCGGCGCCATCGATGACGCGATGATCGTAGGAGAGCGAGAGCGGCAGCAGGAGACGCGGCACGAACTGACCGTCTTCTTCAAGACTCGCCGGGCTCCAGCCCCGCTCGCCGACGCCTCGCGCGTCCGCACCCGGCGCCGGCCGCCGGCGCTGCCAGACGGGCTGGATGCTGCCGCGCGAGATGCCCAGGATGGCGACTTCGGGGGTATGGACGATCGGCGAAAAGGCGGTGCCGCCGATGCCGCCCAGATTCGTGATCGTGAACGATCCGCCCTCCATCTCCTCCCGCGACAGCTTGCGGCTCCGCGCCTTCTCGGCCAGCTGCGCCAGCTCGACCGACAGCTGGATGATGTTCTTGCTGTCGACGTCCCGGATGACCGGCACCAGCAGGCCGCGGTCCGTGTCCACGGCCACGCCGATGTGCTCGTACTTCTTGTAGACGATTTCGTTCCGGGCCATGTCGACCGCGGCGTTGAACTGCGGGAACATCTTCAGCGCCGACGCGACCACCTTCAACGCGATCACCGTGAGGGTGAGGCTGCCGCCGGCCGCTTCCGCCTTGTTCGCCATCCGTTTGCGCAGCTCTTCCAGGCTGGTGATGTCGGCCCGGTCGTGCTGCGTGACGTGCGGCACGGTCGCCCATGCGTAGCTCAGGTGCTCGGCCGTCTTCCGCCGGACGTTCGACATCGGCTGGCGCTCGACGCGGCCCCAGCGGCTGAAATCGGGCAGCGGCTCCTGCCGGATCGGTCCCGCCCCCCCTTCCGTGATCAGCCGTTTCGCATGGGCCTTCACATCGTCCATCGAGATGCGGCCGCCGAGCCCGCTGCCCGAGACGTCGTGAATGTCGACGCCGAGCTCACGGGCCAGACGCCGCACCGACGGCGCCGCCGGCGCGGGCGGGCGCCGATCGACGACGGCGAGCGGCGGTTCGACGGCCGGACGCGCCGCGCGCGAGATGTCCACCACTTCGCCCCGGCGGCTCGACGCCGCGGGCGCGGTCACGGCGCCGCCAGACGCTTCCTCTTCTTCCCGTGCTTCCGGCTCCCGGCGCTCCGCCGCCGGCGCCGCCGCCGACGCGGCGATCGGCCCGGGGGCCGGGGGACCGGCCGGCGCCGCGGCCGGCGCGGCCTCGGCGGCTCCCTCCTCGACGACGAGGATGACCTGGCCGACTTTCACCTTGTCGCCGACCTTGACGCTGACCGCGGTCACGCGCCCGGCGATCGACGAGGGGACTTCGATCGTCGCCTTGTCGGTTTCCAGCTCGAGGACGGACTGATCGCGCTTGATGACGTCGCCCGGCGACACCAGCACGCGGAGCACATCGCCGGCGGCGATGTTCTCGCCGAGTTCGGGAAGACGGAATTCGGTCATTGTCTGAATGGCGTCGGGGGCCCCTGCACCCCGCCAAGCTCGCTTCACTCGCTCGCGTGACGGCTCGCTCCGTTCCGCTCGCGATTGTGAAATGGCGGGGGCATCTGCACCCAGGCTGTTAGTTCGTCAATTTGTAATTCTTCAATTCTTCAATTCTTGAATTCTTCAATCCGTCACGACACCACCGGATTCGGTTTCTCCGGATCGATATCCAGATCCTTCATCGCCTTCGCCACGACCTTCGCCTCGATCTGGCCTTCGCGCAGCAGCGCGCTGAGCGTGGCCAGCGTGATGAAGCGGGCGTCGACCTCGAAGAAGTCGCGGAGCCCCGCGCGCCCCTCACTGCGGCCGAAGCCGTCGGTGCCGAGCGCCGTCAGCGTCCGCGGCATCCAGCGGTCGATCGAGTCGGGCAGCGCCTTCACGTAGTCGGACGCCGCCACCAGCACCCCGGGCGCGTCCCGCAGGCACTGGGTGACGTAGGGCACCCGCGGCGTGTCGGCCGGATGCAGCATGTTCCAGTGCTCGCAGTCGTGGCCGTCGCGATAGAGCTCCCCGTAGCTCGTCACGCTCCAGACGTCGGCCGCGACGTCGTACTTCTTCTCGAGCATCTCCTGCGCCTTGAGCACCTCCGGCAGGATCGCGCCGCTGCCGAAGAGCTGCGCCTGCCGCTTCGTCCCCTTTTTGGTGGAGCTGCGGAAGCGGTACATCCCCTTCAGAATCCCTTCCCGCGAACCTTCCGGCATCGCCGGCATCGGGTACTGCTCGTTCATCACGGTCAGGTAGTAGAAGATGCTCTCCTGCTCCTTGTACATCCGGCGGATGCCGTCCTGGATGATGACGGCCAGCTCGTAGGCGAACGCCGGGTCGTACGTCACGACGTTCGGCACGGGATACGCGAGCAGGTGGCTGTTGCCGTCCTGGTGCTGCAGCCCTTCGCCGGCCAGCGTCGTCCGGCCGGAGGTGCCGCCCAGCAGGAAGCCGCGGCAGCGGGAGTCGCCGGCGGCCCAGATGAGGTCGCCGATCCGCTGGAAGCCGAACATCGAATAGAAGATGAAGAAGGGGATCGTGTTGATGCCGTAGGTCGAGTAGGCGGTCCCCGCCGCGATGAACGACGACATGGCCCCGGCCTCGGTGATCCCTTCCTCGAGGATCTGCCCGTCCTTCGCTTCCTTGTAGTACAGCAGCGTATCCATGTCGACCGGCTCGTAGAGCTGGCCGACGTGGGAGTAGATGCCGACCTGGCGGAACAGCGCCTCCATGCCGAACGTCCGGGCCTCGTCCGGCACGATCGGGACGATGAGCTCGCCGACCTGCTTGTCGCGGAGCATCTTCGACAGCATCCGCACGAAGACCATCGTCGTCGACGCCTTGCGATCCTCCGTCCCCTTGTAGAACTCGTCGAAGAGGTCGTCGAGCTTCACGTCGAGCGGCTTCGATCGCACCCGGCGTTCGGGCACGTAGCCGCCGAGCGCCTGGCGCCGCTCGCGCAGATACTTGAGCTCCGGGCTGTCCTCGGCCGGCCGGTAGAACGGGGCCTCCGCAATCTCGGAGTCCGAAATCGGGATGGCGAAGCGCGACCGGAACGCCCGCAGCTCCTCCTCGTTGAGCTTCTTCTGCTGGTGCGTGATGTTCTTGCCTTCGCCGGCCTCGCCCAGGCCGTAGCCCTTGATCGTGCGGGCCAGGATGACCGTCGGCGAGCCCTTGTGCGCCGCGGCGGCCCGGAAGGCGTTGTACACCTTCAGCGGATCGTGCCCGCCGAGCTTCATCTTCTTCAGCTCGTCGTCCGACAGGTGCCGGACCATGTCGAGCAGGCGCGGGTCGGCGCCCCAGAAGTGCGTGCGGATGTAGGCGCCCGACTCGACGGCGTACTTCTGATATTCGCCGTCCACGATCTCGCCGATCCGCTTGGCGAGCAGACCGTCGCGATCCTGCGCCAGCAGCGGATCCCACTCGCGCCCGAGCAGCACCTTGACGACGTTCCAGCCGACGCCGCGGAAGATCGCCTCCAGCTCCTGGATGATCTGGCCGTTGCCGCGCACCGGGCC
>DATLRO010000109.1:0-4652 GCA_035534615.1 Vicinamibacterales bacterium
GCGTTGGCGACGGGCACCGACTGCCCGGCCCGGAACATCGTGGAGCCGTTCGCCGGGTCGAGCACGGTGAGGCTCACCGCGGCCCGCGACCCAATCACGCCTTCGCTCCACACGACCGCCGTGCTCGACCGCTGAAACGCCGGCACCGCCCCTGAAATACCGCCCTGGGCGATGACCGTCGCCAGCGGGACGGACGGCTGGATGGCATTCTGCACGGCCGCCGTGATCGCCGCGCGAGCGCCGGCGGGGAGCCCGGTCGACCGCGCCGGCGTGACGACGATCGCCATGCAGGGGCTGTCGGCGAGAGCCGGCCGCGCGGCGGCCGGCGTGAGGCAGACCGCGAGGATCGGGACGAGGATTGACCGTCGCATGGGCGGAGTCCAGGCCGACGCGTCAGTCGGTCGAGAAGCTGACCGAGTCCACGTTGTAGCCGGCCGAGGCGCCGCCGGTCACGCGGAACCAGACCTCGAAGTCCTTCGCGCCCCGGTACACGCACTCGAACACGCCCACGCCGGTACGCTGGCAATGCGTGAACGCCAGCGGCTGGACCCTCAGGCCGAAGATCCTGGCGACCGCGGCGTCGGTCGCATAGTCGGCCGCGGCGTGGCGATCCTGCTTCTGCCACGCGTCGTACAGCTTGCGCGCGGCCACTGCGGGATCGCGGACGAAGTCGTCCTGACGGAACGCACGCGCTGCGACCGGCGCGGCCGGCCCGGTCGACGATGACGCGGCCAGCCAGGCCGACGGCAGAGTGGCGACGACAACAGCGAGAAGAAGACGGCGCATGGGGAACCTCGCGTAAAGGCGCAGCAGTCTACCACACACCTAATCTGCGTGGCACAGATGCAAGGGGCGGGAATTGGTCTGGCATGGGGGCGCCCGTTCATGGCAGACTCGTGCGCCATGACCACGGCATTCCGGCACCGCGTGCAGCGCCGCCTGCCTCGCTCCGCCGCCGCCCTCTGCGCGCTCGCGCTGCTGTGCCTGCCGTCGCCGGCTGTCGCCCGACGCGCGACGACGCCCGCGGGCTGGAAGACCTACGCGGACGCCGCGCTGGGCTTCACGATCGCGTACCCGCCCGATTGGTCGGTCGATCCGGCGCGCCGGAGCCCGGGACCCGACGGCGACATCCCGGGCGTGGCCTTCGGCATTCCGGCGAGCCTGGCCGCGGGCACCAACCTGTCGGCCGACCTGACCGGGGTGACGGTGGACCACGTCGACGGCGGCGTCTGCGACGCGGGGCGTTTCCTGGCGGACCCGCAGGGCCTTCACCACCTCACCGATCGATCCGGCACCTGGTCCGTCGCGACGATGACGGATGCCGGCGCGGGCCAGTCGTACGAGATGACGGTCTACGCGCGGAAGGGCCGGACGGCCTGCCTCGCCGTGCGGTACGTGATCCACTCCTCGAACCTCGAGAACTACGAGCCTGGCGCCGTGAAGCCGTTCGATCGCGCGGCGCTGGTCGCCCTCTTCGACCGGATCCGCGCGACGCTCGCGCTCCGCTGACGGTCGGCCGCCTTCGCGCTGCTACTTCTTCACGCCCGCGTCCTTCATCGACTCGAGCCTGGCCAGATTGAGCCCCGACACGGCCCCCTTGAGCGTGTTCAGGTCGACGCTGCGGCTCTCGGCGCTCACGATGAACCGCTGGCCCAGCACGATCGAATACTCGTTGGTGCCGCCCGTCTTCGAGCTCGTCTCGTGCACCAGCCGGTCGCCCTGCTTGTAGGTCCGCTCGCTGCCGTTCGCGTCCTCCTGCTCGCTCTCGCCGCCGGCCCAGGTGGCCAGCCCCACGAGCCCGCTGGCGCCGCCGCTGTCGGAGATGGTCAGCGTGACGTCGCGGCCGCCGCTGCTGTAGGTCGCCTCCGCCTTCGAGACCATCAGCCCGGCAATCCCGTTCTTCTCGGCGCTGCTCGACGCCTTGGGCAGTCCGGCGAACGTGTCGGGGACGAACTGCTTCAGCGTGTCGACGTCGACCGGGTCGACGTGCTGCCCGCCGCCGAGCAGCGTGCCGAGGGCCTCCATCGCCGCCGCCTCCTGCCCCTTGGTGTCACCGGCCTTCTGCGCCTCCGCCATCTTCTTGTTGCTCTCGTCCAGCTTCTGTCCGAGCGACTGGAGCTTGCCGAGCGGACTGTTCCTGTCGAACTGCACCTGGCTCGACGGGGCCGACCGGCCGAACATCCCGCCCGAGAGCGCGCCCGTCGTCAGCATGCCCGCGCCCGTGACCGCGGCCCCGATCGCGCCGATGATGATGTACAGCACGATGGCGCAGACGACCACCAGGACGGTGTAGCCGGCCGCCTTGTCCTGCGGGCACTTCATCAGCCGCGGCAGGCCGAGATACATCAGGTAGATGCCGTAGAGCCCCGCGATGATCGCGAGCAGGCCGAGCACCGGCAGGATCTGCAGCACGCCGGCGACCCACGCCGGCGTGTAGGAGTAGACGGCCAGCTTGAACGCCTGCGCGGTGTCCTTCTGCGCGCCGAAGGTGGGCGCCAGCGCGTTGAGGACCACCGCCAGGATCGCGACGCCGACAATGGCCATGACGAAGCTGAAGACCGCCGCCACGAGCCCCGGCATGATCCCGATGCGATAGGTGCCGACGAACGGCAGCGAGCGCCCGATGAGCGATCCGCCGATGAAGCCGGCCACCGCACCGATCGCGGCCAGCGGCACCGCGTAGCCGGTGATCAGGCTCGCGGGCGGCGTCGACTCTCCCTCGATGACGGTCCATTCGGTGCCAGGCGTGAGACAGATGTTCTTGACGCGGTCGACAATGGTCATGGCGGATCTCCTGTGGTCGGCCCCGAGGCGCACGTGAACCGCGGTCCGTCAGACGTGCTGTGTCAACGAAATCAGGCCGGGGCGGCCGGCCCGAAGGTGTCGCGCTGTAAACATGAGCTGGCGAATCTTAACACCGTCCCGGACCGGCCGGAACGACTTCGTCCACGGCATCGACGTCATCGACGTCCAGGTGTTCTCGTTCCAGAAGAGCCCGTCGAACCCTCTCTCCCTCATGGCCTCCTGCTATAGTAAGGAGCCTTGCACGCCATCATTCTCACGGCCGGTTACGGCCGCCGGATGCAGCCGCTGTCGGACGCGCAGCACAAGGCGCTCCTCCCGGTCGCCGGCTCGACGATCCTCGGCCGGATCGTCGACAGCCTGCTGGCGGCCGGCCTCCCGGACATCCTCATCGTCACGGGGTACCGGGCGGACGACATCCACGCCTTTCTGCGCGAACGGTACCCGCAGGTGCCGTTCCGCTTCGTGCACAACGGCCGCTACGCCGACACGAACAACATCGTCTCGCTGTCGCTGGCGCTCGACGCGATGCCGCTCGACCGGGACGTGCTGCTCATCGAGTGCGACCTGCTGTTCGACGCCCGGATCATCCGCCGGCTGGCCGAGGCGCCGTCGGGCAACGTCGCGCTGGTCGACCACTATCGCGCCGGCATGGACGGGACGGTGGTCGCCGTCGACAGCGGCGTCATCACGCACGTCTTCCCGCCGCACCTGCAGGGGCCGGACTTCAGCTACGCCGACAAGTTCAAGACGCTGAACATCTACCGGTTCGACGCCGGCTTCTGCCGGTCGACCCTGCAGCCGCTGCTGAGCTGCTATGCGAACCTGATCGACGGCAACTGCTACTACGAGCTGGTGCTGGGCATGCTGGTCAACATGCAGCGCCAGCGGATCGCGGCCGAGGTGGTCGACGGCACGCTCTGGGCGGAAGTGGACGATCCGAACGACCTGGCGGTCGCGCGCTTCCGCTTCGAGCCGGAACGCCGCGCGGAGGTGCTCGACCGCGCGCTCGGCGGCCACTGGAGCTTCGACCTGCTCGATTTCGCGTTCATGCGGAACGCCCATTTCCCGACCGACGCGATGCTGGCCGCCATGCGGCAGGCGCTGCCGGACGTCATCCGCAGCTATGGGTCGACCCAGGTCGTGCTGAACGAGAAGCTGGGATACTTTCTCCGCGCGGATCCGGCGCGCCTGCAGGTGCTGCACGGCGCGTCGCAGGCCTATCCGCTGCTGCAGGAGCTGTTCGCGGGCCGCCGCGTCCTCGTGCCCGCCCCGACGTTCGGCGAGTACCGCCGCGCCTTTCCGGAGGCCGGCACGTACGCCGACGCGCCCGGCTTCGATCGCGACGCCCTCGAGCGCGCGGCCGCCGGCGCCGACCTCATCGTCTTCGTCAATCCGAACAGCCCGACCGGCACGACGCTGCCGACCGCGTGGCTGCACGCGTTCGCGGCCCGCCATCCGGACCGGCGCGTCCTCGTGGATGAGTCGTTCGTCGATTTCTCCGGCGAGGAGCCGCTCCTGCGCCGGCTCGAGCGCGAGCCGCTGCCGAACGTCGTCGTGCTGACGAGCCTGAGCAAGTCGCTCGGCGTGCCGGGACTGCGCCTCGGCTGCGTGTACTCGAGCGACACGGCGCTGATCGGGACGATTGGCGCGCGGCTGCCCGTCTGGAACCTGAGCGCGCCGGCGGAATTCTTTCTCGAGCTGCTGCTGAAGTACCGGACGGATCTCGAGGCGTCGATCGCGCAGACGATCGCCGACCGCGAGCGCTTCGCCGCGGAGCTGGCGGAGCTGCCGATCGTCAGGGCCGTCCTGCCGAGCGGCGGCAACTTCCTGCTCGTGCGGCTGGCGGG
>DATLRO010000110.1:0-31679 GCA_035534615.1 Vicinamibacterales bacterium
GTATGCTGACATGCCCACGCTGGTCAATGCCCTGCGGGCTCGCGACCGCCAGCTGGGACTCCTCAAGCCTGAGGACGATCGGCAGGTCGCGTAGTCGTCATCGAGCCGTCGCTGAATTTCAACAACGAACGGGACATCCCCGCGTGGGTTTGCGAATGAGATAATTGCCTTGATCTCTACTGTCCTTTCCGCCAGCGCGCCAAAACCGCTTTCCGGGCAATGGCGGATCGCTGTTCGGCCGACAGTGCCTTCGCGCGGGCCTTTCCGCCCTTGGACGCCCCGAGCTTCGCCAGGGCGACCGCGTGCGGGTTACGGGTATCGGGAACCTTGAGCGCGTCTCCGGTGGCCTCCTGCACGATTTGGAAGGCGCGGGCATTAGCGTCGCGGGGACGGCCTTTTCTTGCGCGAGTAGGCATATGCTATTGTCGCACGGGGCCTTGGGCTCAACAAAATGCAGTCATTTGAAACTAGACCACTACCGCCTGACCCCTAAGCCTTTACAGTTGAGCCTGTTGCGTGCTACACTAGCGCCTTTGTGCGGCTCCGAGAGGCCCGTCGCATGGCCTCCGGGAGCGCGGCAGACGGAGTGACTCCCGTGTTTGCAATCATTCAGACTGGCGGGCGGCAGCATCGGGTGGAGCCCGGCGCGGTCGTCACGATCGACCACCGTCCCGGCTCGCAGGCCGGCGACGCCGTCACGTTCGACGAAATTCTCCTGATCGGCCGGGACGATGGCGAGGTGCTCGCGGGCGCCCCGTTCGTCGCCAGCGCCCGGGTGACCGGCGTGGTCGACGGCGAGGCGCGCGGCCCGAAGATCCGCGTCTTCAAGAAGAAGCGCCGCAAGGGCATGCGCCGGACCAAGGGACACCGTTCGATCCTGACCCGCGTGCGGGTCACCGACATTGTCGCGTAAGCGCGCAAGCAGGTAGCGTCATGGCACACAAGAAGGGGCAGGGCAGTTCGCGCAACGGCCGCGACTCCAACTCGCAGCGGCTGGGTGTCAAGCGGTTCGACGGCAACATCGTGACCGGCGGATCGATCCTCGTCCGCCAGCGCGGCCGTCGCTTCCGGCCCGGCCTCAACGTCGGTCTGGGCAAGGACGACACACTGTTCGCCAAGATCGGGGGGCGCGTCCGGTTCGAAGACCACGGGGCGCACGGGCGCCTGATCAGCGTCCTGCCGGTCGAGTAGTTCTCCGGACTCCAGACGCAGTACGCAGCGAGCCGTCGAGGCGGATCCGGCCAGGTTCCCAGGCGCGTCCCCGAGTGGACCGGGCGCAGCCCGGCGGCGCGGACCGCGCGCCCGCGAGCGGAACGGAGCGAGCCGCGCGAGGCGAGCGAGTGCAGTGAGCCGGGGTTCGGGGCGGAGCCCCGTCCAAGAATGTTCGTCGACGAGGTGGACATCGAAGTGACCGCCGGCCACGGCGGTCGAGGCTGCCTCAGCTTCCGCCGGGAGAAGTTCGTCCCGCGCGGCGGCCCGAGCGGCGGCGATGGCGGCCATGGCGGCTCGATCTTCATCGTCGCCAGCCCTCATCTCAACACCCTCGTCAACTTCCGCTTCCATCCCGAATTTCACGCGCCGCGCGGACAGCACGGCGAAGGGTCGAACCGCACCGGCCGCACGGGCGTCGACCTGGAACTCCAGGTGCCGGCCGGCACGTTCGTCTACGAGAAGCAGGCGGACGGCACGCTGATCCCGCTGGCCGATCTGACGGAAGCCGACCAGCGCGTCCTGGTCGCCCGCGGCGGCCGCGGCGGCTGGGGCAACGCCCGGTTCGCGACCTCCACCAACCGGGCCCCGAGACGGGTCGAGCCGGGCGAGCCGGGCGAAGCCAGGGTGCTCCGCCTGCAGCTGAAGCTGCTGGCCGACGTCGGGCTCGTCGGCTTCCCCAATGCCGGCAAGTCCACGCTGATCGCCAGGATTTCGGCGGCCCGGCCCAAGATTGCCGACTACCCGTTCACGACGCTCACGCCGAATCTCGGCGTCGTCCGGATGGACGAGGAACGCAGCTTCGTCGTCGCCGACGTGCCCGGCCTGATCGAAGGCGCGCATGCGGGCCACGGTCTCGGCCATCAGTTCCTGCGGCACCTCGAGCGGACGAAGGTCCTGGTTCACCTGGTCGACGTCTCCGGCATGTCCGGCCGCGATCCGGTCGCCGACTTCGACACGGTCCGGCAGGAACTGGCGCTGTTCCAGCCGGCTCTGGCCGCCAAGCCGCAGTTCGCCGTGGCCAACAAGATCGACGCGCTGGACGATCCGGCGCGCGCCGACCGGCTGGAAGCGCGGGCTCGCGAGCTCGAGATGCCCTACTTCCGGATCTCCGGCGTGACCGGCGAGGGGGTCGGTGCGCTGCTGGAGGCGGTGTGGCACCGGCTGGCGGACGAGCGCCAGCGGGCGCCGGAACCGGCCGTTTCCCTGGAGGATGACGACGAATGAGCCATCGCCTCGGCATCCTCGGCGGCACGTTCGACCCGATCCATGTCGGCCACCTGGCGGTGGCCGAGGCCGCGCGACGCGCCCTGCAGCTGGATCGGATCCTCATCATCCCGTCGCACACCCCGCCGCACCGGACGCCGGAGCCGGGCGCCTCGGCGTATCATCGCTTCGCGATGGCGGCGATCGCCATCGCGGACGAGAGCGGCTGCCTCGTGTCCGACATGGAGCTGGCGGCCGGCGGCGTGTCGTACACGTCGCGCACGCTGGCGCGACTGCACGAGCAGGGACACCCGCGCGGGCAGCTGTACTTCCTGACCGGCGCCGACGCCTTCGGCGAGATCGCGACGTGGAAGAACTACCCGGCGCTGCTCGACCAGGCGCACTTCGCGGTCGTTTCGCGGCCGGGCTGTTCCGTGGAGGACCTCCGGCGGCGGCTTCCCGATCTCGCCGGCCGGATGATCGACGCGCTGGGCGAACCGCTCCACCCGCCGGCGGGAGGTGGCACGGCGATTTTTCTGATCGATGCGGCGACGCCGGACGTGTCAGGTACGGCCATCCGCACGCGCGCGGCGGCCTCCGAATCGCTGTCCGGCCTCGTCACCCCGGGCGTGGAGGCCCACATCCGGCGTCATCACCTCTACACGACGGCAGCCGACCTCGCGCTCCGGCCGGCAGGCAGGTTGCATGACTAAGACACGAACGCCTCGATCGAGCGGACCGGCCGGCCGGCTGCCGAAGGACGTGCAGCTCGCGGTGCAGGCGGCGGCGGACAAGAAGGCCGAGGACATCATCGTCCTCGATCTGCGGAAGGCCGCCGGCTTCACCGACTACTTCGTGATCGCCTCAGGGCAGAGTACCCGGCAGATCCGGGCGATCGCCGACGCCGTGACCGAGCAGCTCAAGGCCGCCAAGGTCAGGCCGTCCCACATCGAGGGCTACGAGCGGTCGGAATGGGTGCTGATCGACTGCTTCGACTTCATCGTGCACGTCTTCAGCCGCGAGGCGCGGGCCTTCTATGGCCTCGAGCGCCTCTGGGGCAGTGCCGAGCGGATCGAACCGACCCTCGCCGCGCCCCGTCCCGCCTCCCGCGCCTCCAGCCGTTCCTGACGGCCGCCCTCGTCCCGTCCTGGCGGCCGCCGGCGGCCGGCTGCCGTGGTTGAGCGGTCGGGCCCGCGGCGCCCGCGGCCTCGTCTTCTCTGTGACGCCCTGCTGGCGGTGCTGCTGGCGCCCGCCTGTGCCTGCTGCCGGCGGCCGCTCGATCGGCCGTCGGACGGCCCTGTCTGCGAGGCCTGCTGGCAGACGATCCGGCCGATCACCCCGCCTGTGTGCGACGCGTGCGGCGACCCGCTGCCGTCCTGGCGGACGATCAGCCTGGCCGCCGCGTTCTGCCCGCGCTGCCGCCGCCGGCCGCGCCACGTCGACCGCGGTCGCGCCGTCGGCGAATACGCGGGGGCGCTGCGCGACATCATCCATGCGTTCAAGTACGACGGCCGCCGGTCGATCGGCCGGCGCCTGTCGGCACTGATGCGGGACCGGGGAGCAGACGTGCTGGCCGGCGCGGACTGTGTCGTCCCCGTGCCGCTCCACCGGCGGCGCCGGCGCCAGCGCGGATTCAACCAGGCGGCCGACCTCGCCGCCGGCCTCGGCCTGCCGGTCCGGACCGTGCTTCGGCGGGTCCGGGCTACGCCGTCACAGGTGGCACTGCCGGCGGCCCGCCGGCATCAGAACGTGCGGGGAGCGTTCGCGGTGGTCTGGCCGCCGCCGTGGAGGATCGGCCCGTGGGTCGGGCGGCCGGCGCCGCTGGCCGGCGCCTGCGTGGTGCTGATCGATGATGTGAGCACGACCGGGGCAACGCTCGACGCCTGCGCGCGAGCCCTCAAGGAGGCGGGGGTCCGCGAGGTCCGGGCGCTCACGGCCGCCCGAGTCGTCGGGCGACGGCCGTGAAGATCTCGGCGGCGATCGCCTCCCGGTCGCGCGCCCCGTCGAGGTGCACCCAGCCGTTCCCGGCGGCGAGCCGATGGTAGCTCTGACGGACTCTCGCGAGCAGATCGAGGTCGCGCTCGTAGCGGTCGCGTCCGACCGCCTTCCGCCGCACGGCGGTCGCCGGATCGATGTCCAGCAGAATGGTCAGGTCCGGCGGCGGCAGGAACCGCTGAATGTCCAGCAGCCAGCCGGCGTCGAGCCCCTGGGCCTCGCCGTAGGCCACGCTCGAGGCGACGTAGCGATCGCAGATCAGGATCTCCCCGGCCCCCAGGCCCGCGAGCAGGTCCGGCTTCCGCTCGTAGCGGTTGGCGACGTACAGCAGCTGCATCACGTCCGGCCCATAGTGCCGGCCGCCCTGGAGCGCCTGCTGCAGCTCGCGGCCGATGGCGGTCTCGTAATCGGGGAACGACAGCAGGCGGATGCGATGGCCGGCCGCCGTCAGACGATCGTGGAGCAGCCCGGCCTGCGTCTGCTTGCCGCTCTGGTCCAGCCCTTCGAACGCAAGAAGCACCCCTGCCATCGTCCGTCCGCCCGTCACTGTTCCAGCGAGAGGAGATCGTCGATCGTCTGGCGGCGGCGGATGAGGCGCCAGCCGCCGTCGTCCACCATCACCTCCGCAGGCATCGGCCGCCGGAGGTAGTTCGAGGCCATGGCCAGGCCGTAGGCGCCGGTATCGCGGATGACGACGAGATCGTCGACCTCGAGCGGCGGCATCATCCGATCGCTGCCGACGACGTCGCTGCTCTCGCAGAGCGGGCCGACGATTTCGTGGGCGACCGGCGCGGCGTCCTTGGCCCGGAGCGGCTCGATCCGGTGATACGCGCCGTACAGGGCCGGCCGGATCAGCTCCGTCATCCCGGTGTCCAGCACCGCGAACCGGCGGCCGTGGTTCCGGGTCTTCACGTCGACCACCGTCGCCATCAGGCTGCCGGCCGGCCCGACGATGGCGCGGCCGGGCTCGAGGACGATCGGCAGACCGAGGGCGCGCAGGGGCGGCAGGAGGGCCGCGGCGTACTCGGCCGGGCCCGGGACCGGGCGGCCGTCGTACGAGATGCCGAGCCCGCCGCCGACGTCGACGTACTCGAGCCGGGCGCCGTGGTCGACGAGCGTCCGGGCCACGTCGGCGACCAGCGCCGCCGCGCGGCCGATCGGCCCGGTCTCGGTCATCTGCGATCCGAGATGGGAGTGGATGGCCACGAGCGACAGGTGGCGCCAGCGGTCGGGCGCGCGGAACATGGCGAGCGCTTCGTCGACCGGCACGCCGAACTTGTTCTCGTGCAGGCCGGTGGAAATGTGGGGATGGGTGCCGGCGTCGATGTCCGGATTGATGCGGAGCGCGACGCGGGCCCGTGCGCCCAGGCTCTGCGCCATGCCGTCGATCCGCGCCAGCTCGCCGGCCGACTCCGCGTTGATGGCCTTCACGCCGAGCGTGATGGCCCGCTCCAGCTCCGCCCGCGTCTTGCCGACGCCGGTGAAGACGATCTGCGGGGGCAGGAAACCGGCGCGGAGCGCGACCTCGATTTCCCCGGCCGAGTTGGCGTCGGCGCCGGCGCCGAGCTCCCGGAGCAGCCGGACGATCGCCAGCGAGGAGTTCGCCTTCAGGGCGTAATGGATCCCGTGCGGGTACGGCCCGAACGAGGCGTCCAGGGCGCGGAAATTCGCCCTGATCAGGGCGGCGCTGTAGACGTACAGGGGCGTACCGGCCTGAGCCGCGAGGGATGCGAGCGGCAGGCCGTCGCAGACGAATCGGGAATCGTCCCAGTAGAAGCCGGTCAAGCGCGATCAGTTCGGGCGGCCGCGGGCGGCGCCGGGGATGGAACGCGGCGCATGCCGCCGCGTTGCTGTCATCTTACCCGACCGGGCGCCCGTTTGACATCGCGAAAATCGCTTTGCTATGATGCGACGCACCCGCCGTTCTGTTCCAATTTCCCTGGCATGTCTGCCGATTTGCCGGCCACCCAGCCGACCGCCGTCGACACGCTGATTCAGCGCTGCCTCCACGGCGACCAGGCGGCGTGGAACGACATCGTCCGGCTGTACTGGCGCAAGGTCTTCAACGTCGCCTACAAGTTCGTCGGGAAGCACGACGAGGCCGAGGACCTCACGCAGGACATCTTCCTGAAGGTCTTCCGCTCGCTCGGCACCTTCGATCGCCGGGCGAACTTCCAGACCTGGCTGATCAGCGTCAGCCGGAACCTCTGCATCGACCACTACCGGAGCGTCCGCAAGGAGCGCGAAACGATCGATCGGGGGGTGGACGCCGCCGAGCTGTCGCCGGTGTCGGTCGAGACCAGCCCGTACGCCGCGGTCGAACAGCAGGACCGCGTGGCGCTGCTCCGCGTGGCGCTCCAGGCGCTGCCGGAGACGCTGCGGACGGCGGTCGTCATGCGGGACATCCAGGAGCTCTCCTATCAGGAGATCGCCGAACGGCTGGCCCTGCCGGAAGGCACGGTCAAGTCGCGCATCAACCGGGGACGGGGGGAGCTGGCCAGCCAGATCCGGCGCCTGCGCGTCGCGACGGGCGACCTGGACGCCAGCCACGGCTCCGGCCCCACCGAGGCCAAGGAATCGGAGTGAGTCGATGAACCTGACAACCGACGAGAGCGGCGGCGTGTCCATCATCCGGGTGGGCGAGGCGCGTCTGATGTATCCCCTGCTGTCGGAGTTCGCCACCACCGTCGCCCGCCTGCTGGCGACGGGGCACCGGCAGATCCTGATCGACCTGTCGACGGTCACCTACGTCGACAGCGCCACGATCGGGTGCCTGATGGATCTGTACCGCCAGGCGACCGCGGTGGGTGGCCGCCTGAAGCTGTCCGGCGTCCAGAAGCGGGTCGAGACGATGCTGACGCTCACGGGCGCGCAGAATTTTCTGGAGATCCACCACGACGAGCCGGGCGCCGTCAGGAGCTTCGGGGGCTAGTCATGCGAACCATCAAGACCACCACCGGCGCCGACATCGTGCTCGACGGCGATCTGCTGGCCGTCATGGAGACCCTGTACCGGGAGGTCACGGCCCGCCACGAACTCGAGCGTTCGTTCGAGGACATGATCAAGGAGATCCATCATCTGATCGAGCAGATGAGCGAGGACGAGCGGCGGTCGTACCTGGCGGAGAGCCTGTTCCTCAATACCGTGAAGTACGAGAACGACCGGCTGGAGGCCTACATGCGGAAGCTCCAGCTCCAGCGCCCGCCCCGCGCCTGATCGGGTGCGGCAGGATCGGCACCGCGCCCGCGCGGCCCTGAACGCCACGAGGCCGCGCGGACATCAGTCCACGCGGCCTCGTGCCTCGTATACGCGGTATGGCGGGCTCAGTTGGCCTTGACGGGCAGCGCCACCGGCACCCCGTCGGCCGCCTGATCGACCGGCGTCTCCACCAGGTGCCAGCAGTCGGTCTCCTCGAGCACCTTCGCCGCAAACGCGGTGTGCAGCGCGTGGCCGCCCCGGTGCGCCACCAGGTGCCCGATCACCGGATGGCCCACGAGCGCCAGGTCGCCGATCGCGTCCAGGATCTTGTGCCGGACGAACTCGTCCTCGAAGCGCAGCGCGTTGTTCAGCACGCCGGTCTCGCCGATCACCACGGCGTTCTCGAGCGACCCGCCGAGCGCGAGGCCGTTCTGCCGCAGCATCTCCACTTCCTTGAGGAACGTGAACGTCCGCGCCGGCGCGATGTCCTCGATGAACGTCTCCTCGGTGACCCGGATCGTCCGCGACTGATGGCGCAGCAGCGGATGATCGTAGCTGATGCTGTAGGTGACCTTGAAGTGATCCGACGGGTACAGCGCGATCCGCTTGTCGCCGCGCGACAGCGAGATCGGCCGCACGACCTTCAGATAGCGGCGGGGCGCCGGGAGCCGCTTCACGCCCGCTTCGTGGATCAGGTAGATGAACGGCGCGGCGCTGCCGTCCATGATCGGCACTTCGGGGTAGTTCAACTCGACGATGACGTTGTCGATCCCCACGCTGACGAGCGCGGCCAGCAGATGCTCGACCGTCTCGACCGACCCGTGGTCGCTCGCCAGCGCCGTCGCGTAGCGGATCTCCGCCACGTTGTTGACCGTCGCCGGGATCTCGTGGCCGTCGAGGTCGATCCGCCGGAAGCGAATCCCGAAACCCGGCGGGGCCGGCTTCAGCGAGAGCGTCACCTTGTTGCCGGAATGCAGACCGATTCCAGCGCACGACATCGGCCGACGAAGGGTCCGCTGTGCGTCCATTAGCCTCTCTGCAGCTGACGGGCGTCAGTCAGCGAATGGTGGAACAGCAAAGCGGATGCCCATGTCGGCCCTCGCCGGGCCTTCAGGAACAACCTGTTCTTATTCAACCACTTAGGCAGCATGAACCAGAAGCACCGGACCGTCGTCGACCCTGTGCGGTCGCCGGACGTCAGAGCCAATTTTGACCTGGCCGCGCCAATCTTACCATAGTCGTTATCGGCTCGTCCGACTTCCTGCTTCACTCGACACCCCCAGCATGGCCCCCAGAAACGCTCCCGTGCTCGATCGGGGGCTCCGAGCCACCTCTTCAGGAGTCCCCTGGGCCACCACCCGCCCTCCGGCCTCCCCGCCCTCCGGCCCCAGATCGACCACGTGGTCCGCCGACTTGATGACGTCCAGATTGTGCTCGATCACGACGACGGTGTTGCCCTGGTCGACCAGCTTCTGGAGGACGTCGAGCAGCTTCCGGGTGTCCTCGAAATGGAGGCCGGTGGTCGGCTCGTCCAGGATGTACAGCGTCCGGCCCGTGCCCCGCTTCGACAGCTCCTTGGCCAGCTTCACGCGCTGCGCTTCGCCGCCGCTCAACGTCGTCGCCGACTGCCCCAGCTCGATGTAGCCCAGCCCGACGTCCTGCAGCGTCCGCAGCTTGTTGGCGATCGGCGGAAAGTTCTCGAGCAGCGGCAGCGCCTGGTCGACGGTCAGATCGAGCACGTCGGCAATCGACTTGCCCCGGTAGCGGATGTCGAGCGTCTCGCGGTTGTAGCGCCGGCCCTTGCATTCCTCGCACGTCACGTAGACGTCCGGCAGGAAGTGCATCTCGATGGCGATCACGCCGTCGCCCTGGCACGTCTCGCAGCGGCCGCCCTTGACGTTGAACGAAAAGCGCCCGGGCCGGAAGCCGCGGGCCTTCGCCTCGGGCATCATCGCGAACAGGTCCCGGATGAACGTGAACAGCCCCGTGTAGGTCGCGGGGTTGGACCGGGGCGTCCGCCCGATCGGCGACTGGTCGATCTCGATGACCTTGTCGATCAGCTCGATGCCTTCGATCCGATCGTGCGGCCCCGGCTCGGTGGCGGCGCCGTACAGTGTCCGCGCCAGCGATCGATACAGGATGTCGTTGACCAGCGTCGACTTTCCGGACCCGCTCACGCCGGTCACGGCCGTCAGGACGCCGAGCGGGATCGTCACGTCGATCGCCTTCAGGTTGTTGGCGCGCGCGCCGCGGATCACCAGGTCGCCCTTGAGCGACGGCCGGCGGCTGCGCGGCACCTCGATCGCCCGCTCGCCGCGCAGGTACGCGCTCGTGAGCGACCCCGCGCCGTCGTTCAGCAGCTCGGCCGGCGTCCCCTGGAAAATGACGCGCCCGCCGTGCTCACCGGCGCCCGGCCCCAGGTCGATCAGATAGTCCGCCGTCCGGATCGTCTCCTCGTCGTGCTCGACGACGATCACCGTGTTGCCGAGGTCGCGGAGGTGCGCCAGTGTCGCCAGCAGCTGCCGGTTGTCGCGCTGGTGCAGGCCGATGGACGGTTCGTCGAGCACGTACAGCACGCCGGTCAGGTTGGCCCCGATCTGCGTGGCGAGCCGGATGCGCTGCCCTTCCCCACCCGACAGGGTGACCGCGCTGCGCCCGAGGGTGAGATACCCGACGCCGACGTCGTTCAGGAACCGCAGCCGCTCGGTGATTTCGCGCAGGATGCGGTCGGCGATGATGGCTTCGCGCCCCGTCAGTTCGAACGCCTGAAACGCGACCAGCGCCTCGGACACCGGCAGGTTGACGTAGTCCGCGATCGTCCGCCCCTTCACTTTCACCGAGAGGCTCTGCGTCTTCAGCCGCTCGCCGTGGCAGGTCGGACACGGCCGGAGCGCGCGGTACCGCTCCAGGTCCTCCTGCTCGGCCCAGCTTCCCTCCTCGAACCGCCGGCGCAGGTTCGGCACGAGGCCCTCGAAATCGCGCCCGAAGGGCTCCGCCTTGCGCACATGCTTCCGGGTGCCGCGGGCCGCGGCGCCCGGGCCGTACAGCAGCAGATCGCGCTGCTTGCGCGGCAGGCGGCCGAACGGGGTCGCCAGGTCGATGCCGAACTGCCGGCTGAGGCCGCCGAGCGCCTCCCGGACGAACCGGCGGTCGCCGCCGGCCCAGGGGGCAATCGCGCCGTCGGCCAGCGACTTCGTCTCGTCCGGCACGATCCGCGCGGGGTCGAAATCGTAGGTCGCCCCCAGCCCCTGGCAGCCGGGACAGGCGCCGTGCGGCGAATTGAACGAGAACGCCCGCGGCGACATCTCCGGCATGCTGATGCCGCAGTGGACGCAGGCGAGCCGGCGCGAGAAGAGCCGGTCTCCGCCGTCGAAGCTGTTGATGACGACGATGTCATCGGCCAGCCCGAGCGCGGCCTCGACCGAGTCCGTCAGCCGCCGCTCGATGCCGCCCCGCACGATGAGCCGGTCGACGACCACGTCGATCGTGTGGTTGCGCCGCCGATCCAGCCGGATGTCCTCGTCCAGCGAGCGGAACAACCCGTCGATCCTCGCCTTCGTGAACCCCCGGGTTCGCAGCGCCTGCAGCTCCTTCTTGAACTCGCCCTTCCGCCCGCGCACGATCGGCGCCAGCACGTTGATGCGCTCGTCCTGCGGATAGACCATCACCATGTCCACGATCCGCTCGAGCGACTGCGACGAGATTTCGCGGCCGCACTGCGGGCAGTGCGGCACGCCGATGTTGGCGAACAGCAGCCGCAGGTAATCGTAGATCTCGGTGACCGTGCCGACCGTCGACCGCGGGTTCGACCCGGTGGTCTTCTGCTCGATGGAGATCGCCGGGGACAGGCCGTCGATGAGGTCGACGTCCGGCTTCTCCATCTGTTCCAGGAACTGCCGCGCGTAGGCCGAGAGCGACTCGACGTAGCGCCGCTGGCCCTCGGCGTAGATGGTGTCGAAGGCCAGCGAGGATTTCCCGGAGCCCGACAGCCCGGTGATGACCACCAGCCGGTTCCGGGGAATGTCGACGTCGATGTTCTTCAGGTTGTGGACGCGGGCGCCGCGCACCGCGATCCAGTCGTGCGCCATCGGCTCTGGTTCCTCGCCCGGCGGGTGGATCAGGGGCGCGGACGCGCCTCCCGGAGGGATCCCCCCCGACAGCCGGGACGTTCTGGAAGTCGACGAAAGAACCATGTTAGCACGCGGGCCGCGCGCCGGGCACCGAGCCGGGGTTCGGGGCGGAGCCCCGATTGAAGAAAAACTTCAATGCAGCCAGGCCGTACTCGCCCCGGCCGGCGCGTTCCGGCGGACCTGCGCCGCCATCTCCCGGATCAGATCGGCGTTGGTCATCCCCTGCCAGCCGTGTCCCTTCATCGGCCGGCCGTAGGCGAACGATCCGGCATAGTACGGATGCGTCGTCGACTTCATGAAGTCCTCGAACAGGTAGACCGCGAGGTTCAGATAGAAGTTGTCCATGTCGCCGACGAACAGGTGCAGCTTGCCGACCAGATCGGGGCCGATCGTCGGCCAGTGCTCCTGCGCGTACGCCCGCAGATCGTAGCCGTGCGCCTTCATGTAGTCGGCGACGCTGTGGTCGATCACCCCGGTCCTCTTGTTCCAGAGCGGCTTCGGATAGCCGTCCGCGCCGATCGGCCCGTAGGTCGCCTCCCAGATCTCGAGCTGCTGCCCCGATCGCCCGTGGCTGCCGAGCGTCGCCTCCAGCTGACTGAGCTGCTGGACCGTGTTCGCCGGCTGGCCGTCGCTCCGGCGGCGGAAGAACCGCTCGGGCACGTACCACGCGCCGGTCGGATTCGGCGGGTAGAACGCGTTCGCGTCCTTGTAGATGTTGATCAGCATGTAGCGCCGGAAATCGATCGGATCCGGATAGAGCGTCCACGTGCCGCCGAAGAACGCCGGGTGATAGAGCTGCAGCGCCAGCGATTCCCAGCCGCCCGTGGAACCGCCCGTCAGCACCCGGGCGTACGGCCGGTTCAGCATCCGGAAGTGCGACTCCAGGTACGGAATCAGCTCGGTCATCAGCGCGTCGCCGTACGGACCGTTGTTGACCGAGTTCACGGCGTACGAATCGTCGAAGTACGGTGTGGGATGCTGGAACGTCACCGCAATCATCCGCGGGAAGTTGTCGGAGTTCCAGGCCTGGTAGAACTGATAGCCGGTCTCCCGCCCCATCGAGATCCGGCGCGCGCGCGCCGCGTCGGTCTCCGGCCGCTGCTCGGTCGTGAAGCCGAACGGCGGGTTCAACCCGAAGTGCCCCTGCACGAAGATCGTCGGATAGCGCTCGGCCGGGTGCGCGGCATAACCCTTCGGCAGCAGCACCGTGGCGCCGAGGTACATCGGATGCCCCCAGAAGGCCGTCAGCAGCTTGCTCTGGATCTTGACGTGCGTCACCCACTCGGTGTCGAGCGGCACCTGCACGGGAGGAATCACCTGGTCGAGGCTGAGCTTCACGTCGTAGCCCGCCTGCGCGTCGAGGTGAATGCGCCGGACCTCGCTGTACAGATTGCCGGGCGACCGGTTGAACTGCTGGCCCTCCCAGTGATCCATGTGCGCCCAGATCACGTGGCCGTCCGACCGGTGGAACTCGGTGTAGACGTTGAGGATCGCCTGCACGTAATAATCGCCCGGCGGCAGGCGGCGCAGGCTCTCGAGCGGATACCCGAGCGCGCGCCCGTCGATCACCGCCGGCGTGGCGGGAGCGAGCTGGCTCACATCGGCGCCGAAGAACGGCACGCTGACCCAGGATCCGGCCTGGAGCCGCGGCTCCGGCGTGCCGGTGCGGGAGATGGCGACGAAGACGCGGCCGGTCACCGGGGTGGCCCGGACGGAGGCCGGAAACGAGATCTCGAACCGGAGGTTGCCGGTCGCCGGCGCCTGCACCTGCCGGGTGCAGGCGCCGGCGCACACGCCGAGGCCGGCGACGACCGCGCAAGCGAGAAGGCGACGGTGGTACCCCGACGCACGCGCATGGAGCGGCATGCTTATCTCCTTGTCAACCGGGGCACGGCCCCGGACCCCGGCCGCGGCCCGATCTGACTACACAATCCCGTCCGCCCGCAACCGGCGTCGCGCGGCATCGTCGAAGCCGGCGGCGGTCAGCACGGAATCCGTGTCGACGCCGAGGCCGGGCGACGGCCGGACCGCCACGGGGGATGCCGGCAGGTCGTCACCGGGGCCGGCGAACAGGATGGGCGTGCGGATGAAGCGCGAGCCGTCGCGCTCGACGACGGCGCCGCGCGCGGCCAGGTGCGGGTCGGCGAGCGCCTCGTCCACGCTGTTCACCGGGGTGAGACAGACGTCCACATCCGCGAAGCGCTCGAGCCATTCGCGCCGGGTGCGGCTGCCGAAGATCCCGGTCACCTCCGCGAGCAGCCGCGCCTGCGCGTCCCCGGCGGCGAACTGCAGCGGGATGAGGTCGGCCCGGCCGATCCGGTCGCAGAACGCTTTCCAGAATTTCGGCTCGAGGGCCCCGAGGGCGACGTACTGATCGTCGGCCGTCCGGTAGATGTTGTAGCAGGCGCCGCGGCCCGTGATCGGCAGCTCGCCGCGATCCCGGTCGACGCCGGCCACGAGCCGGTCGGCGGCGGGAAACGTGAGCCACGACAGCGCCGCCTCGAAAATCGGGACGTCGACCGTGCTGCCTTCGCCCGTCCGCTCGCGCATGAACAGGGCGGCCAGCATGCCGGCGGCGGCGTTCATCGCCGCGCCGATGTCGCCCAGGAGCATGCGTGGCACGCGGGGGGGCTCGTGGTCGATCCGGTCGACGCCGAACAGGCCGGCCAGGGCGACGTAGTTGAGGTCGTGGGCGGGCCGTTCCGCGTACGGGCCCTGCCGGCCGAACCCGGTGATCGAGCAGTGGATCAGCCGCGGGTGACGGGCCCGGACGGTCGCCGCGTCCACGCCGAGCCGGCGCGCGGTCCGGGGGCGGAAGCTCTCGACGAGCAGGTCGGCACGTCCGGCGAGCGCGTCGAGCACGCCGGCGGCGGCGGGCGCGCGCAGGTCGAGGGTGACGCTGCGCTTGTTCCGGTTCAGCACGTGAAAGTAGACGCTCGTGCCGCCGGCCAGCGGCGGAAACGCGCGGGTCGGATCGCCGCCGCGCGGATCCTCGATCTTGACGACGTCGGCCCCCAGGTCGGCGAGCACCAGCGTCGCGTAGGCGCCCGGCAGCAGGCGCGTGAGGTCGAGGACGGTGACGCCCTCGAGCGGTCTACGCGCGGACATCGGCGCGCTCGCCGTCACGCTTCAGCAGGCTGTGATGAGCGCCGTAGAAGAAGTAGATGACGAGCCCGACCACCAGCCAGAGCACGAACCGGATCCAGGTGACCATCGGCAGCTCCATCATCAGGTACGCGCACATCACGACCGACAGCAGCGGCACCAGCGGCACCAGCGGCGTCCGGAACGGCCGCGGCCGGTCCGGGTTCGTGCGCCGCAGGACGATGACGCCGATCGAGACGAGAATGAACGCGAACAGCGTGCCGATGTTCGTCAGCTCGACGACCTCGTTGATGTTCGCAATCGACGCGAACACCGCCACGAACACGCCGGTGATGATCGTCGTGACGTACGGCGTCCGGTACTTCGGGTGGACGCGCGCCGCCCACGGCGGCAGCAGCCCGTCACGCGCCATCGAGAAGAAGATGCGCGGCTGGCCCATCTGGAAGACGACCAGCACCGACGTCATCGCGAACACCGCGCCCAGCGAGACGACGCCGGCCGCCCAGTTCATCCCGATCCCGGAGAAGGCGGTCGCCAGCGGCTCGGCCGTGTCGAGGTACTTGTAGTTGAGCATCCCCGTCAGCATGACGGCGACGAGGATGTAGATGATCGTGCAGATGATGAGGCTGGCGATCATCGCGATCGGCATGTCGCGCTGCGGGTTCCGCGCTTCTTCCGCCGCCGTGGACACGGCGTCGAAGCCGATGTAGGCGAAGAAGATGATCGCCGCGGCGTTCGAGATCCCCTTGAAGCCGTTCGGCGCGAACGGGTGCCAGTTCGCCGGCTTCACGTAGAAGAAGCCGACGGCGACGAAGAACACGATGATGCCGAGCTTGAGGACCACCATCGCCGAGTTCAGCCACGCGCTCTCCTTGATGCCCACCACGAGCACCCACGTGATGAGCGCCACGATCGAGAACGCCGGCAGATCGAAGATGATCGGCACGCCGGCCACCCGCGGCGCGTGCAGGAACGCCTGATAGGCCTGCGCCACCACCGGCCCGAGCGTCGCCACGTTCACGTGCGCCGCCAGCGCCGCCCGCGTCTGCTCGTTCGCCTGCAGCGCCGTCCGGAAATCCATCCCGAGCCACGCCGGCCACGGAATGCCCAGGCCGCGCAGCAGCTCCTGGAAATAGCCGGACCACGACACCGCCACCGCGACGTTCCCGATGGCGTACTCCAGGATCAGGTCCCACCCGATGATCCAGGCGATCAGCTCGCCGAGCGTGGCATACGCGTACGTATACGCGGAGCCGGACACCGGCACCATCGCGGCGAACTCCGCGTAGCACAGCGCGGCAAAGCCGCACGCAATCGCCGTCAGCACGAACGACAGCGCCACCGCCGGTCCGGCGCCGAGATGTTCGCCACCCCCCGCCGCCGCCGTCCCGATCGTCGAGAAGATGCCGGCGCCGATGATCGCGCCGACCCCCAGCAGGGTCAGCTGCACGGGCCCGAGGGAGCGCTTGAGCCGGTGCGTCGGCTCCTCGGTCTCGCCGACCAGCCGATCGAGCGATTTCGTCTCAAACAGTCGCGACATGAGTCAGGGCCTCTCGCCCGGGGGCCCGGCCGATCCGCGGGCGCGGCAGACGCGCGCCGTCCGCCGCGGATCGGGCCCTCCACACTCCCGGCCACCGTGGCGTGCGTATTCTACTTGTTGAGAGGAAGGAGCGACAGCCACCCGGTCAGGCCGGCGGCCGGAGCGGCACCTGGAGCCGGTACGCCGCGTCGTTCGACACCACGATCAGCCCGCCGCGCGGATCCAGCGCGAGGCCCACCAGCCCCGGACCGGCCACGACCAGCTCGGCCGGCTGGCCCGCGACGATCCGGTAAACCCCGCTCGCGCCCGCCAGCGCGTCGACGACGTACAACGCACCCTGCGCGTCGAACGCCAGCCCCTGCGGCCGGCCGAATCGCTGGGGCAAGGGGGTGACGGTCCCGTCCGGATCGACCCGGTACACGTGATCGTAGGCCGCCAGCGTCGGCGCCGTGACGTACAGCGCCCGATCGGGTCCGACCGCCAGGTGAAACGCCGCCACGCTCGGCGGCAGCGACGCGAACGGCCGCGCCTCGCCGGCCGGCGTCACGACGAAAATCGTCCCCGAGCGGTCGCCGACGTACAGCGTGTCGTCGGCGGCGAACGCCAGCCCGCACGCCACGCCCATGTCGCTGACGAACACCTCGGCGCGTCCATCGGGCCCCACGCGGTAGACCGTGCCGTCGAATCGGCTCGAAACGTACAGCAGACCGGCCCGGTCGAACGCCATCGACGTCGGATTGACGATGCCGGACGCGAACGTTTCGCGTGTGCCGTCCGGGCCGACCCGGTACACCGACACCGGCACCTCTTCGCCGCGCGTGCCGCTGTAGGTCACATACAGATTGCCATGGGCGTCGATGACGGGGCTGTCCACCTGGTGAATCCCGGTGGCGACCGGCTTCCCGATCTCGACGAAGGCCGTTTCGCCCGGCACCTCGACGATGCGCACCGGCGTCCGGCCGCCCTCGAGCCCGTCGGGCACGCGCACCCCCAGCACCGACGGCGAGGCGTACACGACCCGCGCCGGCAGATCGCCGAGCCGCACGTCCGGCAGCCGCTCGGCCGTCACCTGAAAGTCGGCGCCGTGAATGTCGAGGCGACCGCCGGCGATGGACCAGAGCGGCACGATGGCCGACACGCGTGGACGATGAAGCACGGGCATAAAGCAGGCTCGCCGGCCGGAGGCGTCGAGCAGACGGAATCCGATCGCGCGCGCCGCCCGCGGGCCGGCGCGCATGACACCCCACGGAAACTACGTGTCGTCCAGTTCGACGTTCCAGTACAGATAATCGCGCCAGCTCTCGGGCGCATCCCGCAACCCGATCGTAATCCGGACCGCCGGCGCGGAATCCGGGCGGCGCGCCGGCCGCACCAGGTGCATCGAGGCCTCGGACGGCGTCCGCCCGCCCTTCCGCCGGTTGCACGTGACGCAGCAGGTGACGATGTTCTCCCAGTCCTTGCGGCCGCCCTGGGCGACCGGCACCACGTGGTCGAACGTCAAATCACTGGTGGGGTACTGACGGCCGCAGTACTGGCAGGTGTGATTGTCGCGGGCGTAGATGTTGGCCCGCGAGAACGGCACGTAGTCGAACCGGCGTTTGATCCGGATGTAGCGGAGCAGCCGGATGACCGATGGCAGCTTGAGGCTGAACGAGACCGCGTGGACTTCCCGGTCGTAAACCGAGACGATCTCGACTTTCCCCTGACACCAGAGCGTGATCGCCTTCTGCCAGTGGACGACCTTGAGCGGCTCGTAAGACGCGTTGAGAAGGAGCGTCTGCTCCATGTTCCCGCATTTTGACCCGATGACGGCCGGGCTGTCAAGCCTGCCGAGCGACTAAAGCCTGTTTTGGCTTGGGCTTAGAGCAATCATTCCATCTCACGTCCCGGGCGCGCCCCCCTGGCCGTCGTCTGTGCCGGACGGGCGTTCCGGCCGATAGACCGGGCGATGATCCGGCGTCTCGCGCCCGTCCTCGGCCTCGTCCTGCTGCTGCTCACGATCGGGGCGTGCGCGAGCAGCACCGCCTCGTTCAGTCCCCGTCCCTACCCGGAATCGCCCGGCAGTCCGCCGGCAGCCGCTTCACCCGCAGCTCCCGGGATCCAGGCGCCCCCGCCGGCGACCGCCCCGGACGGCCGCACGATCGCCGAAGCGGCGTTGCGGCTGCGCGGCCGTCCGTACCGCCTGGGGGGCGACACGCCGTCCGGCTTCGACTGCAGCGGGCTCGTCCAGTACGTCTTCGCGCAGTACGGGATCGCGCTGCCTCGTGAGGTCCGGGATCAGTTCACGGCGGGACGGCCGGTTGCCACGCACGACATCGAGCCGGGCGATCTGCTCTTCTTCCGGACCGTGACGCGCGGCGCGTCGCACGTCGGCATCGCCCTGGGGCGCGGCCTGTTCGTCGACGCCCCGAGCGCGCACGGCCACGTGCGCGTGGACCGCCTCGAGGCCCCGTACTGGAAGCGCCGGTTCCTGGGCGCCCGGCGGATCGCGTTCCGGCGTGCCGCGGCAGGCAGCTTCCGCACACCGGATTGACGACCGGACGGACCGCTCAGGCGGCGCGGTGCCGGCCGGCGGCCGCCGCCGGCGCGCTGACGCGACGGACGGTGTGGGGGAGAAACAGCCGGACGCCCAGGTCGTCCTGCGTATAGCGGGTCTTCGCCGGTCTGGTCTGCAGCCGCTCGAGCGCGAGATCGGTCTTCGACACGTCCTCGGGCTGCGGCACCAGCCTCTCCACGTAGCGCTGCGGGAACGACGGATAGGTCCGGAAGGTCGTCCCGGTGACGCCGCCGTAGCGCGCCTCGAGCGCCGCGAAGCTGTAGCGGAGGAACTCGTACACGGCCGGATCCGGGCGGCTGGCCAGATACACCTCCACCATCCGCGCGACCTCTTCGAAGAACGCGGGCGAATGCATCAGCGCGGAGTACCCGCCGTCGGCGCGCGTCACCTTGCGGATGCCCGGCTCGGCGGGATCGATGTGGTACAGCTCGTGGACGATCGTATCGAGCTTCGCGATCCACGGCTCGCGCCGGTCGTACAGGGTCCGCTTGCGGGAGCGGCTCAGCGTCTGATCGCAGAAGCGCGGCAGCACGAACGAGATCAGGTACTTGATCTCACGCGATTCGACCGAGACGGTCGGCGACTTCGTGACGAACCATTCCGAACGCCGCGTCAGCCGGCCCGAGTGGCGATCGCGCCAGAAGTAGTAGCCCGGTTCGCTGGTCGGCAGGTTCAGGCTGTGACACGTGGCGAACGGCCCGTCGGCGCCGGTCCGTCCGAACCGCGCGAAGACGAGTACCTCGTCCAGGTCGATGAAGCTCAATGACGGGACCCGCGCCACGATGTCCCGCATCAACCGGGTAATCCGTTCGGTATAGTGAATCATGGCGTCAGGAGCACGCACACCACGGCCGCAGACGGAGCCGGCCGCAGTGAACGAAAATTCTGTCGCTGGTGGCTGTGAGCCGAGCCAGTTTCCAATATAGCAGAGAGCCGCGCCTCGTCAAGCTGGACGAGACGGCTCCTGCCCCGCTGCGTTCCGTACCTTAGCGAAATACGTGCCGTCGCCGCCGGCCCGCAGGCGCGACCGGCCGATCAGGACGCTGGCGGCTCCATGGCGCCCATCCGGCGCAGGATGAGCTGCTGGCGCCGGAGCAGCCGCCGGGTGGGATGCGCGGGATTCAGCTCCCGGGGATTGATAATCGCCCCGGCCAGCAGCGCCGCTTCGTCGGGCGTGAGAGCCGACGCCGGCTTGTGAAAATAGGCCTCCGCCGCCGCTTCCGCGCCGTAGATGCCGTCGCCCCACTCGATCTCGTTCAGATACAGCTCGAAGATGCGGCGCTTGGTGAGCTCGGCCTCCAGCCGCCGGGCGATGATCAGTTCGCGCAGCTTTCGCAGCGGGTTCTTCGAGGGGGACAGGTAGAGATTTTTCGCGAGCTGCTGCGTAATTGTGCTGCCGCCCCGCACGATACGGCCCCGCTCCAGATCGATCTCGAGCGATTCCTTCAGCTGGGTGACGTCAATCCCCTGGTGCTGCCAGAACGCGTCGTCTTCCGCCACCAGCACCGCCCGCTTGAGATCCGGCGCGATGCGGGCGTACCCCACCCAGCGCTGGCGCCTGCGCGGCATCAGACCGCGCGCCCGGGCCTGGCGGGCGCGGAGGGCCATGAACGCCGTCTCGGTCGGGTTGGCCGTCCGCAGCGGCCGGACGTCGGGCAGCGTGAGATACACGTAGATCAGGCAGGCAAACCCGACGACACCGACGCCGAGCAGCCAACGGCCGGCGGTTCGCATGGAAGTCTTCACAGGGACGCGGCAGGGCCGGCGGCTCGCGCCGTCGCCCTGCACGGGAATCGCTTCGCGCCCGGCCGCAGAAAATCTCACGGCGCCGGCCGCCGAAGCTCTGCCGTATCAGCCGGCGACGACGATCTTGATTTCTTGGGCCGGGCGGGGCGGATCGTCCACGGCGTGACCGTTCAGGATGGCGAGCGCCGCCGGCGTGACGAGTCCCCCGCCCGCACCGGCGGCAATCGACGCCCACGTCTCGCCGGGGGCGACGCGATGCAGCCGCACCCGGTTCGGCCGGATCCGCGACGCCTCCTCCGCCGTGAGCGCGCGGAACGACCGGATGCTGCGGTCGAACAGATCGGCGAGACCGCCGAACGCGGCCGGAGGCGCGAACCCGGCGACCAGATACGTACGCGAGCCGCTCCGGATGTCGGCCGCCCGCAGCCGCACGCGGCCGACGCTCTGCAGCGAGCCGTCGTAGGTCCCGACGTACGCCGGCAGCCCGCCGATCGTCGTCTCCCCGCCGGTGACGCGCGTGAACCCGGCGTGGCGCATGGTCGTCGCCGCGACCTCCGCCATCGACACGCCGGCCGGATGATCCACCCCCTGCAGGAACATGTAGACGTCGGCCCCCGGCTGTTTCGCCACCACCTGCTCCCTGCCGTTGCTGATCGGCCAGCCCTGGGGAAACCGGAGCGCGAACTGCAGCTCGGGATGCAGGAACTCGCTGGCCCGGACGACGCCCTCCCTGGGGTTGTCGCCGTAGACGATGCCGTCGATCCGGCGAAGATATTCCGGGCGATCGGTCGTCCACTGGCGGCCGGGATTCGCACGTTCGATCCGGGCGACCGTCGCCGCAATCTGCTGGACGCGGTCGACCGGCTGCGGATGCGTCTGCAGCCAGTTCGGCACGCCGCGGCTGTCGGTCGCCTCCTGGATGCGTCCGAGCGTCGCCAGCAGCGCCGGCACGCCCTGCGGATCCCAGCCGGCCCTCGCCTCGTAGGTGGCGCCGAGCTGGTCGGCCTGCAGTTCGTCGCCGCGGCTGTACTTGAGGAAGAGCAGCCCCAGCCCCGACTGGGCGAGCTCGGTGAACGGCCTCGTCTGGGGGACGAAGATGCTGCCGAGGACGAGCCCGAGCTGGGCGCCGGCGGACCGCGTGTACCGCTGGGCCCCGTGGCGCGCCGTCACGTGGCCGATCTCGTGCCCCAGCACGCCGGCCAGCTGCGCCTCGCTGTCCAGGTGCGCCAGGATGCCGCGCGTGACGTAGATGTAGCCGCCCGGCAGGGCAAACGCGTTGACGGCCGGCACGTCGAGGACCGTGAAGTGCCACGGCAGGTTCGGCCGATCGGAGACGCGGGCGAGCCGCAGGCCGATCTGTTCGACGTACGCCTGCAGCGCCGGGTCGTCGTAGACGCCCATTTCCTTGCGGACTTCGGCGTCGTTCTGCCGCCCGATCTGGATTTCCTGCGCCTCGCTCATCAGCGAGAACTGGCGCCGCCCCGTCGCCGGGTTCGTGGCGCACCCGGCCGACGCGAGCGCCGCCAGCAGGCACAGCGAGCACACCGCCGTCACGCGGGACCGCCGCCCACCGGCGGCTCTGGCCGTCGGGGCCCGTCTCCGGGTTCCGCGTACGTCGCGACGACCGGCGTCCGACAACGCGCTCTCCCTTCGCGCCGGACCTACCGGCTCATGGCGGCGACGGCGGCGGCCGTGCCGGCGCCGGGCGGAACCTTGACACCCTGCGCGCCGAGCGCCCGCTCGAGCGCGCCGAGGAACAGCAGGATCAGGTGCGGCGCGGAACTGTCGCCCATCAGGCCCACCCGCCAGATCCTGCCGGCCAGCGGACCGAGACCGGCGCCGATCTCGATCTGGAATTCCTCGAGCAGCAGCCTCCGGACGGCCGCGTCATCGACCCCGTCGGGCACCCTGACGGCGTTGAGCGTCCACAGGCGCTCGCCGGCCGGCGGCAGCACCGACAGCCCCATCGCGCTCAGCCCGTCGAGCAGTATCCGGTGGTGGCGCTCGTGGCGCGCCCATCGGGCTTCGAGCCCTTCCTCGTCCACCGCCGCGAGCGCCTCGTGCAGCGCATAGACGAGGGTGGACGACATCGTGTGGTGGTACTTGCGGCGCACCCAGTAGTCTTCGAGCAGCGCCAGGTCGAAGTAGAAGCTGCGCGACTTCACGCGTCGCGCCAGCGCGTCGGGCGAGAACACCACGGGCGCCAGGCCGGACGGGGCGCTCAGGCATTTCTGCGAGCAGCTGTAGACCGCCCCGAGCCCCCAGCGCTCCACCTCGAGCCGGTGGCCGCCGAACGACGTGACGGCGTCGACGATCGTGACCGCCCCCTGCTCGCGGGCGATCCGCGCGATCTCTTCCACCGGGTTCAGCACGCCGGTCGACGTCTCGGCGTGCACGACGGCGACGACGTCGGCCGGCCGGGTCCGGAGGGCGTTCCGCACCGCGTCCGGATCGCACGCGCGTCCCCACTCGACGTCGGTCCGCGTGACGGCGGCGCCGTACCGCTCGAGCATCTGCGCCAGGCGCTCGCCGAAGTAGCCGGTGACGACCACGTGCGCGCGGGTGCCGGGCTGGACGAGGTTGGCGACCGCCGTCTCCATGCCGGAGGTGCCGGTCCCGGAAACCGCCAGCGCGAACGAGCCGGACGGCGCGCGGAACAGTATCGTCAGCCGCTCGCGGACGTCGTCCAGCAGCGACACCATCAGCGGGTCGAGATGGCTGACCACGGGGGTCGCGAGCGCCCGCATGACGCGGGCGGATGTCAGGCTCGGGCCGGGTCCGAGAAGAATGCGTTCGATCTTCGGTAATGACGCCATGCGTGTGCCGATCAGGACGACAGCGCCACTTCGTGGAACGCGCGCAGCTGCTCCCGCAGGGTGTCGAGCGCCGGCGGCGGCACCGGCTGCAGCGGCGGGCGCGGCTGCCCCGCGCGGTATCCGGCGAGGTTGAGCGCCGCCTTCAGGCCGGGCACGCCGAAGCCGCTCGTCACCGAGCGGGCCAGCGGCGTGATCTGCCGCTGCAGCGCCAGCGCCTCCGCATGGCGGCCGGCGCCGGTCAGTTCGTACAGCCGCACGCACTCCTCGGGAATGACGCAGGCCGCCGCCACGATGCCGCCCGAGGCGCCCAGGCACAGGCTCGTGTAGAGCGTCGGCGCCGCCCCGACCAGCACGCTGAAGTCCGGAGGCGTCAGCGAGACCAGGTCGCCCACCTGCGCCATGTCGCCCCCCGATTCCTTGACGCCGACGATGTTCGGGTGCTCCGCCAGGCGGGCCACGGTGACCGGCAGCAGATTGACGCCGGTGACCGCCGTGAAGTTGTACAGGATCACCGGCACCGGCGAGGCGTCCGCGACCGCCGTGTAGTGCCGGATCAGCGCGTCCATCGTCATCTGGCTCTTGAAGAACGACGGCGTCCGGACGAGGACGGCGTCGGCGCCCGCCCGCGCGGCGCGGCGCGCGGCGGCCACGGCCGCCTTCGTCGATTCCCGGCCGGTGCCGGCAATGAGCAGCCGATCGCGCGGCACCCGCTCCCGCACGGTGGCGACGATCCGCTCCGACTCGTCTTCGTCGATGAGTGCCGCCTCGCCGTTCGAACCGAGCGCCACGATCCCGGCCAGCGGGGTCGTCATCCAGCGCTCGATGTCAAAGCGCAATGCGTCGAAATCGACCTCGTCGCTGGCGTCGAACGGGGTGGGGATGGGCGGCAGGACACCATGGATCTTCATGCTCGGAGCTCCGCTGCGTGCGCAGGAACCGCCTCCGGCCCGGAGCGGGTCACGGGTGTCCTGCCTCAGAGCAACGTAACCAACCGCTCGCCGGCTGTCAATGAGGGTGTCCGGACCGGGCGGAAGCCGATGCGCGGCGGCGGATGCCGGAAGGGGCGCCAGCAGGCCCGCCGGGCGCACCCCGATCAGCGCAGATCGGCGGTCGGACCGGCGTCGCGCACCGGCGAGCCGGCATGGAACGCCGCCGCCGGGTCGACCCCCGATCCCTGCAGAATCAGATTCAGGCCGAGGACGACGAGGAAGATCGCGGCCGCCGGCGCGAGCACCCAGGGGAAGTCGGCGATGGCGGAGACGTTGGCGGCATCCCGCAGCATCGAGCCCCAGCTGGGCGCCGGGCCGGGAAATCCCATGCCGACGTACGACAGCGTCGCCTCGGCCAGCACGAACGCCGGCGTCAGCACCGTCAGCTGGACGAGGAGAAAGCCGCGGGTCGACGGCAGCAGGTGCCGGAACAGCAGCCGCGCCCGCCCCGCGCCGCACGCGACCGCCGCCGCGTAGTACTCGCGGCGGCGCTCCGCGGCGACGATGGCGCGCACCCCCTGCGCGATGAACGGCGAGCCGACGAGCGCGAGGATGCCGGCGAGCAGCGCGAACACCGTCGAGGCCGGCAGCACCAGCGGCATCACCGCGCGCAGCGCGAGAATCACGTAGATCGCGGGCAGCACCAGCAGGAACTCCGCGCCGCGCATCAGCAGCTCTTCGGTCGCGCCGCCCGCGCTGCCGGCGATCCCGCCGACCACCGCCCCGACGAGCAGGGCGCCGAGGGCCGCGACCGCCGCCACCCCGAGCGACAGGCGGGCGCCATAGAGGAGCCGGCTGAACTCGTCGCGGCCGAAGCTGTCGGCGCCGAGCAGCAGCAGCGGCGCCCGCCGGTCGTCCGCCGACATGACAAGCCGGCCGCGGGTGAACCAGACGAGCGGCACGCGCACCTGCCGATCGGGCGCGTAACGCTGTTCCAGCCGGCTGACAAGGCGCAGCGGATAGATGAACGGGGCGTGCCAGTGGCCGCCGGCGTCTCGGATGTGGGGCCAGGTGGGCGGCGCGAACAGCAGGTCCGGATGCTGATCGTCGGCCGCATGGGGGGCCAGCCACGGCGCGGCGACGGCGCCGAGCAGCACGACGCCCATGATCAGCAGGCCGATCCCGCGAAGCCATCCGAGGTGATGCCGCACTGTCGTCAATCCCCCGCGACCGCGGTCCACAGCGCCGGTCCCCGCCTCATTGCGCGCGGACGCGGGGATCGGCCGCCGCGAGCGCCAGATCGGAAATCACGCTGCCGGCCGCCAGAAAAAGGGCGCCGGCCGCGGCGCAGCCGGTCACCAGGTAGACGTCCCGCGCGCGCAGCGCGTCGTACATCAGGCGGCCGAGGCCCGGCCACGCCGTCACGATCTCGACGATGAACGAGCCGCTCAGCAGGGTGCCCACGACGAGGCCGTACACCGAGGCGCACGGCCGGATGGCGACGCGCAGCGCGTCGCGCCAGATCAGCCGGCCGGGCGGCACCCCCCGCGCCCGCGCCGCCAGCACGAACGGCTGCGTCAGCGCCTCGGCCATCGCCTGCGACTGCAGCCGCTCGAACATCGCCGCGACCGGCAGCGCCAGCGCCACGGCCGGCAGCGTGAGGTGCCAGAGCACGTCCCGGACGAGGCCGAAGCCCGACACGTCGAGCGAGCTCATCCCGCCGATCGGAAACCAGCCCGTGCGCGCGGCGACGAAGACGAACAGGAGCGACGTAACCAGCGGCGGCATCGACAGCAGCAGCAGCGACACGAGCCGGATGGCGGTGGCGAGCGGACCGGGCCGGCTGCCGCTCACGACCCCGAGCGGGAGCCCGACGAGCGTGGCCAGCAGGAGCGCCGCCAGCGCCAGCAGCGCCGTATTGGCCGCCCGCTGCGGAATCAGCTGGGCGACCGGCCGGCCGTAGAGCAGCGAGGTGCCGAAATCCAGCCGCGCCGCGTGCGCGAGCCAGAGGCCGTACTGCGTGAGGATCGGCTCATCGAGCCCGTACCGCGCCCGGGCGCGGGCGACCGTCCGGGGATTGGCGCCCAGCCCGAACGCCTCGGTCGCGAAGTCGCCCGGCGCCAGCCGGGTCAGGACCAGCGACGCCGACGCCACGACGAACACCAGCAGCACCGCGAAGCCGAGCCGCCGGAGCAGGTACCGCACCATCAATCACCGCGTTCCGCTCGAGCCGCGCACCGCCAGGACCTCGGGATTCCAGAGCAGCTGCGGCCGCTGCAGCGCCGGCGTCGCATTCGTCACCCGCGTGCTCATCGCCACGTAGATGCGCGGCGCCACGAACTGCAGCACCGGCAGGTGCTCCGCGAAAATCTTCTGCACCTGGTCGAACAGCGCCTGGCGGTCGGCGAGCCGGGGCGCGGCCACCTGGCGCCGCATGAGATCGTCGATCTGCGCTTCCCACGGCGTCGCCGGCGTCTGCTCGCCGAAGTTCCACAGGTGCGCGCTGCCCGAGCTCAGCCAGAAGTCGAGCTGCAGCGCCGGATCGGTGTCCGTGCTGTAGACGCTGAAATAGACCGCGTCGTACGCGTTCGTCGTGAACCGCTGCACGAGCGCCCCGACATCGAGCCCCACCACGTCGACCGTCACCCCCACCTTCGCGAGCGCGTCCCGGATGACCGAGGCGCCGCGCTCGAGCGCCGTGCTCCCCTTCGCCGTGAGCAGCGTGAACCGGACCGGGCGGCCGGCGCGATCTTCGAGCCGCCCGTTGCCCTGTCGATCGGTGAGGCCCAGCCCGGCCAGCAGCGCCCGCGCCCGCGCCGGATCGTACGGCGTTTCCGGCGTGCCGGTCCAGAACCACGTGTGGTTGGCCGGCGAGATGGGGCCATAGACCGGCACCCCTTCCCCCAGGTAAACCGTGTCGGCGAACCGCCGCCGGTCCACCGCATACGAAATCGCCCGCCGGAACGCCTCGCTCTGCAGCCAGGCCGCCCGCGGATCGCCCGCCTTGGACTTCCGGTTCAGGTTGAACCACAGCGAGTCGGCGTTCAGCCCGACCCCCAGATCGATCAGCTTCACGCGCCCCTGGTCCGCCGCCTGTTTCAGCGACCGGTAGTCTTCCGGACGCACCGCGTCGGTCGTCATGTCGATCTGGCCGGCTTCCAGCCGCAGCAGCTCCGCGTTCTGGTCCGGCACGATGTCGAGAATCAGCCGGTCGAGATACGGCAGCGGCCGGCCCCGGGCATCCTTGCCCCAGAAGTGCGGATTCCGGGTGAACACGAGCCGCTGCCCCGGCTGGTACTCGCTCAGGACGAACGGCCCGAGACCGGCCATCTGAGACGGGGGGGTCGCCGGCCCCCAGGCGCTCGCCAGCGTCCCCTGGTCCAGCGCCTTCTGCAGCAGGTGCCGGGGCAGGATCGGCAGGTTGTCGAGCAGCCGCAGGCCGGGGGCAAACGGCGAGGGAAACCGGATGACGACCGTCGAGGGGGTCGGCGCGCTCACCTGCAGCGGCCGCCCGCCCACGCGCATGGCGTCCCCGAGCGGGCTCGCGGTCTTCGGGTCGTACACCGCCTTGAACGAGAACAGCACGTCGGCCGACGTGAACGGCACGCCGTCCGAGAACTCCACGCCAGGCCGCAGGTGCAGCGTGTACTCGAGGCCGTCCGCCGACCGCGTCCAGCGGTCCGCCAGCCGCGGCTCGATCTGGTCGGTCGCGCGGTTGATCCTGATGAGTTTGTCCTGGGTCAGGCGCGAAATGATCTCGGTCGTCAGGTCGCGACTGGCGTACCGGTTGAACGTGCGCGGTTCGCTCCGGATCGCCGCGACGAGCGTCCCGCCCGGCTGCACCGAGCCGCCCCCCGGCCCGGCCTGCCGGGAAGGGGAGGTGGAACAGGCGGCCAGGAGGACAGCCAGCAGCAGCGCTGGCACGGCGGGAAGCTGGCGACGGACTCTTGATCGAAACCAGCGAGTCAATCCTTGGCCTCCCGGCCAAGAAGTTGGCCGTTGCCCAAATGGCCGAAGTGTGCAGATTCTGCAGGAATTGCGTGCAACTCCTGAGGCGTCGTGTCGCCGGCCCCGGTCTCTCGGGCCGGCGGCCAATTCATTGGCCGAGCCTGTCGCCGGCGGCTTGTTGCGATGAACAGGCATCCTATCTTAGCAACTCTATCTAATGCAAACAGTTACGGTTAGCCAAGGGGCGTGGATGTACTGCTGGTACGGCTCATGCCACTGCAGTAATCGACAGGAGGCCCTCGTGGAACCAATTCACTCTCAGGATCAGCCCCAGAATCAGCCCGATCCCCATCCGCATGATCAGACGTTCGAGCCGCGCGTTGGCCGCAGCGTCTCGATCGACCAGGCGGCGCAGCTGCTCGGCGTCTCGCGACGCACGATCTACAACCGCATCCGGGACGGACGGTTGGAAACGATCCGCACGCTCGGCGGGTCGCAGCGCGTCGTCGTCGATTCCCTGCAGGAGGCGGCACGGGCCAACGGCGAGCGCCTGCGTGCCTGAGAGCGTAGCCCCGGGAAGACCGCTCACCCCGTCCGCGCACACGTCCGGTTCTGATTGGAGCGTCGTATGAAACACCTGCGTCGTCCGGCAAGCCCGTTGATCGTCGCGAGTGTCGTGTCGATCCTGGCCGTCTGCGGGCCCCGCCCGTCGCTCGCCGCCTCGCACCGCGCCCACCTCTCGTCCGATCTGGTGCGGGCGATGGCGGCCGGCGACGCGCGCATCGACGTCATCGTCGGCGGAGACGCAGCCACCGTGCAGACGCTGGCGACGCGGTACAACGGGACCGTGGCTCACCTGATGCCGAACGGTGCCGTGCTGCGCCTCACGGCCGGCGAGCTCGACGCGCTGAGCCGCGATCCGTCGGTCGACCAGCTGTCGGGTGATTCGGTCGTGCAGTCGACCTGGGACGTGACCAACGAGACGATCGGCGCCGATCAGCTGTGGACTCAGGTCGAGCCGGTGGTCGACAGACTCGGGGGCCGGGGGATCGGCGTGGCCGTGATCGATTCCGGCATCGACCAGGTGGGCGCCCTGCGCGGCCGGGTGCTGGCGAATTTCGATTTCGTGGACGGCCGTGACGGCGTGCCGATTCCGGACGATCAGAACGACGACCAGTACGGACACGGGACGCACGTGGCCGGGCTCATCGCCGGGCAGCCGTCCGGTTTCGTGGACGGCGGCCCGTACAGCGGGGTGGCGCCGGACGCGTATCTGGTAAACCTCAGGGTCCTTGGTGCCGATGGTTCAGGGAAGACCAGCGACGTGATCGACGCGGTCGACTGGGTGATCGCCCACGGCCGGCGGTACGGCATCCGGGTCATCAACCTGTCGCTGGGGCACCCGGTCTACGAATCGTACCGGCAGGATCCGCTGTGCCAGGCGGTGGAACGGGCGGTCGCGGCCGGCTTCGTGGTGGTCACGGCGGCCGGAAACATGGGCATGACCACCGACGGCCGGATGATCATCGGCGGGATCACGTCGCCGGGCGATGCGCCGGACGTCATCACGGTCGGCGCGCTCGACACCCATCAGACGTCGATCCGGTCGGACGACACGGTGGCGCCGTTCAGCTCGCGCGGTCCGACGGCGTTCGACGGGGTGCTGAAGCCGGATCTGGTGGCGCCCGGGACGCACGTCGTGTCGCTGGAGGCGCCGGGGTCGTATCTGGCGCGGACGTATCCGCAGTTTCAGGTGGCCGGCCGGGGGCGGGATGCCTATTTCGAGCTGAGCGGCACCAGCCAGGCGACGGCGGTGACGAGCGGGGCGGTGGCGCTGCTGCTGGAACGGGAGCCCCGGCTGCGGCCGTCCCAGGTGAAGCTGCTGCTCCAGCTGAGCGCGACGTATCTGCCGGCCGCAGGACTCATCGGCGGCGGCGCAGGCAGCCTGAACGTGCTGGCGGCCGCCGATCTCGCCCGCGACGGCCTGACGGGCGGCCTGCCGACCACGACGATCGCCGGCGAATCGGTCACGGCCAGCGGCATCGCGTTTGAAATCGCCGGGAACGCCCAAGCCGCGTCCCGAACCGGGGCAGCTTCGGTAGTCTGGGGAATTCACGCCCTGGCTAGCGCATCGTCAGTCGTCTGGGGAATCAGGGCCGTGACCCCGCAGTCCGTCGTTTGGGGCGTCAATGGCGTGGGCTCCCTGTCAGTTGTTTGGGGCATCAGTCAAAGCAGCGCGCAGTCTGTTGTCTGGGGTGTTAATGGCGTTTCGGCCAACTGTGTCGTATGGGGCGTCACCGGGACTACGTCAGCAGACTGTGTCGTATGGGGCGTCAGCGGAAGCACGTCGGCAGACTGCGTCGTGTGGGGTATTGTCCTGTAACAGAAGAAGCCAGAGCACAGAAGGAGCGAGGTGCACATGACACCGATCGTGGTTTGGGGCTAGCCTGACGCCTAATGAATCAGTCTGGTTATCTGCCCGCCAGGGCACGTGCCTATGTTTCAGCGGTCATTTTCGCTGGCATGGGCATAATCCTGCTGTCTCTGCACCAAATATACGTCGACCCCCCAAACAACCAGTGGCTTATCCTTGCCGCACTCACAATCTTGAGCGGGTCCGCAAGTGTCAGAATCCCGTCGATATCTGCCGTGCTGTCCGTTTCCGAGACTTTCGTATTTATCTCAGTTCTCTTATTTGGCCCAGCTGCCGGCGTAGCCATAGTGGCGTTAGATGGACTAATCATCTCCTACTGGCTACCAAAATCGAGGCATCAGGCCAACAGGATACTCTTCAACGTATCGGCGCCAGCGCTGTCAGTGTGGCTTGGCGCTAAGTCATTTTTCGTTCTCTCTGGCGTTGGTCCGATAAGCGAAAGCCACCAGCCAACGAACGTAAACTCACTAGTCTTACCTCTCCTGACATTTGCCGTTATATATTTTCTTGTAAATACATTGCTGGTATCGATCGTCGTATCGTTTGAAACTGATACTGGAGTAATTCGCACGTGGATCGATAAGTTCTCGTGGCTTTCATTGAACTATTTTGGAGGTTCATCTGTTGCAATACTACTGGTCGCGTACACAAGATCGGTAACATCGACGTACTTAGTAGTCATCATTCCGCTTCTTCTCGTCCTCTATTTCACCTATCGAATCTCAATGGGTCGCGTCGACGACGCCAACCGGCATCTCGATCAGCTCAACCGACTCTATCTGTCGACCGTCGAAGCGCTCGCGATGGCGATCGACGCCAAAGACCAGATCACGCACGGACACATCCGGCGGGTCCAGTTGTACGCG
>DATLRO010000111.1:0-9214 GCA_035534615.1 Vicinamibacterales bacterium
CGCCGGTGCCGCTCGCGTGGGGCAGCGCAAAGGCCGCGGCGACCAGCCACAGACCCAGCGCGACGTTCGTCCAACTGGTCCATTTCATCGCGTTACCCTCCATTCGCCGTTGGCACTTCAGCGTCCGTCGCCGACGCGACATGGCGCGTCATGTGACGGGCGCGTACGCGCGTCGCGTTGGCGCGACTCCGCCGCGGGGAAGCGTCTGTTGATAAAGGATGTCCGATTGGCTGTCCCCGAGGGGGCGCGATCGCAGGGGCTGTCTGTCGTCTCACCGTGGACGCCGGGTCGGTGGGCAGGGAAGGCCCTGCCCACCAGCTCCTGACGCGCGAGAGCAACTACGTCCTGGGCTTCGGCTGATTCTCACCCGGCTTCATCCCCTCATGCTGAGGCTTCGGTTCGGCATGCGGCTGCGCCTTCACGGGCGGCGCTGTGTGCTTCGGTGGCTCGACGACGGCTTTCTTGATGGTTTCCATGTCGGTCTCCTTCTGTCGCACGTGCGACGTCTGCTATCTCAGATAGCATGCCGGAACCAGTCGCGAGGTGTCTGCGCTATTGTGCACACCGGGCGGGCGCCCAGGAGCCGAGGCCATCGCGGGCTCAAGCGCGGGGCGAACGAGCAGACCTCCGGACGGGCGCTGTGCAAAAGGAGACGGTCTCCGTGCCGCGCGGCACGGGAAGATGGAGGGTGGATGCGGCCTCCGGCCGGATTCGGCTGATGCATGACACCCTTACTCCCATGGGCACGTGGAATTCCCGCTGCGGCGTTCGCGCCGGTCACGGAAGAGCTGATCCGCAGCGAACTCTTCAGCATCGAGCGCCTCGAACAGCACGCTGAGAGCCTGGCGGCCGCCCAGTGGGTCACCCCCCGTCCAGGGAGAGGCCGGAATCTCGCCAGACGCCTTCGGGACAACGGCCGCGTCCTTTTCGAGACGTATCGAGGCGTCGAGCAGGCGGTTCGCGACGAACGGGCGATCACCCCGGCGGATGAATGGCTGCTCGACAACTTCCATGTCGCGCAGGAGCAGATTCAGCAGGTCAGGGACGATCTGCCGCGCGGCTTTTATCGCGGGCTGCCGAAGCTGGCCGCCGGCCCGCTCGCAGGCTATCCGCGCGTGTTCGGACTCGCCTGGGCGCTGGTCGCCCACACCGACAGCCGGTTCGATCGCCAGATGCTGGTGCGGTTCGTGGGCGCCTATCAGCGCGTCCAGCCCCTGACGATCGGCGAGCTCTGGGCCGTCGCGATCACGCTGCGCATCGTCCTCATCGAGAACCTGCGGCGCGCGGCCGCGCAGCTCGCCAGCGGGCGGGTCGCGTCAATCGAAGCCGACGGCCTCGCGGACCAGATTCTCGGCGTGGGGGGGCGGACGGCCGAAGCGCCGGACTCGGCCCTGCGCCGTCTGGACGGCGTGCCCCTGCCGACCGCCTTCGTCGTGCGATTGCTGCAGCGCCTGCGCGATCAGGATCCGCGGGTGACGCCGGCGCTCGTCTGGTTGAACGCGCGCCTCGCCGGCCGGGGGACGACCGGCGACGAGATCGTCCGCGAGGAGCATCGGCGGCAGGGCGGGATGAACGTGACCGTCCGCAACGTGATCACGAGCATGCGGCTCATCTCCACCCTCGACTGGGCGGAGGTCTTCGAGAGCGTCAGTCTCGTCGATGCCGCGCTGCGCGCCGGCAGCCCGTTCGCGGACATGGACTTTCCCACGCGGGATCGCTACCGGCATGCGATCGAAGAGCTGGCGAGAGGATCGGGGCGCACGGAACTGGACGTCACCCGGCGGGTGATGGCCGCCGCGGCACGCCTGCCCGTGGAGCCGGCCGGGACCGGCGAGACGCCGCCCGGCCGCCGGCAGGACCCCGGCTACTACCTCATCGCCAACGGCCGGAAGGCCTTCGAGCAGGACCTCGGATTTCGCGTGCCGGTCGCCGAGTGGCTGGTGCGCGCGATTACGCGGGCCGGCATCATCGGGTACGTCGCAGCCATTGCCTTCATCGTCGTGTTCGTGGTCGCCCTGCCACTGATCGCGCTGTCGGGGCTCGGCATCCCCGGCATTGGCGGGTTCGAGGGATGGCCGCTCGTCCGGCTCACGCTCCTGGCCCTGCTGGCCCTGATCCCGGCGTCGGAGCTGGCGGTCGCGGTCATCAATCGCGCCGTGGTGCACGACGTCCACCCGAGGACGCTCCCCGGGCTGGAGCTGCGCGGCGGTGTGCCGGCCGCCCTGCGCACCCTGATCGTGGTGCCCACGTTCCTGGCGACGCGCGCGGCCGTCGACGATCAGATCGAACGGCTGCAGATCCACTACCTGGCCAGTCAGGACGGCGACCTCCGCTTCGCCCTGCTGTCGGACTGGACGGACGCCCTCACGGAGACGGCTCCCGGCGACGATGATCTGCTGCACGCGGCGGCCGACGGCATCGCCCGGTTGAATGGTCAGTACGGCGGGGACTCGGCCGGTCCGCGGTTCCTGCTCCTGCACCGCCGGCGGATCTGGAACGAGGGGGAAGGCCGCTGGATCGGATGGGAGCGCAAGCGGGGGAAGTTGCACGAGCTGAATCGATGGCTGCGGGGCGCGACCGACACGACCTTCGTCCCCATCGGCGGCAGCCTCCCCGTCGCCCCCGCTGGCGTCCGCTACGTCATCACCCTGGATGCCGACACCCGGCTGCCGCGGAGTACGGCCAGGCGCCTGGTCGGCAAGATGGCGCATCCGCTGAACCGCCCGGGGCTCGATCCCGTCAGGGGCCGGGTCGTCGAAGGGTACGCCGTGCTGCAGCCGCGCGTCACCCCCTCGCTGCCGTCGCGCCGGGCCGGATCGCTCTTCCAGCGCGTGTTCACGAGTCCCAGCGGCCTGGACCCTTACGCGTTCGCGGTCTCCGATGTGTACCAGGACCTGTTCGGTGAAGGCTCCTACACCGGGAAGGGCATCTATGACGTGGACGCGTTCGAAGCGGCGCTCGACCAGCGCATCCCCGAGAGCACCCTGCTCAGCCACGATCTGCTGGAGGGGATCTTCGCCCGGGCCGGCCTGGTCTCGGACGTCGAGGTCGTCGAAGAGTTCCCCTCCCGCTACGACGTCGCGGCGGCCCGCCAGCATCGGTGGGCGCGCGGCGACTGGCAATTGCTGCCCTGGATTCTCGGCCACGGCCCGCAGGCCGGCGGCGACCCCAACCGGCGCGCGATTCCGCTCATCGGCCGCTGGAAGATGCTCGACAACCTGCGCCGCACGCTGTCGGCGCCCGCCGTCTTTCTCGCGTTGCTGGTGGGATGGGCGCTGCCACCGCCGGCCGCCGCCCTCTGGACCGTGTTCATCGTGGCGACGCTCGCGATCCCCCCCGTGCTCCCCGCGATCACCGGAATCGTGCCGCGCCACCTCGGCCTGTCGCAGCGGAGACACTGGCACGCGGTCGGTGCCGACGCCGTCCTCGCCCTGTCCCAGATCGGCCTGCTGATCACTCTTGTCGCGCATCAGGCGTGGTTGATGAGCGATGCGATTGTCCGGACCCTGGGTCGTCTGTTCGTGCGGCGCCAACGGCTGCTCGAATGGACGACCGCTGCGCAGTCGGAGGCGGGGGTCCGGCTCGATCTCGGCGGCTTCTACCGGTGGATGAGCGGCGGCGTGGCACTGGCCGCGGTGGCCGCCCTCGTCGTGGCCCGTTTCGAGGCGCGGTCGTGGCCCGTGGCCGCGCCGTTCCTGATCCTGTGGGCGCTCTCGCCCGTCGTCGCGCGGCGGGCGAGCGTGCCACGCGGCTTCGTCGGCGCCGCGCCGATCTCCGATGCGGATCGCGACGTGCTGCGGCTCACGGCCCGGCGTGCGTGGCATTTCTTCGAGACGTTCGTCACGGCGGAGGACCACGGGCTGCCGCCCGACAATTTCCAGGAGGATCCGGCGCCCGTCGTCGCGCATCGGACGTCCCCGACGAACATCGGGCTCTACCTGCTGTCGGTCATCGCCGCCCGTGACTTCGGATGGCTGGGCACGGTGACCACGGTGGAGCGGCTCGAGACGACGCTCGCCACCATGCAGCGCCTGGAGCGTTTCCACGGCCATTTCTACAACTGGTACGACACGCGCGACCTTCGCCCGCTGGATCCGAAGTTCGTGTCCGCCGTCGACAGCGGCAACCTCGCCGGGCACCTCATCGCGCTGGGTGTCGCCTGCCGGCAGATGAACGCCGCACCTGCCGCCGTGGTGGACTGGCTCGGCGGCATCGATGACGGGCTGCGCCTCACGCGGCACTCGCTGCGCCTGCTCGCCGACGACCGGCGCACGCACTCGGTGACGCGCAAGGACCTGGAGGGGGCGCTCGACACGCTCTTCAGCGTTGTCGCGGAGCTCCGCGGGCGCGCGGGACACGCCGATCCACACGAGCTGGTGCCGCACGCCGATGCGGTCGTCGACATCGCGCGCACGCTGAGTGCCGAGCGGGGCGACGCCGGCAGCGCCGACGTCCTGGCGTGTGCGGCCGCCGTGCGGAGCTCCCTGGAGAGCCACCGGCGCGATCGTGATCTGGTGACGCCGGCAGCGGGTGTCGCCCCCGGGCCGGCGCGCGGGCCGCTCGCCGGACGCCTCGAGGCGCTGATCGAGGTGATCCGGACGATGGTCGAGGCGATGGAATTCGGCATGCTCCTCGACACCGACCGCCAGCTCCTGTCGATCGGCTACCGCGTCGCCGACGGAACGCTCGATCCGAGCTGCTACGACCTGCTCGCCTCGGAGGCGCGGCTGGCGAGCTTCGTCGCCATCGCCAAGGGCGACGTGCCGGCCCGTCACTGGTTCCACCTGGGACGGGCGGTCGCGGCGGTGGATGGCGGCGCCGCCCTGATCTCGTGGTCGGGATCGATGTTCGAATACCTCATGCCGAGCCTCACCATGCGGACGCCGGCGGGGAGCCTCCTCGACGAGACGAGCCGGATCGTCGTGCGGCGGCAGGTGGAATACGGCGTCGAGCGCGGGCTCCCGTGGGGCGTCTCGGAATCGGCGTACAACGTGCGCAACCAGGAGCTCACGTATCAGTATGGGAGCTTCGGCGTCCCGGGCCTTGGACTCAAGCGTGGCCTCGGCGACGACGCCGTGGTGGCGCCGTACGCGACGGCGCTGGCCGCGATGATCGCGCCCGACGCGGCGGTGCAGAACTTCGCGCATCTGGCGGGCGAAGGGGCGTCCGGCCGGTACGGCTGGTACGAGGCACTGGACTACACGCCGGCCCGGCTCCCGGAAGGTGAAAAGGTGGCCGTCGTCCGCTCGTACATGGCGCACCACCAGGGCATGACCGTGATCGCGATCGCCAACGTGCTCCATGACGGCGCGATGCGGGCCCGTTTTCACGCCGAGCCGATCGTCCAGGCGACCGAACTCCTCCTGCACGAACGCACGCCGCGGGAGGTGGAGGCCGCCCGGCCCGGACGCGAGCGGACGCAGGCCGCGGCGCGTGTGCACGAGCTCGTGCCGCCGGCGCCCCGCCGGTTCCTGTCCGCGCATCAGCCCGTTCCGCAGACACAGCTGCTCTCCAACGGCCGGTATGCGGTGATGATGACGGCGGTGGGATCGGGCTACAGCCGTTGGGGTGACCTCGCCGTCACGCGCTGGCGCGAGGACCCGACGTGCGACGGCTGGGGCTCCTACGTGTTCCTCCGCGACGTCGAGCGCGGCACCGTGTGGTCGGCCGGGTACCAGCCCAGCGGTGTCGAACCCGATGAGTACGAGGCCACGTTCCTCGAAGACCGGGTCCACCTGGTCAGGCGCGACGGCACGATCACGACCAGGCTGGAAGTGATGGTGTCGCCCGAACACGATGCCGAAGCGCGCCGGGTGACGATCTGGAACGAGGGACGGCGGGCCCGCGAGATCGACGTGACGTCGTATGCGGAGATCGTCCTGGCCACCGACGCGGCCGATACGGCGCATCCGGCCTTCTCCAAGCTGTTCGTGCAGACCGAGTTCGTCGCGGAGATCGGTGCGGTGCTCGCCACCCGTCGGCGCAGGTCGTCGGACGAACCGCCGGTCTGGGCGGCCCACCTGGCCGTCGTCGAAGGGGAGGCGATCGGCAGCGGGGAATTCGAAACCGACCGGGCACGCTTCCTGGGGCGCGGCCGCGGCATCCGCGCGCCGATCTCGATCGTCGACGGCCGGCCGCTGTCCAACACGGCTGGCGCCGTGCTCGACCCGATCTTCAGCCTGCGGCGCCGCGTCAGGCTGGCGCCGGGGGCCACCGCGCACGTCACGTTCTGGACCCTCGTGGCGAGCTCGCGCGGCGCCGTGCTCGACCTGGCCGACAAGCATCACGATGCCGCCGCGTTCGAGCGTGCCGGTACCCTGGCGTGGACGCAGGCGCACGTTCAGCTGTTCCACCTCGGCATCGGCCCGGACGAGGCCGGCCTGTTCCAGCGTCTGGCCGGCCACGTACTCTACTCGAACCCGTCGCTCCGCCCGCCATCCGACGTCCTGACACGGAGTGAGGGGGCGCCGTCCGTGCTGTGGCCGCACGGCATCTCCGGCGACGTGCCGATCGTCGTCTGCCGGATCGACGACATCGCGGATCTACAGATCGTCCGCCAGTTGCTCCAGGCGCACGAATACTGGCGGATGAAACAGGTGCCGGTCGACCTGGTGATTCTGAACGACCACGGCGCATCCTACGCGCAGGATCTGCAGACGGCGATCGAGGCGATGGTGCGCGCCACCCGATCGCGGGAACCGTCGGGGAGCGCGCCGGCGCGAGGTGCCGTGTTCGTGCTGCGAGCCGACCTGGTCCCGGCCGAGGTGCGGACGCTGCTCCAGAGTGTTGCGCGCGCCGTGCTCTTCAGCCGCCGCGGGACGCTGTTCGAGCAGGTACGACGTCTGGCGGACTCGGAGCCGTCGCCGGTGTCGCGGCCCGGGAGCCGGACGATGGCCGCCGGCCCGCCGCCGCCCGCCGCGGCGCGGCGCGAACTCGAGTTCTTCAACGGCCTTGGGGGGTTCGCGGCCGGCGGCCGCGAATACCTGACCGTCCTGGGCGACGGGCAATGGACACCCGCGCCCTGGATCAACGTCATCGCCAACCCCTCGTTTGGTTTTCAGACGTCCGTCGAAGGCGGAGGGTACACCTGGGCCATCAACAGTCAGCAGCACCAGCTGACGCCCTGGTCGAACGATCCGGTCTGCGACCGGCCGGGCGAAGTGCTCTACGTGCGCGACGAAGACGACGGCACACTGTGGACGCCGACGGCCCTGCCGATCCGCGAGGAGGCGGGGCCCTATGTCGTGAGCCACGGCCAGGGGTACAGCCGGTTCGAGCACGCCTCGCACGGCCTGTCGCTGGCGCTGGTGCAGTACGTGCCGCCGGACGACCCGATCAAGATCTCCCGGCTCACGATCACCAATCAGTCCGGCCGATCGCGCCGGCTGTCAGTGACCGCGTACGTCGAGTGGGTGATGGGCGCGTCCCGCACCGGTTCGGCGCCGTTCGTCGTGACGGAGATCGATCCCGGGACCCGCACGATGTTCGCGCGGAACCACTGGAGCGACGGGTTCGCCAGCCGCGTGGCGTTCGCCGATCTGGGCGGACGCCAGCGCTCGTGGACGGGCGATCGGAAGGAATTCCTCGGCCGCCTTGGCACGCTCGGCCGTCCCGCGGCTCTGGCGAACGGCACGCCCCTCACGAATCGGGTCGGCGGCGGCCTCGACCCGTGCGGCGCGCTCCAGACCGGGGTGGAGATCGAGCCCGGCGGTGTGGTGGAGGTCGCGTTCTTTCTGGGCGAGGCCGCGACGAAGGCGGACGCCCTGTCGCTCGTCGCCCGCTACCGGGCGGCCGATCTCGACGCAATCTTCACGGCCGCGACCGGCAGCTGGCAGGACGTGCTGGGTGCGGTGCAGGTGACCACCCCCGACCGCGCGATGGACGTGCTGCTCAACCGCTGGCTGCTCTACCAGACGCTGGCCTGCCGGGTGTGGGCGCGCGCCGCGTTCTATCAGGCCAGCGGGGCGTACGGCTTTCGCGATCAGCTCCAGGACGTCATGGCGCTCTGCGTGTCCGCGCCGCAGATCACGCGGGCGCACCTGCTGCGCGCCGCCGCCCGGCAATTCGTCGAAGGCGACGTCCAGCACTGGTGGCTGCCGCCGCTTGGACAGGGCGTGCGCACGCGGATCTCCGACGACCGGCTCTGGCTGCCGTACGTCACCGCGCACTACATCGAAGTGACAGGGGACCGGGCCATCCTCGATGAGGTGGTCCCGTTTCTCGCGGGACCGGTGCTCGCCGACGGCGAGCAGGAATCGTTCTTTCAGCCGACCACGTCCCCCGAGCAGGGGACGCTGTTCGAGCACTGCGCCCGCGCCCTCGACACCAGCCTGGCGGTCGGCAGCCACGGCCTGCCGCTGATGGGGACCGGCGACTGGAACGACGGCCTGAACCGGGTCGGGGCCGGGGGCAAGGGCGAGAGCGTCTGGCTGGGCTGGTTCCTCCACGCCGCGCTGTCGGCCTTCGCGCCGCTCGCGGATGGCCGCGGCGCGCCGGCGCGCGGCGCGGCGTGGCGGCAGCACGCGACCGCGCTGGGGCAGTCTCTCGAGCGAGAGGGCTGGGACGGCAGTTGGTACCTCCGGGCGTTTTTCGACGATGGCACGCCGCTCGGCGGACGAGCCAGCGCCGAATGTCGCATCGATTCGATCGCGCAGTCGTGGGGCGTGCTCTCGGGCGCCGCGGAGAAGGCGCGCGCGGTGATGGCGATGGCGGAGGTGGACAAGCAGCTCGTCCGCCGGGATGACGGACTGGTGCTGATCTTCACGCCGCCCTTCGATCGGGCGCCGCTCGACGCCGGGTACATCCAGGGCTACCCGCCAGGCATCCGCGAGAACGGCGGCCAGTACACCCATGCCGCGCTCTGGTCGGTGATCGCCTTTGCGATGCTCGGGGACGGCGACAAGGCGGGCGAGCTGTTCGACATGCTCAATCCGATCAATCACGCGGGGACCCGCGCCGACGTTCATCGGTACAAGGTCGAGCCCTATGTCGCCTGCGCGGATGTCTACGCCGAGCCGACCCATCTCGGGCGCGGCGGATGGACGTGGTACACCGGCTCGGCGGGCTGGATGTACCGGGCAGGACTCGAGTGGATTCTCGGATTCCGTCTGCGGGGCACGATGCTGGTCATCGATCCCTGCGTGCCGAAATCGTGGCCGGGCTTCACCATCGCCTTCAAGTACCGCACCGCCCACTACGACATCACGGTCGAGAA
>DATLRO010000112.1:0-67095 GCA_035534615.1 Vicinamibacterales bacterium
TACGACCCGTTCGCCGCAGTGACCGACACCTGCGACCCGATCAGGGCCGGTGACGTCGCGGTGACCGTGACGCCAGGGAGCACCGCGCCCTGCGCGTCCTTGACGGTGCCGGTCAGATGACTGGCCACGTTCTGCGCCCACGCCGGTGCCGCGGCGAACGCCACCAGCATGAGCATGATGCCGAACTGCTTACGAAACATGCAACCCCCTCCCTGCAAACAAAGAAATCCGGACGACCGGAGTGAACGATCCGAGCGGCCGGCGACTCCCGGTCAGCCGGTCGTCGCACGCCCAGGCAGCCGCGCGGCGATCGCAGAAGCGCGGTGGGCGTGCGTCGAGAGCTGATCCAAAGGCGGAGGCCAGACTAAGGCGTGGCGCCCGGCCGGCACTAATTCGTTTTTCTCATGGCAGATCAGCCGAGAAAAATCTCCCCGGCGGGAAACCTTTCGCGTTTGCACGTGCGCGGCAGCGGGCCGCAGCAAATGCAGAGCGACCGTCGTATACCAGAGCAGCGACGGCCTCCGCTCTGTGCATCCTCGATGTCACCCTCGCGGTGAATCGGGTGTCTAAGCAGATGAGTCGCATTGGAGTGTCGAGGTATTCATGTCCAAGGTGGTCAGCATCATTGTGTTTTCACGGGCCGAACCGATCGCCAAGGGCTCGGCCAAGGCCGGTCATCCCGAGCCGGCGCGCAGCTCGGTGACGCCCCCGGCGGTCGGAGATGCGGGTGCCAAAGCTCAGCCGTTCGGGGACAGGCAGACGGCGTGATCGCCCGGCGCGCGTAATCGAGCGACTACAAAAAACTGAAGAGATGAGACGAATCCACGTTTGTGGATGGACGCCAGCCGATTATTCATACCTGGCTTTCGGGCCTCTCACTCCGCGCCTACCCGCGGATCGTTCAATCCGAGCGCGTGTGCGCAGCCGCGGCGTCGAGCCGGTCCCCCGGCGCGGACTCCGGAGACCGGTCGAGCACGGTCATGTATCTCGAAATCCGTCATTTGAAGCTGATTGCCGCCGTCGCCGAACTGGGGTCGGTGACGCGCGCCGGCGAGCGGCTGTGTCTCACGCAGCCCGCCCTGAGCCACCAGCTGCGCCACATCGAGGAGCAGGTCGGCGAACGGGTGTTCGTGCGGGGCAACCGCGGCATGCTGCTGACGCCGGCCGGCGAGAAGCTCTATGACGCCGCGCGGCGCGCGCTCGCCGAGTTCCGGCATTTCGAGCAGGAAGCCCGCCGCATCAGTCATCCCGGGAGCGACGCGCTGCGGGTGGCGGTCGAATCCGACGCCTGGATCCGCGGCGTGATCCGCGTCCTGCAGCAGCAGGCCGGGGTGGCATACGAGATTGTCGAAGAGGCCACGCGCTGGCCGGTCGATGCCCTGGCGGCCGGCCTCGTCGACATCGCGCTCGTCACCCGCGACGTCCGCGACGACGGCATCCGGCGCGCGCGGCTGTTCCGCGACGAGCTGGTCGTCATCGTCCGGCCGACCCATGATCTGGCCGGGCGCCCGTGGTGCGAGCTGGCCGACCTGCTGGGCGAGACGGTGCTGACGTACCGCGGGTCCGCCGAGGAGTGGGCGCTGACGGTCACCGCGATGGACGCCGCGGACGTCCGGCCGAGCCGCGTCGCCGACGTGGAGCTCGACGATCCGATCCCGGACCTCGTCGCCGCCGGGTTCGGCGTGAGCGTCATGTCGCGGATGGGGGTCAAGGACGCGCTCGCGTCGGGCGAGATTGTGGCGGTCCCGCTGACGCGTGACGGGCTGTACCGCATCTGGTCGGCCGTGACCCTCGGTCGGGACGTGCCGACGAGCGTCAGCCGGCGGTTCATCGACGACATCACGGCGATGGCCCTGACCGACGGCGCGCGGGCCTGCGACCCGTCAGCGTGAGCCGCGGACGCCGGCCCTGGCGGACCGCCGCCGCGGCGTGGTCTTCCGACGTCGGGGGGGGGCGGCTGCCGCCGCCGTTGGAACGTCTTACTTCTTGTGGCGGACATGAGCCTCGAGCTGCGACACCTGAAACTCATCGTCGCGATCGTGGAGGAGGGATCGGTGACGCGGGCGGCCGTCCGGCTGCGCCTGACGCAGCCGGCCCTCAGCCATCAGCTTCACGCCATCGAGCACTACGTCGGCGAGCCGATCTTCGTGCGGAGCCGCAAGGGAATGCGTCTGACGCCGCGCGGGGAGGCGCTCCACGCGACCGCCTGCCGGGTCCTGGCGGCCTTCGGCGAGTTCGACCGCGAGGCGCGCCGCGTGCCGCCAGTCCGCGCGTCCCTCCTCCGCCTCACCGTCGAGCCGGACGCCTGGGCCCAGCAGGCGGTGGAGCTGTTCCAGACGCAGCATCCCGGCCTCGAGGTGCAGCTCGTGCCGTCGGCGCACGGCCGCCCGTCCGACGCGCTCGTGGCCGGCTGCATCGATCTCGCCGTGCTGACCCGCCCGGTCGCCGGCAAGGCCGTGAGGCTGACGCCGCTGTTCCGCGACGAGGTCGTGGTGATCGTGCGTCCCGATCACGCGCTGGCCGCCCGGCCGTACTGCGAGGTCGACGACCTCTTCGGCGAGCCGCTGCTCATGTCCCAGGGATCCGCCGAGGAGCACCTGCTGCGCGCGACCGCGCTCGAGCAGGACGAAGTGACGTCGAACCGCGTGGCGGACGTGCAGGTGACGGGGGCGATTCCGAGCCTCGTGGCGGCCGGCTTCGGCATCAGCGTGACCTCGCGCCTGGCGGTCGTGCAGGCGATCGCAGCCGGCGAGGTCGTCGCGCTGCCGCTGACGCGCCACGGCTCGTGGCGCACGTGGACCGCCGCCACCCGCCCGGGCGACGAGCTGTCCGGACCGATCCGCGGATTCGTGGACGAGATGACGGCGCTCGCGCTCCGCGCCGGCGCCACGCCCTGCTAGTCTCTCCGGTCCGCGACACCTCCGATCGGCCGCGTCGTCCGGCCGCCGGGCCGGTCTACCAGCCGAGCCGCAGCGCCCCCCAGCACGCCGCGACGATGCCGAGGCCGACGATCAGCATGCCGACGAACGAGTAGACGAAGTACGGATAGACCATCAGCGCCAGGCCGGCGATCAGTTGCGGCATGCGCCCCTGCTTCTTGCCGTAGGTGAACAGCGCCAGACCCACGAGGCCGATCACCAGCGACAGGAACAGCCAGGACGGAGTGAACATCGCGACCCCCGAACTCACGCCGCGCTGACCACCCGGCACGCGACCGGGACGGCCGGGCGACCCTCACACTGGAAATCGGCGCGGACCCGGCCGGCCGGCAGGCGCCTCGCCGGCCAGAGCTCATCCGTGACGTCCGGCCCGTCCACCGGCCGGGCGCTTGTGCCGCCGCTCCGACATTTCTTATAGTGGCTCTGCGCGGACGCGCGCGCCACCCATTCCAGGGCTGGCCCCGAAAGGATTCCTCCCGATGAGCGCGTACCTGATCGTCCAGGTCCAGGTGACCGATCCTCAGCAATATGCGAAGTACACCGCCGTCACGCCCGCCCTGCTCCAGCAGTTCGGCGGCCGCTTCATCGTGCGGGGAGGGCCGGTCGAGGCCCTGGAAGGGACCCACGACGGCCGCCGCGTGGTGGTCATCGAGTTCCCGTCGGTCGAACAGGCCCGGACGTTCTGGCGGTCTCCCGCGTATGCCGAGGCGAAGAAGCTGCGGGCGGAAGCGGCGGTCGTCACGGCGATCGTGATCCCGGGCGCCTGATCCGGCCGCTGCGCATCGTCCTCGCCGGCCGTCCTCAGGACGTGCCGTCCCGTATGCCGTCCAGCGCTTCCTCCAGGATCGCCCGCGACGCCAGCCCGTCCGCGCGCACGCGCCAGTCGCGGTCGCGATCGGCCGCTTCGATCCGCTGTTCCACCTGCCGCAGGATGGTCTCGAGCGCGCCGACCAGCCGGACCCGCTCGAATGCGGCCGCTTCGGCCTGAATGTCGGGGATGACGCGTTCGACGGCCGACCTCAGCGCCTGGCAGGCGCTGCACAGCTCATCCGGGTCGCACAGGATCCGTTGCGCGCCCCCCTCGCGCGCTCGCTCGAAGATCCGGCGCGCCCAATCGTGACCATTCATTTCATTTCATTGATGTCGTCGAACCCGGCCGGGCGGCGTGCGCCTCCGGCGTCCGCCGACGCGCCACGAAATTGTCTGTCAGCGGTCGAAACCGGCGGCGGCCGCGGATCCGCGCGGGCCGGCCCGACTCCGGTCGGCCAGCGGGAAATCGCGTGATTCCGTGGGTTTCCCGCGACGCCGGTGGCGAAGGACGTCCGGAAGGACCGGGTCGATCGACACCCCGATTTCAAGATGGATGCCGGGAGCGGCCGGAAACCGCCCTCAGCGGCAGCCGGCGCGGGACGGCACCGAGAAGCGCCGGACGCCGGTCGTCCGGTCCACGGTGATCTCGCCGAACTCGGCGCAGGCGGAGGCGTGGGAGATCGGCAGCGCCCTGGCGGCCAGCGACTGGTAATCGCTGGTCCAGAAGTGCACGACGATGGACGGACGATCGCCCTGCAGGCGATGGACGATCGTCCAGAGCGAATCGCCGATGCTGGGGGACTCGTCCAGGACGACGAACACGACGTCGTGCTGCCGCCCGGTGACGTGGTACTCCGGGATGGTGATCGGCCGGTCGTAGCCGGCCGCGCCGAAGAGGGGGTGCAGGCTGAGCGCCTCGACGATGCACAGCAGGAAGATGCCGACCAGCCCGACGACGACGATCCGGACGGGCCACGGCGACGCCCGGCGGGCCGACGGCGGCAGCGGCGCCGGAATCGGCGCGTCCCGCGGCGGTCCGAGCGACTGCGGATCGAGCGCGTCGATGAAGCAGATGAGGTGGACGCCCAGCGGCAGCAGCAGGCTGACCAGGCCGAGCGGCGGCGACATCTTGAACAGCAGAATCGCCACCGTATAGAGGCTGACGACGCCTGCCAGCCAGGTCAGCCCGACGGCGACGTGGCCCAGGTAGATCTGTCCGCTGCCCGGCACGAACAGGCTGCACGTGGCGGCAAAAATCTTGTTACGCGGCCGTGACGGGCCACCGGACGATCCGGGCAGAGCGGAGGCGAAATCGGGCATCGATGGGGCGTTCAGGCGTCAGCGCCTCTCTCACTATAGCGCAAGCGGCGCCGGCGGCGACCACCGGGGGGCGGCCGCTTCGTCCGCCACCCGACGATCGGCGGCGTGGTTGCGGACCGCGCGGAGGAGGGTGGTGGGGCGGCTGGTCGGGCGGACGAAAAGTGACAACCGGTGACAGCCGGCTGGTCTATGCTTGTCCGCTGCGGCTCGGGCGTGGGGCACGGGATCAGGGACCTGCTCCGGCCCCGGCGCGGCGACCGGAAAGGCCGCCTCGACAGATCTGGCCCAACGCCCATGTGGATCGTCCGTCTCGCGCTGAAGCGGCCGTACACCTTCGTGGTGGCGGCCATCCTCCTGCTCATCATCGGTCCGCTGGCGATCGTCCGGACGCCGGTCGACATCTTCCCCAACGTGAACATCCCGGTGATCGCCGTGATCTGGCGGTACGACGGGCTGTCGGCGCAGGAGATGGCGCAGCGGATCGTGTCGACGTACGAGCGGACGCTGAGCACGACGGTCAACGACATCCAGCACACCGAATCGCAGTCGCTGAACGGCATCTCGGTCGTCAAGATCTACTTCCAGCCGACGGTGAGCATCGACACGGCGCTCGGCCAGGTGACGGCGATCTCGCAGACGATGCTGCACCAGTTCCCGCTGGGGACGACGTCGCCGTTCATCATGAGCTACAGCGCCTCCAGCGTGCCGGTGCTGCAGCTGGCGCTGTCGGGGCACGGGCTGTCGGAGCAGCAGCTGAACGACATCGGGATGAACCTGCTGCGGAGCCGGCTGGCGACGGTGCAGGGGGCGTCGATTCCCTATCCGTACGGCGGCAAGGAGCGGCAGATCCAGGTGGATCTGAATCCGGCGGCGCTGCAGGCGAAGCATCTCTCGCCGCTGGACGTCGTCAACGCGATCGGGGCGCAGAACCTGATTCTGCCGTCCGGGACGGCGAAGATCGGGACGACCCAGTACGACATCGGCCTGAACGGCAGTCCGCAGACGGTGGCGGCGCTGAACAGCCTGCCGATCAGGGTCGTGAACGGGGCGCCGATCTTCATCCGCGACGTGGCGCACGTGCGCGACGGCTCCCCTCCGCAGATCAACATTGTCAAGGTGAACGGCCAGCGGGCGTCGCTGCTGACGGTGATGAAGAGCGGCAACGCGTCGACGCTGGACGTGATCGCGGGGGTGAAGGCGGCGCTGCCGCGGATTGCGGCCAGCCTGCCGCCGGCGCTCCGCATCGAGCCGCTCGCCGACCAGTCGCTGTTCGTGCGGGCGTCGATCGCGGGGGTGCTGCGCGAGGCGATCATCGCGGCCTGCCTGACGGCGCTGATGATCCTGGTGTTCCTCGGGAGCTGGCGCAGCACGCTGATCATCGCGGTGTCGATCCCGCTCTCCATCCTGGCGTCGATCGTCATGCTGAGCGCCATCGGCGAGACGATCAACATCATGACGCTCGGCGGGATGGCGCTGGCCGTCGGCATCCTCGTGGACGACGCGACGGTCGCGATCGAGAACATCAACTGGCACCTCGAGCAGGGCAAGGACCTGGAGCCGGCGATTCTGGACGGCGCCCAGCAGATTGCGGTTCCCGCGCTGGTGTCGACGCTGTCCATCTGCATTGTCTTCGTGCCGATGTTCTTCCTGCAGGGGATCGCGCGCTACCTGTTCGTGCCGATGGCGGAGGCGGTCGTCTTCGCGATGCTCGCCTCGTACTTCTTCTCGCGGACGCTCGTGCCGACGATGGCGAAGTACCTGCTGAAGGCGCACGAGGTCCACGAGGCCGGGGCGCCGCGCGGCGTCTTCAGCCGGCTGCAGCGCACCCTGGACGGCGGTTTCCTGCGCGTCCGGGCCGGCTACCGGACATGGCTGGAGCGGTGCGTGCGCCACCGGCGGCTGTTCGCCGGCGCGTTCCTGCTCGCGTGCGCCGCGTCGTTCGCCCTCGTGCCCTGGGTGGGCGAGGACTTCTTCCCGTCGGTCGACAGCGGCCAGTTCAAGCTGCACCTCCGGGCGCCGACGGGGACGCGGATCGAGCAGACGGCCCTGCTGTGCGACCGCGTGGAGGCGGCGATCCGGCGCGTGATCCCGAAGCGCGAGATCGCGAGCGTGATCGACAACATCGGGCTGCCGTACAGCGGGATCAACCTCTCGTACAGCAACTCGGCGCCGGTCGGGTCCGAGGACGCCGACATCATGGTGTCGCTCACCCCCCGGCACCGGCCGACGGCCCGCTACGTCCAGGACCTCCGCCTGGCGCTGCACGAGCAGTTTCCCGGCGTGACGTTCTCGTTCGTGCCGGCCGACATCGTCAGCCAGATCCTGAACTTCGGCCTGCCGGCGCCGATCGACATCCAGGTCGTGGGCAACAACATGCGGGCGAACCGCTGGCTGGCCGCCGGCATGGAGCGGCGCCTCGCGAAGGTGCCGGGGATCGTCGATCTCCGGATGCAGCAGGCGTTCAACCAGCCGATCCTCCATCTCGACGTCGATCGCACGCGCGCGGCCGAGGTCGGCCTGACGCAGCGGGACGTCGCGAACGACCTGCTGATCTCGCTGAGCGGCAGCGGGCAGACGACGCCGACCTACTGGCTGGACCCGCGCAACGGCGTGAGCTACGCCATCGCGACGCAGACGCCGGAATACCGCGTGCGTTCGCTGCAGGACCTCGGCAACATCCCGATGATCGGCGCCGGCGGCGGGCCGGTGCAGGTGCTCGAAGGCCTGGCGACGATGCACCGCGGGATGGAGATGTCCACCGTGTCGCACTACAACGCGCAGCCGGTGATCGACCTGTTCGCCGGCGTGCAGGGCCGCGACCTGGGCAGCGTGAGCCGGGCGATCATGCCGATCGTGAACGCCGCCCGGCGGCACCTCCCGCGCGGGTCGGAGATCGCCGTCCGCGGGCAGATCGAGACGCTGCAATCGTCGTTCGCCGGGCTGCTGAGCGGCCTCGCGCTGGCGATCGTCCTCATCTACCTGCTGATCGTCGTGAACTTCCAGTCCTGGCTCGACCCGTTCATCATCATTTCAGCGCTGCCGGCCGCGCTCGCCGGCATCGTCTGGCTGCTGTTCGCGTCGCACACGACGTTCAGCGTGCCGGCGCTCACCGGCGCGATCATGTGCATGGGCGTCGCGACGGCCAACAGCATTCTCGTCGTCAGCTTCGCGAAGGACGAGCTGCGCCGGGGGCGATCGGCGGCGGCCGCGGCCGTCGACGCCGGCTTCACGCGCTTCCGCCCGGTGCTGATGACGGCCCTCGCGATGATCATCGGCATGGTGCCGATGGCCCTGGGCCTGGGCGAAGGCGGCGAACAGAACGCGCCGCTCGGCCGCGCCGTCATCGGCGGCCTCACCCTCGCCACCATCGCGACGCTGTTCTTCGTGCCGTCGGTGTTCGCGCTGCTGCACGGCCGGCGGCCGCCGGCCGCCGCGGAGTCGGCGCCGCCGGTGGAATGAGTCGTTCGGACGCAGGAGCACGCATGGACGTCAGGGAAGAGACCGAGTCGCCGGCCCGCGGGGGCCGCTTCGCGCCGCTGGCCGTCGTCGCCGTCGTGCTGCTGGTCGCCGCCGGGACGGCGTTCTGGGGCATCACGTCGCGCGCGCGGGCGATGACCGCGCTGGCCCGCCGGACCGACGCACTGGCCGTGACGACCGTCTCGGTCATCCATCCGGCACGGGGCGCGCCCCGGCAGGAGATCGTGCTGCCCGGCACGACCCAGGCCTACACGGACGCGCCGATCTACGCCCGCACGAACGGCTACCTGAAGGCCCGGTACGTCGACATCGGCGCGCACGTGCGGGCGGGACAGCTGCTGGCCGTGATCGAGACCCCCGAGGTCGACCAGGAGCTGCAGCAGGCGCGCGCCGACCTGGCGACCGCGGAGGCGACCCTGCGCCTGGCCAGGATCACGGCCCTCCGGTACCGCCACCTGATCGCGACCGACGCCGTCTCGCAGCAGGATCTCGACAACGCGAACGGCGACTTCGCCGCCAAGCAGGCGATCGTCGAGTCGGCGCGGTACAACGTGAAACGCCTCGAGGAACTGGAAGGCTTCAGCCGGATCGTCGCGCCGTTTGCCGGCGTCATCACCGCGCGCAACGTCGACGTCGGCGCGCTGATCGATTCCGGCAGCAGCGCGAAGGAACTGTTCCACATCGCCTCCACGCGCACGCTGCGCGTCTACGTCGACGTGCCCGAGCTGTACGTGCGCGAGGCCACGCCGGGCCTGCCGGCCGCCCTCACGCTCGCCGAGTGGCCGGGCCGCCGGTTCACCGGCCGGATCGTCCGGACGGCCGGCGCCATCGACGTGGCGTCGCGCACCATGCGGACCGAGATCGACGTCGCGAACCCGCACGAGGAGCTGCTGCCCGGCGCCTACGTGCAGGTGCACCTCGAGCTGCCGACGCCGGCGTCCACCTTCCGGCTCCCCTCGGACGCCCTGATCTTCCGGAGCGCCGGGCTCCAGGTGGCGACCGTCGTGGACGGCAACCGGGTGCAGCTGCAGACCGTGACGCCGGGCCGCGACTTCGGCACGCAGATGGAGATCCTGGCCGGCCTGACCGGCGACGAGTCGATCATCGTCAACCCGCCCGATTCGATCGTGTCCGGCGAGCACGTGCAGGTCGTGCCGGCCACGGCCGGAGACGGAGGGGCCCGGTGACGGCCGCGCGCCGCGCCGGCGCGGCGGCCCTGCTGGCGGCGGGCACCCTCTGGGCCGGGTGCGCGATCGGGCCGAAGTACGTCCGGCCGGCCGTCGCCGTGCCGCCGGCCTACAAGGAAACGCCGCCGGGCGAGACGGGCCACGACTGGGTTGCCGCGCAGCCGGCCGACACGGCGCACCGCGGGACGTGGTGGACCGTGTTTCACGACCGCACCCTGGATCGGCTCGAGGCCGGACTGACGGCGTCGAACCAGAACCTGAAGGCGGCGGCCGCGCAGTTCCTGCAGGCGCGGGCGCTCGTGCGCGCCGCCCGGTCGGCCTATCTGCCCCAGATCGTCGCCGGCGCCTCGATCACGCCGGGCGCGGAGTCGGGGACCAAGCCGCTGCGCAGCCCGCTGGCGGCGCGCAGCTACACGGACTACCTCGTGGGGGGCGACGTCGCGTACGAGCCGGACGTCTGGGGGCGGATCGGCCGCACGGTGCAGGCCAGCCGCGCCGAAGCGCAGGCGAGCGCCGCCGACCTGGAAGTGGTGCGCCTGTCGCTTCACGCGGAATGCGCCATCGACTACTTCGCGCTGCGCGGGCTCGACGCCCGGAAGCAGCTGCTGAACGAGAGCGTCGCCGCGGACGAGCGGGCGCTGGCGCTGACCCGCGACCGCCATGCCGGCGGGCTGGCCTCGGGCGCCGACGTCGCGCAGGCGGAAACGCAGCTCGAGACCACCCGCGCCGAGGCGATCGACGTCGGCGTCCAGCGGGCACAGTTCGAGCACGCCATCGCCGTGCTTCTCGGTCGGCCCGCCTCGACGTTCTCGCTCCCCGCGCGTCCGCTCACGACCGCCCCGCCGCCGATCCCCCCCGGCTTCCCGTCGCAGCTGCTCCAGCGCCGCCCCGACATCGCCGCGGCGGAACGGCGCGTCGCCGCCGCCAACGCCGAGATCGGCCTGACGAGCATCGCCTACTATCCGCTCGTCACGCTCACCGGCGGCGCCGGCTTCGAGAGCGGATCGATCGGCGACTGGTTCCGGGGGCTGAGCGCGTTCTGGATGGCCGGGCCGGCGGCGGCCCTGACGGTCTTCGACGGGGGGCGCCGCCGCGCCGCCGCGGAACAGGCGCGCGCCGCCTACGACGAAGCGGTCGCCACCTATCGCGAGACGGTGCTGGAGGCGTTCCAGGAAGTGGAGGACAACCTGGTCGCCCTCCGCGTGCTGCATCAGGAGGCGCGGACCGAGGACGCGGCCGTGGCGGCCGCCCGGCGCTCGCTGGCGCTCGCCATGATCCGTTACAAGGGGGGCGTGGCGAACTACCTCGAAGTGACTTCGGCGCAGACAGCCGCCCTGGCCGACGAGGAAACGTCGGTCAGCCTCCTCACCCGCCGCATGGCGGCCAGCGTGCTGCTCGTGAAGGCGCTGGGCGGCGGCTGGACCAGCGCCAGCCTGCCGAGCGGGAACCCCGGGCCGTAGCACGATCGGAGACCACGTCCGCCACCTCCGGCTCGACTTCGTCTGCCGCGAGCTGGCCACCTCGGCCGTGCCGCTGGCCGAACTGTCGCTGGCGGCCGGGTTCTGCGATCAGAGCCACTGCACCCGCCTGTTCAGGCGGCACGTCGGCATGACCCCCGGCCGGTACCGGCGGATCTGCCGATCGCGCGAACCACGTTCCAGACCGCTTCGGCGGTTCAAGCCAGAAGCCGGCGCTCCCCGTACGATGCGGGTGGAGCGTCGACATGTCCAGCCTGTTCGCCACCAAACCGATCGACACCCTGCTGGCGCCGGTCGCGCTGGGCATCGACGCCACCGGCACCGCGTGGGGCAGCCTCGTGGTGAAGGTCGGCGCGTTTGCCGGACTGAGCACGACGATGCTGGTGATGCTGATGGGGCAGTCGCGCGTGCTCTTCACCATGTCGCGCGACGGCCTGCTGCCCGCCTGGTGCGGCCGCGTGCACCCGCGGTTCCGCACGCCCTGGATCTCGTCGATTGTGGTCGGCCTGTTCGTCGGGCTGTTCGCGGGGCTGGTGCCGATCAGCGTGCTCGGTCAGCTGACGAACATCGGCACGCGGCTGGCGTTCATCATCGTCTGCGCCGGCGTCTGGGTGCTGCGCGTCCGGCGGCCCGATCTCCCGCGGGCCTTCCGGACGCCCTGGGTCCCTTCGTGCCGATCATGGGGATCCTGATCGCCTTCCTGCTGATGGCGAGCCTGCCGTGGGATACGTGGCTGCGGCTCATCGTCTGGCTGGCCGCCGGCCTGGTCGTGTACTGGCGGTACGGCCGGCACCACAGCCGGCTCCGGCAGGAGCGCCGGAGTCCGGATCCGACGGTGGTGCGGGAAGGGTGAGCGCCCGGGCGCCGGAGCGCCCGAGCGCCAGGTTTCTACGCGTTGCCGATCGCGAGGTTCGCCGTCTTGAGGAATTTGGGCGGCGTCCGATGCTTCGTCGCCTGCTCGAAGGCGTAGGCCAGCCGGATCAGCGTCGGCTCGCTCCAGGCGCGGCCGAAGAACGAGAGGCCGACGGGCAGGCCGAAATGGTAGCCGGCCGGCACGGTGATGTGGGGGTAGCCGGCGATCGCGGCGATGGCGGAGCTGCCGCCGAAGCCGTAGCCGCCGTTGACCAGATCGGTGAGCGACGCCGGCGCGCCGGTCGGGCAGACGAAGGCGTCCAGCTTGTACTTGTCCATCACCGCGTCGATCCCCTCGGTTCGCGAGAGCCGGCGGTCGCTGGCCAGCGCGTCGAGATATTCCTTGCTCGTCAGCGGGCCCCGCGCCTCCGCCGCGAGGAAGAGCTCCTGGCCGAAGTACGGCATCTCCTGGTCCTTGTGCTGATCGTTGAACGCGATGATGTCGGCCAGCGTGTGGACCGGGGCGGAAGGCCCGAGGGCGGCCAGATAGGCGTTGAGACCGGCCTTGAACTCGTACGACAGCACCAGCCCCTCGCCCTTGCCCAGATCGGCGAGCGTCGGAATGTCGGCCGGGTCGATGATCTCCGCCCCCAGCTTCTTCAGCGTGTCGAGCGCCGCCTCGACGATGCGGTCGGCGGCCGGACTGTAGCCGAACAGGTGCTGGCGCGGCACGCCGAGCCGCGCCCCTTTGAGGCCGTTCGGATCGAGGAACTTGCGGTAATCGGTCAGGCTCTTGCCGGCGCTGGCGGCGGTCGCCGGGTCGGCCGGATCGACCCCGGTCAGCGGCCCGAGCAGCGTGGCGACGTCGGCGACGGTGCGGCCCATCGGTCCGGCGGTGTCCTGCGTCTGCGAGATCGGGATGATGACCGACCGGCTCCACAGCCCGACGGTCGGCTTGAGGCCGACGACGCCGTTGGCGTTCGACGGGGACACGATCGAGCCGTTCGTCTCGGTGCCGATCGCCATCGCGCAGAGATTGGCCGACGTGGCGGCGCCGGACCCCGCGCTGGATCCGGACGGATTGCGATCGAGGGCGTACGGATTGGCGCACTGACCGCCGCGGCCGCTCCAGCCGCTCGACGAGTGCGTCGAGCGGTAGTTCGCCCATTCGCTCAGGTTGGCCTTGCCGAGAATGACGGCACCCGCCTCGCGCAGCTTCTGCGCGATGAAGGCATCCTTCGGGACGATCGACGTCGCCAGCGCGAGTGAGCCGGCCGCGGTCGGCATCTGGTCGGCCGTGCCGATGTTGTCCTTGATGATGACCGGGATGCCGTGCAGCGGGCCGCGCAGGTGGCCGGCGCGGCGCTCGGCATCCAGGCTGGCCGCGATGGCGTGGGCGTCGGGGTTGACCTCGATGAGGCTCCGCAGCATCGGGCCGGACTTGTCGACCTGATCGATCCGCGCGATGTACCGGTCGATCAGGGAACGGGTCGTGTCTTCGCCGGACGTCATCCGCTTCTGCAGATCGGCCAGCGTCATCTCCTCGAGCTCGAAACTGCCGGTCCCCGGTGACCCGGCCGCCGCCTGGTGCGGCGCCTCCGAAGGTTTGCCGCAGCCGGCGGCCGTCAGTGCGCCGGCTGCCGCGGCCAGGCCGATCGCGCCGGCCGCGCCGGTCTGCAGAAACGTCCGGCGTCCGATGCCGGTCCCGCCCCGTGCCTCGTCGTGCTCGCTCATGGTCCCGTCCTTTCTCGCAGAGAAGCCTCACCGGTACACCGGTCGTGGCGCATTGTAATGTGTCCGGGCCGCCGGATGAAGGCGCGCGGCAGGCCGCCGGCCGGGCTGGGGGCCGCCTGGCGCCTGTTGATGAGCTGGATGTCGCCGTGGCCGCTCAGCCGGCGCCGGCAGCGCGCCCGCCTGAGGACACACGAACCTGGCTGGAGGTGGAATGGAATATCAGGCCTGGCGTGGGGAGGTCACGCCAAGCCTGGGGAGACCCGGTGGCACAGCACCGGGCGTGCACGTCACTTGCTATGGGCCCCAGCGTAGCGGCGCACGATGACGCGCGTGTGACCGGCTGGTTACGTGCGGGTTAAATCCGGGTCTGCCGGCCGGCCGGCCATCCCGCCGCTCGTGAAATCCCGCGCGCGGGGACACCTACGGCTGGAGGCCGAGCTGCTCACGCAACGCGACGGCGCGTCTCAGCGCCACGCCGAGCCGTTCGGTCGACTGGTTGAAGACGAAGCGGTGCGCTTCGTTGATCGCCTCGATGAGCGGGACCTCGGCCTGTCGATAGGTCTCCTCGAGGCTGGCCCTGGCGTCCCGGCTGCGGATCCGCCTGATGGCCCGCTGCTCCGCGTTCAGGAGCGTTCGGACGGAGGCGATGCCGCTGAGCATGGCGGCGGCCTGAACCGGGTATTCCGGATGACCCGCCGGCCTGCCGGCGGCGTGGCAGTGTGCGCAGGTGCGCCGGAGCGCGTCGGGCGACAGGAGCTGCGCCGCGACACTGCCGTGGCAGGTGGAGCAGGTGGGCGCCTCGGCGCGTTCGGCCGTCTGGAGCAGGGCGTAGTGGCGGCTCTTCTGGAACGCCACGAACGGTCCGCTGTGGCACGCGCCGCAGGTCGCCGCGAGATGGCGGCGATTGGTCGGGCTCGACGGCTGATCGCTGCCGACGACCCCCTGGTGCGCCCGGAGCATGTCGGCCGTCCCGGGATTCCCGCCGTGGCACTTCTCGCACCCGACGCCGTTGCGGCCGTGCGGCGAATGCTGCCAGCGTTCGACGTGCTCGGAGTCGGGGGCCCCGGGCGCGGTCTGATGGCAGCCGGCGCACAGGTCCGTCTGTGCGGCTGCCGGCGCCGCGATCGTGAGTACCGCCAGCGCGACGATCGACCCGAGCACCGTGGCGGCACGGCCGGCGATTCGAAGCATGGATGTCCGGGGCCTCCCCTGGAGAGGTGCGCACGACGCTCCGCGATCGTAACACAGGCGTTCGGGCGGATCGGCCGGCCGCGGCCGGCGTGCGCCGCTGGTGACGCGCACGCGCCGGCCGGCGCCGAGGGCGATGACGGCGGGCGCCGGTGCACGTTCCGTGCAGGCGATCGCCGGTCGTGCGCGGCCGCGCCGAATGACGACGTCTTTCGCTCCTCGTTGCGAAACCGACTGTTTCACGGAGATTCAGCCGCGTCGCGCGGGAAGTGCGCCGCGGCCCGCCGGCGTGCCGTGTCGCGCGTGCGCCGCATCGGGGTTGCCCCGATACCCACGCTCTGCCGTGGCGCTCAGAATCAGTGAGATTACGGCCCTCGATCAGGGTGCCGGTCCGAAGTGCTGCCGCGCGCGCCTGCGCTTCGCGCAGGTGCGGCGAGCGCGACCGCCGGATGGCGGCCTCTGTCCCGACGCCGAAGGGGTGACCCGCATGTTCGCGTCCGATCGCGTTGACGGACCATCGAGCGTGACGTCGAGTCGCCCGCCGATCACCGCTCCCGCCCCGTTCACCGCCGCCTCTTCCCGCGCGCCGTCGCGTCGGCGCGCGTCCGGATCCTTTCCGCAGCCGAGGTGCGTATGTCCATGAACGCCGATTCGCTCCCCGAGGCGCTGTCTCTGCGAGGTATCTCGCGCCGGAAGTTCATCGAGTTCTGCAGCATGATGGTCGGCATGCTGGCGCTGCCCCCGCGGTATCTCGATCGGGTCGTGTACGCGCTCGAGCAGACGCGCAAGCCCGTGATGGTCTGGCTGGAATTCCAGGACTGCGCGGGCAACACCGAGTCGATGCTGCGGTCGACCGATCCGCCGATCGCCGACATCGTGCTCGATCTGCTGTCGCTCGAATACCACGAGACGCTGATGGCGGCGGCCGGCCACCAGGCCGAAGGGGCGCTGGAACGGGTGGTCCGGGAAGAGAAAGGCAAGTACATCGCCGTCGTGGAGGGATCGATTCCGACCGCCGACGGCGGCGTCTACTGCACCATCGGCGGACGGACCGCGCTCGACATCGCGCGTGAAGTCTGCACGAACTCGGCGCTGAACATCGCGGTCGGCGCCTGCGCGTGGGACGGCGGGATTCCCTACGCGAAGCCGAATCCGACCGGCGCGCGGGGCCTGCAGGACGCCGTGCCGGGCGTCAAGGCGATCAACCTGGGCGGCTGCCCGCACAACCCGGCGAACACCGCGGCCGTGCTGGTGCATTACCTCACGTTCGGGGAAGCGCCGGCGCTCGATCAGTACAACCGCCCGTTGTTCGCCTACGGGCAGATCATTCACGACCAGTGCGAGCGGCGGGCGCACTACGACGCCGGCCAGTTCGTCGAGGAGTGGGGTGACGAGGGACACCGGAAGGGCTGGTGCCTCTACAAGATGGGCTGCAAGGGGCCGGAAGCGACCTTCAACTGCCCGACCGTCCGGTGGAACGGCGGCACGAGCTGGCCGGTGAAGGCGGGGCACGGGTGCATCGCGTGCGCGTCGTATCACTTCTGGGACACGAAGTCGCCGTTCTACAAGCGGCTGCCCGACGTGCCCGGCTTCGGTGTCGACACGACGGCCAAGAAAGTGGGCTGGGTTGCGGTCGGCGCGGTGGCGGGGCTGACGGCCGCCCACGCGGTCGGGAGCGCCGTCCGGAGCAAGGTGAGCGAGCACAAGGACGCCGGCGGCGGATCCACGCCGACGAAATCGTAGGAGGACCGCCATGGCACGCATCGTCGTCGATCCCGTGACGCGCATTGAAGGGCACCTGCGGATCGAGGCGCAGGTGGACGGGGGCCAGGTGAGCGACGCCTGGAGCTCCGGCACGATGTTCCGGGGAATCGAGCTCATCCTGCGCGGCCGCGATCCCCGGGAGGCCTGGCTCTGGACGCAGCGGATCTGCGCGGTCTGCACGATGGTGCACGCGCTCGCCTCCGTCCGGGCGGTCGAGGACGCGCTCGGCATCGAGGTCCCGGACAACGCGCGCATCATCCGCAACATCATCTCGGCGACGCAGCTGATTCACGACCACGTCATCCACTTCTACCATCTGCACGCGCTCGACTGGGTCGACGTGACGCAGGCGCTGAAGGCCGACCCGGCGAAGACGTCGCAGCTCGCCGAATCGATCTCGCCCTGGCCGAAGTCGAGCCGCACCTACTTCCAGGCGGTCCAGGACCGCGTGAAGGCGCTCGTCGACAGCAAGCAGCTCAGCCTGTTCACCGGCGGCTACTGGGGCCACCCGGCGTACCACCTGCCGCCGGAGGCCAACCTGATGGCGGTCGCGCATTACCTCGAGGCGCTGACGTGGCAGCGCGAGTTCATCCGCATTCACGCGGTGCTCGGGGGCAAGAACCCGAACCTGCAGACCTTCCTCGTGGGCGGCATGGCGACGGCGCTCGACCCGAACGAGCCGATGGCGCCGATCAACCCCGAGCGGCTCGACTTCATGGTGCAGGTCGCCCGGAGCGCCAAGACGTTCGTCGAGCAGGTCTATCTGCCGGACGTGCTGGCGATCGCCGGGTTCTACCGCGAGTGGTTCAGCCTCGGCGACGGCCCGGGCAACTTTCTGAGCTACGGGCTCTACCCGATGGGCGGGGTGCACGACACGGCGCGGTTCCTCCTCCCGCGCGGCATCATCCTCAACCGCGATCTGGCGCACGTCCACCCGGTCGACCCGAACGACGTCACCGAGTACGTGACGCACTCCTGGTACGAGTATTCGAACGGCGACCAGGCGGCACGCCATCCGTTCGACGGCGAGACGAACCCGAAGTACACGGGACCGACGCCCCCGTACCAGCAACTCGACGTCGACCAGAAGTACTCGTGGCTGAAATCGCCGCGCTACCAGGATCAGCCGATGGAGGTCGGGCCGCTGGCGCGCATGCTGGTCGCCTACGCGTCCGGCAACACCGAAGTGAAGACGCTGGTCGACGCCACGCTGGCGAAGCTGAACGCGCCGCTGGCGGCCCTGTTCTCCACCCTCGGCCGCGTGGCGGCGCGGGCGCTCGAGACGCAGATGACGGTGAACCACCTCGAGGGGTGGTTCGAACAGCTCCGGCAGAACATGTACTCGGGCAACCTGCGCGTCCACAACGGCGAGAAGTGGGATCCGGCGACCTGGCCGAAGACGGCCCGCGGCTGGGGGTTCTTCGAGGCGCCCCGCGGCGCGCTGGGCCACTGGGTCGAGATCGAGGATCAGGCGATCAAGAACTACCAGTGCGTCGTCCCGACGACCTGGAACGCCGGGCCGCGGGATTCGAAGGGGCAGCGCGGCCCGTACGAGACGGCGCTGCTGAAGACGCCGATCGCCGACCCGACGCGCCCGCTCGAGATCCTGAGGACGGTGCACTCCTTCGATCCCTGCCTGGCGTGCGCCGTGCACGTGGTGGACGCGCGCGGACGCACGTATGCCAGGCGGCAGAGCTGAAGGGAGCGACAGCCATGAGCGCAAGAGCTGATTCGGCGAACGCGGCCGCGCCTTCCCTCGCCGGCGACGCGGACGTGGTCCGTGTCTACGTGTGGGAGGCGCCGGTGCGGATCGCCCACTGGGTGATCGTCCTCGCGATCCTGGTGCTCAGTTTCACCGGCTACTACATGTACGACCCGTTCTTCATCTCCCGCGGCAGCGGGCAGTTCCTGATGGGGACGATGCGGTTCATCCACGAGGTGACCGCGTTCGTCTTCATCGCCGCCTGCCTCGTGCGCGGCTACTGGTTCTTCAAGGGCAACCGCTGGGCGCACTGGCGTACGTTCGTGCCGTACCGGCCCTGGCAGTGGCGCGGGTTCTGGAACCAGCTCCAGTACTACCTCTTCGTCCGCCGCCGCCCGAACAGCCAGGTCGGACACAATCCCCTGGCCGCGGTGACCTACCTGGCGGTGTACGCGCTCATGGTGGTCGAGATCCTCACCGGCCTGGCGCTGTTCAACTACGTGCTCGGGCTGGACCCCGGGCTGCTGCGGTTCTCGATCGGCTGGCTGTCGTCGCTCGTGGACATCCAGTATCTGCGCGAGATCCACTTCCTGATCATGTTCGTGTTCCTCGCGTTCCTGATCCATCATGTGTACAGCGCGGTGCTGATCGACATCGAGGAGCGCAGCGGGCTGGTGGGCGGCATGTTCTCCGGCTACAAGTTCTTCCCTTCCGCCTTCGTCGCGGCAGATCCGGCGCGCCGCCCGCACGAGGAGCAGAGACCGGCGGTGCCCGCGGGGCAGCCGCGCAAGACGTAGGAGCGGATCCGTGATCACCGTGGTCGGAGTCGGCAATCTCGTCCGGTCGGACGACGGCCTGGGCATCCAGGCGCTCTGGCGGCTGCAGCGGGACCCGCGCGTGCCGGACGGCATCGCGTTCATCGACGGCAGCACCCGCGGGATCGAGCTGGTCGACGACACCGCCGAGGCGGAGTGCGTGCTGGTGCTCGACGCGATCGACGTCGACGCGACGCCCGGCACGCTCGTCAGCATGAGCGGCGAGGAGCTGTCGCGGCTGCCGGGCGGCTGGACCGTGCATCACCTCGGCGTGGTCGACTGGATGACCGCGCTGCTGATGCTGACCGGGCGGCTGCCCGAGGTGCGCGTGCTCGGGCTGCAGCCGGCCGAAACCGGCTGGGGGACGACGTTGTCGGCCGCCCTGCAGACGGGGCTCGACGCGTTGATCGACGCCGCCGTCGACCAGCTGCGCGCCTGGGCCGTCCGGGACGCGGGTGCGGGCGGTGACCTGCGCCCGCGCGGACTGGCGGCACCGATCGAGGCCGGTCCGCCCGCGTGTCATGGCGGCCGGATCGGCGCCGGCGAGGAGTGAACCATGTGTCTTGCGATTCCGGGGAAGATTCTCGACGAGCAGGTGAGCAACGGCATCCGTTCCGGCCGCGTGCAGTTCGGCGGCATCACCCGTGAGGCCTGCCTGGATTTCGTGCCGGAGGCGTCGGTCGGCGACTACGTGCTCGTGCACGTCGGCTTCGCGATCAGCCGCGTCGACCGGGAGGAGGCGGAGCGGACCTACGCGCTGCTGGCGTCGATGGGGATGCTCGAGGAAGAGCTGGCGCAGCCGGACGACCCTGCCGGCGGGCGCTGACGTCCGGTCCGCCCGGGAGACGTCGGGCGGTGGAGGTCCGTGAGGCCGATCATGAAATATGTTGACGAGTATCGCGATGCGCGGCTGGCCCGGGCGCTGGCGGCCGACATCGGCCGGCGGACGACGCGCGACTGGGTGATGATGGAGATCTGCGGCGGGCAGACCCACACGATCATGCGGTACGGCGTGGACGAGCTGCTGCCCCCGGCCGTGGAGCTCGTGCACGGTCCGGGGTGCCCCGTGTGCGTCACGCCGATCGAGACGATCGACAAGGCGGTCGAGATCGCGTCGCAGCCGGACGTCACGTTCGTCTCCTACGGCGACATGCTGCGCGTGCCGGGCTCGCGCTCGGACCTGTTCCACGTGAAGGCCGCCGGGGGCGACGTGCGGGTCGTGTACTCGCCGATGGACGCGCTCAAGATCGCCCGCCAGCGGCCGGAGCGCCGCGTGGTCTTCTTTGCCGTCGGATTCGAGACGACGGCGCCGGCCAACGCCATGGCGGTGTGGCAGGCGCACCGCGAGGGGCTCGCCAACTTCTCCATGCTCGTTTCGCACGTCCTCGTGCCGCCGGCCATCCGGCTGCTGCTCGGGTCGCCCGCGAACCGCGTGCAGGCCTTCATTGCGCCCGGCCACGTCTGCACGGTGATGGGCTACTCTGAGTACGAGGAGCTCGTCCGCGAGTACCACGTGCCGATCGTCGTCGGCGGCTTCGAACCGGTCGACATCCTGGAGGCCATCCGGATGATCGTCGCGCAGCTCGAAGAGGGCCGCGCCGAAATCGAGAACCAGTACGTCCGGTCGGTCAGCTATGACGGCAACGAGCCGGCGCAGCGGATCATGGCGCAGGTGTTCGAGGTGTGCGACAAGAAGTGGCGCGGGGTCGGCCCGATCCCGCAGAGCGGCTACCGCCTGCGGCCGGAGCTGGCGGCCCACGACGCCGACCGCCTGTTCGGCCTGTCGACGATGACGGCGGAGGAGCCGCCGGAGTGCATCAGCGCCCAGGTGCTGCAGGGCCTGAAGAAGCCGACCGACTGCGCCGCGTTCGGCACGCGCTGCACGCCCGAGCGCCCGCTCGGCGCCCCCATGGTGTCGACCGAAGGGGCCTGCGCCGCGTACCATCAGTACCGGCGGCACGCGATGGACCCGGTGAAGGTGCGGGGATGACGGAAAGACTGGAGGCGGGCTTCTCGTGCCCGGCGCCGCTGGCCGATCGCCGCACGGTGCTGCTGGGACACGGCAGCGGCGGGAAACTGTCGGCGGAGCTCGTGCGGGATCTCTTCCTGCCCGCGTTCCGGCATCCCGCGCTGGCGTGCCTGAACGACCAGGCGATCGTCGAGGTGAAGGGCTGCCGCCTGGCTTTCACCACCGACTCGTTCGTCGTCAAGCCGCTGTTCTTCCCCGGCGGCGACATCGGCACGCTGGCCGTGCACGGCACGATCAACGATCTGGCGATGGGGGGCGCGCAGCCGCTGTTCCTGAGCGTCGCGCTCATCCTCGAGGAAGGGCTGCCGATGGAGAGCCTGCGGCGCATCGTCGCGTCGCTGCAGCAGGCGGCCGATCGGGCCGGCGTCGGCATCGTCACCGGCGACACCAAGGTCGTCGAGAAGGGGAGCGGCGACGGGATCTTCATCACCACCTCCGGCATCGGCGTCGTGCCCGACGGGCTCATGCTGTCGGCCGACCTGGCGCGGCCGGGCGATTGCGTCCTGCTCAGCGGGTCGATCGGTGATCATGGCATGACGATTCTCGGCCAGCGCGAAGGACTGGAGTTCGAGAGCGCGGTCCGGAGCGATTCGGCCGCGCTGCACACGCTGGTGGCCGACATGCTGGCGGCGAGCGACCGGTTCCGGTGCTTCCGTGACCCGACGCGCGGCGGGCTCGCGAGTGCCCTGAACGAGATCGCCGCCAGCGCGGGCGTCGGCATCGAGCTCGAGGAGCCGAGCATCCCGGTGCGGGAAGAGGTCCGGGGCGCGTGCGAGCTGCTCGGCCTCGACCCGATGTACGTCGCCAACGAAGGCAAGCTGGTGGCGATCGTGGATGCCGCCGACGCCGACCGGGTGGTCGACGTGATGCGGGCGCATCCGCTCGGCCGGTTCGCGCGCCGCATCGGCACGGTCCGCGCGGCCCGCTCGCCGGTCGTCACGATGCGGACGACGTTCGGGACGACGCGGATCGTGGACATGCTGGCCGGCGATCAGCTGCCGCGCATCTGTTGAGGCGTCGATGCATGAAATCGGCATCGCGAGCTCGGTGCTCGACGCGGTGCGCGCCGAACGGGCGCGCTATCCCGGCGGCCGCGTGTGCAAGGTCGGCGTCAAGGTCGGGGAGCTGGGCGGCGTCGATTGCGACGCGCTGCGCTTCTGCTTCGACGCCCTGACGCGCGACACCGATCTCGACGGGCTCGAGCTCGAGATCGAATACTGTCCCCTGCGCCATCGCTGCCCGGCGTGCGACGAGACGTTCGCCGTCGAGCAGTTCGAGACGCGCTGTCCGCGCTGCGGCCGGCTCGACACCGAGTTCGCCGGCGGCGACGAGCTGGACCTCGCCTACCTGGAGGTGGACGTCGATGGATCGGGTACCCCTCGAACGCAAGGTGCTCAATGAGAACGACCGGATTGCCGCCGATCTGCGCGCCCGCTTCGCCGCCTGCGGGGTGCTGTGCCTGAACCTCGTCAGCTCGCCCGGCGCCGGCAAGACTTCACTCCTCGAACGGACGCTCGACGGCATCGCGCCCGGCCTGCGCGTGGCCGTACTGACCGGCGACATCCAGACCGACCATGACGCGGCGCGGCTGGCCCGCTTCCATTTTCCCGTCCGGCAGATCACGACCGGCGGCACCTGTCACCTCGACGCGCGGATGGTGGACCGGGCGCTCGTCGGGTGGCCACTCGAAGGGCTGGACATCCTGTTCGTCGAGAACGTCGGCAACCTCGTCTGTCCGGCCGGTTACGATCTCGGCGAGGAGGCCAAGGTCGTGGTGCTCAGCGTGACCGAGGGGGAAGACAAGCCGCTGAAATACCCCGGCATCTTCTTCCGGTCCTCGCTGATGCTGCTCAACAAGATCGATCTCCTGCCGTTCGTCCCCTTCGACGCGGACGAGGCCGAACGCAACGCCCGGCGCGTCCATCCCGGGCTGCCGGCTCTCCGCGTCTCGACGCTGACTGGCGCCGGACTCCCCGACTGGTTCGCCTGGCTGGGCGACAGACGCCGGCAGGTCGCGCTGGCCCGGGCCGCATCGTCGGTGTGATGGACGTCCGCCGGGGCATCACCGTCTGCGGCATTGTCCAGGGGGTCGGATTCCGTCCGTTCGTCTTCCGTCTCGCCCGCGCCCGCCGGCTCGTCGGCGGCATCTGCAACACCAGCTCGGGCGTCCGCATCGAAGTGCAGGGGCCGGCCGACGCGGTCGACAGCTTCCTGGCCGGCCTGCAGGCCGAGGCGCCGCCGCTCGCCCGCATCACGGACGTGGCGGTGCGGACGCTGCCGCTGGCCGGGGACCGCGAGTTCCGCATCGTCGCGAGCCGCGATGACGCGGCCGGCCGGACGCTCATTCCGCCCGACGTGGCCGTGTGCCCCGACTGCCTGCGGGAACTCCGCGATCCGGCCGACCGCCGGTACCGCTATCCGTTCATCAACTGCACCAACTGCGGACCGCGGTTCACGATCGTGCGGGACATTCCCTACGACCGGCCGCAGACCTCGATGGCGCCGTTCCGCATGTGTCCGGCCTGTCAGGCGGAGTACGACGATCCGGCCGACCGCCGCTTCCACGCGCAGCCGAACGCCTGCCCGGACTGCGGGCCCCGCCTGGTGCTGTGGGACGATGCGGGCCGGCCGAGCGGCGCCGGCGACCCGATCGGCCAGGCGGTCGCGCTGCTGCGCGAAGGGGCGATTGTGGCGGTCAAGGGGCTGGGCGGTTTCCATCTCGCGGTCGACGCGATGCAGGGAGAAGCCGTCCGGCGGCTGCGCGAGCGGAAACGCCGCGCGGGCAAGCCGTTCGCCGTGATGGTGCCCGATGCGGAGGCGGCCGGACGTCTGGTCGAAATCGAGCCGGCCGGTCGCGCGCGGCTTCTCGGCTGGGAGCGGCCGATTGTCGTCCTGCCCCGCCGGGACGCCGGCGCCGTGCCGGACGCGGTAGCCCCGGGACACGGGGACCTCGGCGTGTTCCTGCCCTATACGCCCGTCCACTATCTGCTGTTCGACGAGGGCCGGTTCGACGCGCTCGTGATGACGAGCGGCAACCTGAGCGAGGAGCCGATTGCCATCGACAACGCCGAAGCCCTCGAGCGCCTCCGCGGCGTGGCCGACGCCTGGCTCGTGCACGATCGCGACATCCTGCGCCGCTGCGACGACTCGGTCGTCATGGTGGCCGGCGGGCTGCCGCGCGTGGTCCGCCGGGCCCGCGGCGAGGTGCCGGTGCCGGTCTTTCTGCACGAGGAGGTGCCGCCGGTGCTGGCCGTCGGCGGCGAGCTGAAGAACACGATCTGTCTGGCGGAAGGCGGGCGCGCGTTCCTCAGCCAGCACGTCGGCGACCTCGAGCACCTCGAGAGCCATCGGTTCTTCGAGGAGGTCGTCGATCATTTCCAGCGCATCCTCCAGATCCGGCCGTCTCTCCTGGCGTGCGACCTCCATCCGGACTACTTCTCGACCAGGTGGGCCGAGGCACGGGCGCTGCCGCGCGTCGGCGTGCAGCACCATCACGCCCACGTCGCGGCCTGCATGGCCGAGAACCATCTCGACGGCCGGGTGATCGGCATCGTGCTCGACGGCACCGGCTACGGCACCGACGGCCGCATCTGGGGCGGGGAGGTGCTGATCGCCGGCTATCGGGACTTCGTGCGGGCGGCGCACCTGGCGTACGTGCCGATGCCGGGCGGGGAGGCGGCCATCCGGGAGCCGTGGCGCATGGCGGTCGGCTGCGTGGCCGCGCGCCTGGGCGCGGACGCCTGCGCGCGGCACCTGCCGCGGTGGGACGGGGTCGACGACGCCCACATCCGCTTCGTCCTGCGCATGATCGAACGGGGCGTGAACACCCCGCTGACGTCCAGCTGCGGCCGGCTGTTCGATGCCGTGGCCGCGCTCGTCGGACTGCACCCGCGGGTCACCCACGAGGCGCAGGCGGCCATCGCCCTGGAGATGGCCGCGCGCCGGTCGGCCGACACCGAGGCGTACCCGCTGGCGATCGACAGGGACGGCGACGGCTGGATTGTCGACCCGCGGCCGCTGCTCCAGGCGGTCCTGGCGGATCGCGCGGGTGGGCGGGACGTCCCCGGCATCAGCCGCCGCTTCCACAACGGGCTCGTCCGGACGTTCGCCGATCTCGCCGGCCGGCTCCGGGAGGAGACGGCGCTGACGCGGGTCTGCCTGAGCGGCGGCTGTTTCCAGAACCGCTGTCTGCTCGAAGGCCTGCTGGGCGCGCTGGCGGCCGACGGATTCGACGTGTTCAGCCACCGTGACGTGCCGGCCGGGGACGGCGGTCTGAGCCTCGGGCAGGCGCTGGTGGCCGTGCACGCGGCCCGCTGAACGGATCTACGCCACGGGGAATCGAGAGCGCGAGCCCCGAGGCCCCGAGGAAGGCCGAGCTGACGCTCGGCGTTAACATCGAGAGCGCCCGGGCCCTGGGCCCTGAGCCCGACCATCATGCCGCGTGCCGGCTGCCTGTCGTTCATCGTCGCGGCGATCCTCATGGTGCTGCTGCCGCTCGTCATGATGGATCTGATGTCGGCCGCGCTGCTCAAGCTGCACCTGACCCCCGACATGGCGGTGCTGATCGTCTTCGGCGTCTTCGCCGGCAGCCTCGTCAACCTGCCCGTCCGGCGCATCGTGCGATCCGAGCCGGTGCCGGTGGACGCGCTGGCGCTGTTCGGCCTCCCGGGCATGTGGCCGCGGCTGCAGCGGGTGCGGCACGAGACCATCATCGCGGTCAATGTCGGCGGCTGCCTGATCCCGGTCGGGCTGGCGGCGTACGAGGCGGTCCGCCTGATCGCCCTCCGGACCGACCTGCCCGCTCTGGCGACCGTCGTCCTGCTGAACGTGTGGGTCTGTCACCGGTTGGCCCGGCCGGTGGCCGGCGTCGGCATTACCCTGCCGGCGCTGGTGCCGCCCGCCATTGCCGCGACCGGGGCGCTGCTGCTGGCGCCGGCGAACGCCACGCCGGTGGCGTTTATCGCCGGCGTGCTGGGGCCGCTCGTGGGGGCGGATCTCCTGCACCTGCGGGATGTCGACCGCGCGTTCACCGGCCTGCTCAGCATCGGCGGCGCCGGAACGTTCGACGGGATCCTGCTGTCGGGGATCGTCGCGCTGTACCTGGCGTAGCTCACGGCGGGCGTCCCCGGCGCCGCGTTCAGTGCAGGTGATAGGGGACGCTGGTCACGATGATGTTCGGCTGGAAGAGCAGCGCGCCCTTGATGAGCAGCGCCCGCTGATTGTGCAGCAGCGCCTGCCACCAGCGTTTGGGGACGAACTCCGGCAGCAGCACGGTCAGGTAGCTGTCCGGGTGGCTGGCCTGCAGCTGCTCGATGAACTCGAGCAGCGGCTCCATGATCGACCGGTACGGGGACTCGAGCACGACCAGCTTGACGCCCTCGCCCCAGCGTTCCCAGTCCTGACGGATCTTGGCCGTGACCACCGGCTCCACGTCCACGTAGGCGGCCAGCACCTCCGGCGACAGCGAGCGGGCGTACTCCAGCGCCTTGAGCACGCCGCGGTGAATCCCGCTCACCGGGACGACGACGATGTTCGCGTGCGCCGGCTCGGGCGCCCAGTCCTTGATGCTGAGCTGGGAGGCGACGTGGTCGTAGTGGGTGCGCGTCATCCGGAACAGCATCACGAGGCACGGGATGAGGACGAGCACGATCCAGGCGCCCTCGGCGGCCTTCGTGGTGGCGACGATGATCAGCACGATGCCGGTCAGCACCGCGCCGGTGCCGTTGATGATGGCATTCGTCCGCCACTTGCCCTCCCGCAGCCGGTGCCAGTGCCGGACCATGCCGGCCTGCGACAGCGTGAAGGAGACGAAGACCCCGATCATGTACAGCGGAATCAGCGCATGCGTGTCGCCGTGAAACACGATGAGGAGGAGGCTGGCGAACGCGCTCAGCACCAGGATGCCGTTCGAGAACGCCAGCCGGTCGCCCTGGTTCATGAACTGGCGGGGGAGAAAGCCGTCGGCCGACACGACCGACGCGAGCCGCGGGAAGTCGGCGTACGCGGTGTTGGCCGCCAGCACCAGGATCAGCATCGTCGCGATCTGCACGGCATAGTAGGCGGCGTTGCGGCCGCCCACGAGCGCGCGGGCGATCTGTGAGATGACCGTCTCGCGATCGGACGGCACGATGTGATAGGCGTGGGCCAGCAGCGTGATGCCGACGAACATCGTGATGGCGAGCACCGCCATCGTCCCGAGCGTGGACGCGGCGTTCTTCGACGTCGGATCGCGGAACGCCGGCACGCCGTTGGACACGGCCTCGACGCCCGTCATGGCGGTGCAGCCGTTCGAGAAGGCGGTCAGGATCGCGAACAGCCCGAGGGCGTGGACCTCCGCGCCGGTCGGGATCGGCCCTTCCGGCGGCAGCGGCATCAGGGAACCGGTCGCGTACCGCACGGCGCCGATGCCGAGCAGCACCAGGATGCTGCCGATGAAGAAGTAGGTCGGCCCGGCGAACAGCCGGCCGGACTCGCGGATGCCGCGCAGGTTCCCGACCGCCAGGGCCACCACGCAGACCAGGGCGATCAGGACGCGGTCGTCCTGGAGGCTCGGCACGGCCGACGTGATGGCGGCGACGCCGGCCGCCACGCTGACGGCCACCGTCATGGTGTAGTCGATGAGCAGCGAGGCGGCGGCGATGAGCCCGGCGCTCCGGCCCAGGTTCTCGCGCGCCACGATGTACGCCCCCCCGCCGTTGGGGTACGCGTGGATCGTCTGCCGGTACGAAAAGACGACGATCGCGAGCAGCAGCGCGATGCAGAGCGCAATCGGCGTCGCGTAGCTCAGCGCCGCCAGCCCGCCGACGATCAGGACCCGCAGGATTTCTTCGGTCGCGTACGCCACCGACGACAGCGCGTCGGACGACAGCACCGCCAGCCCGGTGACGCGGGAGAATCGCTGGTGGTGCGCGAGGCGGGTGGGAATCGGACGCCCGATGAACAGGCGCTTGAGCTGGGATAACAGCCGCTCTTCCGGCACACGACCCTCCAACGGCCGACGAGGTTAGCTGACGGGCTCGGGGTTGGAAGTCCCCTACGCGGCCCGGGCCTCCGAGGGAGGCCGGACACGGCGATACGCCCCAGGGAAGGTCCATGCCCTCCCGCGCGGGTCCCCCGTATCGGCCGTCCCTCCCGGGCGCGGCCGATTTTGGCAACGGGACATCATACGCCCGATGGGCGGGGGGGCCAAACAGGCCCCCGGAGCGCCTGAGTGCCCGGAGCCGCTACGCCGCCCAGGAGCCGTCCCGGAACAGCGTCAGCGCGATGTCGACGTTGGCGCGCAGGGCGCGCCTGATGGCCGGCCAGTTCTTGTCCGCGCGAATCAGCGTCTTCCACGAGTAGAGATGCCTGGGCTTGTGAAAGTCGCTGCTGGCGATGTAGGGGTAGTGCTTGAGGCTGGTCACCGAGAAGAGATCGTCGCGGTTGGCCGCCTCCCACACGTCGACCATGTCGGCCAGCTCCTCCCGGTGGTCCCACAGATAGCACGTGCTGATCTCGATCCGCCGCGTCGTCCGGTGGTGCGGGTGGCAGGCGATGCTGAGCGCCTGCTGGCGCCGGATTTCCCGCAGGATGTCGAGCGGGTTCTGATCGGCGCTGATGTGGCTCTTGATGTCGAGCGCGATGATGTGCGCGTTCTTCTTGCCGCGGATGTGGTTCTGCGTGACTTCGGCGCCGGGAATCACGAGCAGGCCGTACTTGCGCCTGGCGTACCGCGCGGCGTCGCGCACGTCCTCGAGGTACTCGGGAAAGACCTCCTCGGTGACGCCGAACCGCCGCTGCCCCAGCGTCGCCAGCCGGCCGGCCCGCGCGAGCAGGTCCTTCTTCATCAGAATGTGATCGGTGATCGCGATCACGTCGAAGCGACCCGTCTCGCCGTAGAGGTCGATGACCTCACGGACGGCCAGCTGCCCGTCGCTCCACCGGGTGTGGACGTGAAAGTCGCAGAGCAGAAACGGCTCGTAGCCGGGCACGTCAGGTCCTCACATCGAGATGGGTCCGGTCGGCCGGCCGGTGCCGGAGAATTTCCGACCAGAAGTTGCGCAGATACAGCCGGAACACCGCCGACCGGCCCATGGCGCGGTATCGCCGCGCCGACGTGTACACGAACAGCTCGCGGCAGAGACGGATGGCCCCCTGCGCGGCGAGACGCCGCCCGAGGTTCGTGTCCTCACCGTGGAAGTCGATCGACGTGTCGAAGCCGACCCGCTCGAGCGCTCCCCGCCGGACCGCGAAGTTTCCGCCGTAGAGCAGCGACCCGATCCGCAGGACGCGGTGCACGAGCAGCTGCGCCGGCGGCGCGACGACCAGATCGTAGGTCCGCACGAGCGCGCGGCCCGGCAGGTCCCAGTCGTAGAAGCGATAGGGCGCCGAGACGGCCACGAGATGGGGCGACCGCTCGAACCGGGCCGCCAGCCGCTCCACCCACATCAGCGGGGCGCGGCAGTCGGCGTCCAGGTACGCCAGGATGTCGCCGGTCGCCGCGCGGCGGCCGGCGTCGCGCGCCACCACCAGCCCCTTGCGCGGCTCGTCCACCACGCGCACGCCCGGCACCGACGCCGCCACGGCGCGCGTCGCATCGGTGCTGGCATTGTTGACCACCAGGAGTTCGTCCGGAGGACGGGTCTGAGCGAGCAGGGAATACAGGCAGGCGGGAAGGTAGCGTTCCTCGTTGAAGGCGCAGACGATGACGCTGATCGTCAGCGCCATGGGGTCTGCGGCTCCTGCCGGCCCGGCGATCGTTCCGTCGTCACTGGCATCGCAGGCAGGATAGCGTCGGCGTGTCACCGGCAGGTCTCGGCCGTGTTGCGGCCCTGTAAAAACGGCCCGGGCGGGCCGTCTCGGCGCTGGAACTGCCGTCTTTTCATCACGATCGGCCGGCGACGTGCCATCCGGTCGAGCCCGGTCGAGATTGTCCGCGCCGGGCCCGCATGGTATAAAAATCAGATGCGACGTCTGGTCGCGATGATCGTCCTGCCGGTCTGGCTGTTCGCCTGGGCCGCGGCGCCCCTGAGCGCGGCGGCCGCGTGCGCGATGTCCGACTGCTGCCGCAGCGGACACTGCGCCATGTGCGCCAAGGGCATGTGCGGGATGACCTCGCACCGGCAGAGCGGCATGCACGCCATGTGCGCCCGCAGCGCAGGCGGCGGCTGCGCCGTGTGTTCGACCAGCGATCGGACCGATGCGTCGAAGGTGCTCGATGTGTCGCTCCAGCCGGCCGTACTCGCCCGCCCGGCCGCATGGGTCCGCTCCTTCCGCTCCACCCGTCTGGTGACGCTCCTCGCCCGTGCGCTGCCGTCCGCCCCGGCTGCGGCTCCCTGGGAACCGCCTCGAAGCTGACCCTCCCTCGTCCGGCTTCCGAACCACAGGCAATCGTTCGTTCCAGGGAGGTGTCTTCATGGTCCGCTGGTGGCGGTCCGTCCTCTGCCTGGGAGTGGTGCTGCTCGTCGCGGCGCCCGCCCTGGCGACTATCTTCGGCAACGTGCGCGGTGTCGTCGACGACCCGCAGGGGCGCCCCGTGCCGGGCGCGACCGTGCTGATTCAGGCACGGGATTCCGAGTGGACGCAGCAGGTCCAGACCGGCGCCGGCGGCACGTTCGAGTTCCCGGCCGTCCCGGTCGGGCAGTACGTCGTCACGGTCGTGTCCACCGGCTTCGACCAGCTCACGCAGGCGGTCGAGGTGGAATCCGGGGCGGCCGTCCGGCTGCGGCTCCGCCTCGCGGTGGCGACGGTCAGGCAGACGGTGACCGTCTCGGCGGCGCCGGCGGCGATCGACACGGAGTCGTCCACGACCGAGACGCTCGTCAGCCGGGCCGAGATCGCCCGGACGCCCGGGGCCGATCGCGCCAACAGCCTGGCGATGATCACCGACTACGTGCCGGGCGCCTACATGGTGCACGACATGCTGCACATCCGGGGCGGGCACCAGGTGACGTGGCAGATCGACGGCGTGCCGGTGCCGAACACGAACATCGCCAGCAACGTCGGCCCGCAGTTCGACCCGCAGGACGTGGATTATCTGGAGGTCCAGCGCGGCGGCTACTCGGCGGAGTACGGGGACCGGACCTACGGGATCTTCAACGTGGTGCCGCGATCGGGGTTCGAAGGCACGAACTTCGTGGATGCGTCGGCCACGTACGGCAGCTTCAACCAGACGGACGACTATCTCGGCTACGGCAGCCACACCCGGCGCTTCGGCTACTACATGAGCGCGAACGCGAACCGGAGCGGCTACGGGCTGGAGACGCCGACCGCGCAGGTGCTGCACGACGGGGTGAGCGGCTTCGGCGGCTTCTCGTCCCTCATCTTCAACAAGACGCCGTCCGACCAGCTCCGCCTGGTGGTCTCGTCGCGGGCGGACCGGTACCAGGTGCCGAACGACCCGATCCAGCAGGCGCAGGGGATCGCCGACAACGAGCACGAGGACGATACGTTCGTCAACTTCTCCTGGGTGCATACCACCTCGTCCGGCCTGCTACTGACGGTGTCGCCGTTCTACCACTTCAACCGGGCGCACTACATCGGCGGTCCGCACGACACGCCCTTCGTGCCGGAGGATGATCGGGGGTCGCAGTACGTCGGGGGAGAGGTGACGGTGGCGCTCGTCCGGGGGCGGCACAACGCGACCGTGGGGCTCGAGTCGTTCGGCCAGCGCGACGACACGCTGTTCGGCCTGACCGCGACCGATGGCAGCGGTCTGGCCCTGAGCCAGCGGGTGAGGGAGTGGGGGACCATCAGCGCGCTGTTCGCGGAAGAGCAGTACCGGGCGGCGTCCTGGCTCACCTTCAACGGCGGGCTGCGCTACACGCACTACACGAACGTGCAGCTCACCGAGGACGCGGTGAGCCCGCGCCTTGGCGTGGCCGTCGTGATTCCCCGGGCGAAGTGGGTACTGAGGGGCTTCTACGGCCGCTACTATCAGGCGCCGCCGCTCAACACCGTCTCAGGGCCGCTGCTGGGCTTCGCGCTCGACCAGGGGTTCGGCTTCCTGCCGCTGAAGGGGGAGCGCGACGAGCAGTGGGAAGTCGGTCTCACGGTCCCGATGGGGAAGTGGACGCTCGACTTCGATCACTTCCACACGCGAGCGCAGAACTTCCTCGACCACGACGTGCTCGGCAACTCGAACATCTACTTCCCGCTGACCATCGCCGACGCGCGGATTCAGGGCTGGGAGGCGACGCTGCGCGCGCCGCGGGCGTTCAACGACCGGGTCGGGGTCCATCTGGCCTTCTCGAACCAGATCGCCCAGGGCGCGGGCGCGGTGACCGGCGGACTGACCGATTTCGCGCCGCCGGCGCAGGGCTACTTCTATCTCGACCACGACCAGCGCAACACGCTCAACGTCGGATTCGACGCGACGCTGCCGGCAGCGGCGTGGGTGTCGGGCAACCTGATGTATGGATCGGGCTTCGTCAACGGCGACGGGCCGGCGCACCTGCCGGGCCACGCCACGTTCGATCTGTCGGTCGGCCGGCCGCTGACCCGCGGATTCTCGCTGCGGCTGAGCGCGCTCAACGTCGGCAACGTCCGCTATCTGCTCGACAACAGCAGTACGTTCGGAGGCACCCATTTCAACGAGCCGCGCCAGGTGACGCTCGAAGTGCGGTACCGGCTGAATCACTGAGGCGGAGGCGCCGGGGCGGCATCCGGGCGGCGGGCTCAGGAGGCCGGCCCGGGGTCAGGCGCCGCCCGCCCACGTCGCGGCGCGGGCGTGCGCGACCAGCTGGCGCGCGAGGTCGGCGGCGACCGCATCGTCGCCGGCGTCCCACGGCAGCGGAAGCTGGAACGTCCGCGCCCACGGCGGCGCGGCGCGGTCGAGAAAGGTCAGCGTCCAGATCCCCCACGGATCCCGCGGGGCCTCGAGGCCGGCGAGCTCGTAGGCGACCTGCGCGCGATCGAGGGCGGCCTGCACGATGGCCGACAGCCGTGCGTGCGTGGTCGCCGGCGGCTGCGGCCGGCGCGCCCCTCCGCCGGCGGCGGGCGTGTGCGCGTGACGGTGTTTCAGGGACATCAGACGGCCTCGGTCGTCGTGTCGTCCAGCGGCACGACCTGGACGGCGGCATCGCGGACGGCGGACAGGAACCGATCGATGGTCGATCCGCGCCAGAACAGCTCCCAGCGGGATCGGGCGCTCTGGCCGAAGATGACGTGGGTGATCCCCTCGCGCCGGGCGAAGGCGATGAGCCCCTCGGCCGGGCGGCCCGCCCGGACCCGCACGACGGTCGCGCCGAGGCTTTCGGCGAGCTGGATGTTCTGGCGCAGCGCGTCCGAATCGGCGGGGGGGACCCGGCCGGGCCGTTCGGTGGGGGTCTCGACGTACACGGCATACCACCGCGCGCCGAGCCGGCCGGCGATGCGGGCGCCGGTGCGGATCACGCGCGGCGCGGCGACGTTCGAGCTCATGCACACCATCACGCGCTCCGGCATCCAGGCCGGCTCGAGCCCTTCGCGCACCCGGTAGCTCGCCGCCTTCTCGCCGACTTCGTCCGCAACCGCCCGCAGCGCGAGCTCGCGCAGCGTCGACAGGTTGCCCTTGCGGAAGAAGTGCGTCAGCGCCTGCTCGATCTTGTCCGGGCGGTAGATCTTTCCTTCCCGCAGACGCTGCCGCAGTTCTTCCACGGTGACGTCCACGTTGATGATCTCGTCCGCGCGGTCGAGGAAGGTGTCGGGGACGGTCTCGCGTACCCGCACGCCGGTCACCCGCGCCACGGCGTCGTTCAGCGTCTCCAGGTGCTGGATGTTGACGGCCGTCATCACGTGGATCCCGGCATCGAGCAGTTCCAGCACGTCCTGGTACCGCTTCTCGTGCGGGCTCCCCGGCGCGTTGGTGTGTGCCAGCTCATCGACGAGGCACACCGCGGGGCGGCGCGCCAGGATCGCGCTGACGTCCATCTCCTCGATCTGCACGCCTCGATAGTCGATCCGCCGCTTCGGCACGACCTCCAGATCGCCGACCTGGGCCTCGGTGTCCGGCCGCCCGTAGGTCTCGATGAGGCCGATGACGACGTCGAACCCGGCGCGCCGCACCTCGTGCGCCGCCTGCAGCATCCGGTAGGTCTTGCCGACCCCTGGCGCCGCCCCGATGTAGATGCGCAGGCGGGCCCGCTCATGGCTCTTGAGCCGCGCGAGGAGCTGTTCGGCGCTGGGACGGGTGTCTTCCGGTGTCATCGCGATCGCGGCACGGGGTACGCCCGGTCGAGGGCGAGATTCAGCAGCAGGACGTTCACCCGCGGCTCGCCGAGGAACCCGAGCTGGCGGCCTTCGATGTGTGCGTCCACGAGCCGGCGGATGTCCGCCTCGCTCACGCCCCGCGCGCGGGCGACGGCCGGCACCTGGAACAGCGCGGCGGCGGGTGAGATGTCGGGGTCGAGGCCGGAGGCCGACGAGGTGACCAGATCGACCGGCACTGGCGCCCCCGGGTTCTCCTTTCGGGCCGCCGCGACGCGCGCGCGAACGGCCTCGATGAGCGCTTTGTTCGTCGGGCCGAGGTTCGTGCCGCCCGACGCGGTCGGGTCGTACCCAACCGGGCCGGCCGCCGACGGCCGCGGGTGGAAATAGACCGGCGATGTGAACGGCTGGCCGATCAGGCGGGAGCCGATGAGGCGCCCGTTCCGCGTGATCAGGGATCCGTTCGCCTGCGCCGGGAACAGCACCTGCGCCAGCCCGGTGACGACGAGTGGATAGGCCAGGCCGAGGATGACGGTCGTCACCAGGGTCACGCGGACGGCAACGGCGAGATTCCGGAGGAGATTCATGATCGGTTCTCTGGGCCCTGTCAGGCCATTGCTACGCCAGGTGCAGCGTCGTGATGACCATGTCGATGAGCTTGATGCCGATGAACGGCAGGACGATGCCGCCGGCGCCGTAGATCAGCAGATTCCGTCGGAGCAGCGCCTCGGCGCTCATCGCCCGGTACGCGACGCCGCGCAGCGCGAGCGGCACGAGGGCGACGATGATCACCGCGTTGAAGATCACGGCCGACAGGATCGCCGATTCCGGCGTCTGCAGGTGCATGATGTTCAGCGCCATCAGTACGGGAAACGCGCCGGCGAACATCGCCGGAATGATGGCGAAGTACTTCGCGACGTCGTTGGCGATCGAAAAGGTCGTCAGCGCCCCCCGCGTCATCAGCAACTGCTTGCCGATCTCGACGATGTCGATCAGCTTGGTCGGCGTCGAATCGAGGTCGACCATGTTGCCCGCTTCCTTCGCCGCCTGCGTGCCGCTGTTCATCGCGACGCCCACGTCGGCCTGCGCGAGCGCCGGCGCATCGTTCGTCCCGTCACCCGTCATCGCGACCAGCTTGCCATCCCCCTGCTCGTGCCTGATGAGCGCCATCTTGTGCTCGGGCGTCGCCTCGGCCAGGAAATCGTCGACGCCCGCTTCCTTCGCGATCGATGCCGCGGTCAGCGGGTTGTCGCCGGTGATCATCACCGTCCGGATGCCCATTGCCCGCAGCTGGGCGAAGCGCTCGCGGATGCCGCCCTTGACGATGTCCTTCAAATGCACGACGCCGAGCGCGCGGCCGCGTTCCGCGACGAGGAGCGGCGTGCCGCCGGATCGGGCGATCCGCTCGATGATCGCCTGCAGCTCCGGCGTCGTCGCGCCGCCGCCGGTCTCGACGTACCGCCGGATGGCGTCCGGCGCCCCCTTGCGGATCTCCCGCCCGCCGATGTCGACGCCCGACATGCGGGTCTGCGCCGTGAACGGCACGAACACCGCGTGCTGATCGGCCAGATCGCGCCCCCGGATGCCGTACCGCTCCTTCGCCAGCACCACGATGGACCGCCCCTCGGGTGTCTCATCGGCGAGCGACGACAACTGCGCCGCGTCGGCCAGGTCGCGCTCGGTGACGCCCGGCAGCGGCACGAACTCGCTGGCCTGGCGGTTGCCGAGCGTGATCGTGCCGGTCTTGTCGAGCAGCAGCGTGTGGACGTCGCCGGCCGCTTCGACCGCCCGACCCGACATCGCCAGCACGTTGCGCTGTACCAGCCGGTCCATCCCCGCGATGCCGATCGCCGACAGCAGCCCGCCGATGGTCGTCGGAATCAGGCAGACGAGCAGCGACACGAGCACGAAGACCGACTGCGGCGCGCCGGAATAGATGGCGAACGGCTGCAGCGTGACCACCGCCAGCAGGAAGACGATCGTCAGGCCGGCCAGCAGGATGTTCAGCGCGATCTCGTTCGGCGTCTTCTGCCGCTCGGCCCCTTCCACCAGCGCGATCATCCGATCGAGGAAGGTATGGCCGGGATCGGACGTCACGCGGACCTTGATCCAGTCCGAGAGCACGCGCGTGCCGCCGGTGACGGCCGATCGGTCGCCGCCCGATTCCCGGATGACGGGGGCCGATTCGCCGGTGATCGCCGACTCGTCGACCGACGCCACCCCCTCGACGATCTCGCCGTCGGCCGGGATGAACTCGCCCGCCTTGACGAACACCAGGTCGTCCTTGCGGAGCCGGGCGGCCGGGACGGTCTCGGTACGGCCGTCCGGCAGCAGCCGCGAGGCGACGGTCTCGGTCCGGGTCTTCCGCAGCGTGTCCGCCTGCGCCTTCCCGCGCCCCTCGGCCATCGCCTCGGCGAAGTTGGCGAAGAGCACCGTCAGCCACAGCCAGAAGGTGATCTGAACCTCGAAGCCCAGGCCGGGCCGGCCCGCGATCGCGTCGCGGACGAGTGCGAGGGTCGTCAGCACGCTGCCGGCCTCCACGACGAACATGACCGGGTTGTGCGCCATCGTGCGCGGGTGCAGCTTGCGAAGCGCGTCCGTCACCGCGGTCCGCACGATCTGCGGATCCCAGATGGAACGGGTCTGTGCGTGCGCCATCAGAACACCTGACCTTTCAGCATCAGCAGGTGCTCGACGATCGGACCGAGGCTGAGGGCCGGGAAGAACGTCAGGGCACCGACGATGAGCACCACGCTGACGAGCAGCGCCGCGAACAGCGGCGTCGTCACCGGGAACGTCCCGGGGGACGGCGGCACCCGCTTCTTGCGGCCGAGGCTGCCGGCGATGGCGAGCATCGGAATGATCATGAGGAACCGCCCGATCAGCATCGTCATGCCGAGGGCCAGGTTGTACCAGGGCGTGTTGGCGTTCAGGCCGGCGAACGCCGAGCCGTTGTTGCCGGCGGTCGAGGTGAAGGCATAGAGGATCTCCGACAGGCCGTGCGGGCCGGCGTTGGCAAGGCTCGACGTGCCGAACGGCCACAGCACCGAGATCGCCGCGAGCGTGAGGATGACCAGCGGGAAGATCAGGACGTACAACATCGCCATCTTGACGTCGTAGGCCTGGATCTTCTTGCCGAGATACTCGGGCGTGCGGCCGACCATCAGCCCGGCGATGAATACCGAGAGAATGACGAAGATGAGCATGCCGTACAGGCCCGAGCCGACGCCGCCGAAGATCACTTCGCCGAGCATGATATTGACGAGCGGCACCATGCCGCCGATCGGCGTGAAGGAGTCGTGCATGCTGTTGACCGCGCCGCAGCTCGCGTCGGTCGTGACGGTGGCGAAGAGCGCGGAGTCGGCGATCCCGAACCGCACTTCCTTCCCCTCCATGTTGCCGCCCGGGCAGAGCGCGGTGACGTGCTGATCGGCGCCGGCCGCCGTGAGCAGCGGGTTGCCGTGCGCCTCCGCCCAGTACACCGTCGTCACGCCGGCCAGGAACAGGAAGGCCATGGCCGCCCAGACCGCCCAGCCGTGCGCCCGCGAGCCGGTCATGTCGCCGAGCGTCCAGGTGAGGCCGGACCCCAGCGCGAAGATCGCCAGCATCTCGAGATAGTTGGTGAGCGGCGTCGGGTTCTCGAACGGATCGGCGCTGTTGGCGTTGAAGAAGCCGCCGCCGTTCGTCCCCAGCTCCTTGATCGCTTCCTGCGACGCCACCGGGCCCTGGGCGATCACCTGGGTCCTGACGACCTGCGTCTGCGTCCGGCCCGCGCCGTCCGTCGTCGTGGCCGTCGCCGGATCGACCAGCGCCGCCGTGTCGTACGGCCGGAGGTTCTGGATGACGCCCTGGGAGACCAGCGCGACGGCGAGCACGAGGCACGCCGGGAGCAGCACCCAGAGGATGCAGCGGACGAGGTCGACCCAGAAGTTGCCGAGCGCGTCCCGCTCGCGCTGGGCGATGCCGCGGATGAAGGCGATCGCAAGCACGATGCCGGTGGCGGCCGACGTGAAGTTGTGGTAGGCGAGGCCGGCCATCTGCGTCAGATAGCTCATCGTCGTCTCGCCGCTGTACGCCTGCCAGTTCGTATTCGTCGTGAACGACGCGGCGGTGTTGAAGGCGAGCTCCGGCGGCACTCCGGGCAGGTGCCGGGGGTTCCATGGCAGCCAGAACTGCAGCCGCTCGATGGCATACAGCAGGAGCATCGACACGAGGCTGAACAGGAGCATCGCCATCGCGTACTCCGTCCAGCGCATCTCGTGCGTCTCGTCGACGCCGGTCGACCGGTAGATCAGCCGCTCGATCGGGCGCAGGGCCGGATCCAGCCAGGTTCGTTCCCGGCTGAACACGCGCGTCATGAACCGCCCGATCGGCGGCGTGATCAGCGCGACCAGGACCAGGTACAGTCCGATCTGCAGCCAGCCATTGGACGTCATGTCAGAACTTCTCCGGTCTCAGGAGCGCGAAGACGAGATAGACGAGCAAGCCGGCCGATACGAGCAGGCCGACGATGTAATCGAGCGCCATCGATCACCTCACAACCGGTCGCACGCCATGACGTACAGGCCGGCCACGACGAAGAACGCGATCGCGATGAGGATCATCAGCACGTCCACGGGGCCCTCCTACCAGGTGCCGGTCTTGTTGCCGATCCACCAGACCATGCCGAGCGTCAGCGTGCTCTGAGCCCGGTCGAGCACGCCGACCGTGCCGCTCAGGAAGAACGGCTCGTTCGACCAGTCACGCCGCCATTCCCCGATGATCATGACCCGGGAGTTCGGGGGCAGCCAGTCGACCGTCCCCGTCACTTCGTGGAGCCGCTGCGCGACGCCGCTGAACAGGCCGTCGCGGTCGTTCATGTATTCGGTCCGCACGGCCAGATGGAGGTCGGCGCGGGGGCGATACTGCGCGTACGCCGCGCCTCCCGACAGTGTCAGCGCCGGCGCGATCGGCGAGCGGACCGTGTAGTAGTCCGCTTCGCCGGCCAGCGTGAGACGGGACGTGGCGCTCCACGTGGCGTAGGTGTCGAAGATGTCGGTGCGCGCCTGGCTCGGGTTGCTGACCGGCGTGGTCGACAGCCCCGGCTGCGTCGGCAGCGACGGCAGCCCGGGGTTGAGCGCCGGCACGAGGTCCCGCCCCTCCTTCCCGGTGTAGTAGTTCAGGTTCCAGCTCAGCGTCTTCACCGGCGCGAGCGTGATGATGGCCGCCTGGGACTTGAACCCGTTGAAGTCCTCGGTCTGCTGCGCGCCGTTGACCAGCCAGTACGTCAGCGTGATCCGGTCGTTCGGCGAATACGACGTGCGGAACCCCATGTGGTAAAACGGGAGGAAATTGAAGAAGTACGAGCGGGAGTAGTTGAACTGGTCCTTGGTGTAGTTGCCTTCGAGGCCGAGGGCGCTGGCGAACTTGCCGAAGTCGACCTGCAGCCCCTTCCCGAGCGGGAAAATATAGGTCCCGTACACCTGGAACAGGTTCCGGTAGATCTGCGGCCGGGGCTCGTTGGCGGCGCTCCCCTGAAGGGTGTCGGTCGCCTGGCCATACATCAGATCGAGTCGGATGCCCGCGCGACGGCCATGCGCGACGTCCGGCGCATGGTCGATGACGATGCCGACCTGGTTCAGGCTGAAGCTGTTGCTCGTCACGTCGTACGCGCGCAGCAGGTTGACGCGTCCGATCGGATTGTCGGCGTTGTACTCGTAATAGCCGTCGAGATCGAGGCCGAACTTGGTGCCAGCCAGAAAGGCGTCCAGCGCGGACGTTGTGCCCTGGCTGCTCGTCCCCTGGGACGGATCGGCAACGCTGACGTTGCTCCCGGAGGCGGCAGTCGGCTCCGGGGCCTGCGCGCGAACAGCGGTTGGGACGGCCGCCAGCCAGCAGGCCGCCAGGCAGCCGCCGAGAATGGCCGGTCGACGAGTCATCCAGTGTCTCATATGGTGTGATCTTCCCCGCTTTCGGTATCCGCCCGGACGTCCGCGAAGACGACGCGATGCCCGTGCTTCGCCAGCCGCCGCGCCAGCCGCTGGGCGCGCGTCGGCCACCACCGCCGCCGCGCCCCGCCGAGCACCACGGTCGCGTCGCCGGCGCCCAGCAGCTGCGCGATGTCGTCCGGCCGCCGGCAGATGCACACGTGCACGGAGACCGTGACGCCGGCCTCGTGCGCGAGCGCCCGATAGTCCTCGACGGTATCGGCCATGGATGTCGGGCTCATGGCCGCGCGGGGCACGAACAGGACAGCCCGCGTGTGTCCGGCGTGGCGCGCGGCCAGCAGCGCCGCCCGCGTGCCGTCAGGCGTGGTCGACAGCACGGCGACCGGCGGATTCGTGCGGGCCGCCCGATCGACCGGCGGCGCGCCGGCGCCGGCGGCGACGGACGGATCGCGCGGGGTCGGCGCCGGCACCTCGGCCGCAAGGTGCCTGTGTGCGTCGCCCGGATGGGGCGTGTGCGACATGCTCTCCATATCCCAGGCACCAGCGTAATGAACCGCGCCTAAAAACGGACGAAAGGCCGCCTAAAAAGGTGCTTAAGGCACGGATTCACCGGTCACGAAGCGGTAACCGACCCAGGGTTCGCTGACGATGAGGCGCGGGCGGGAGGGATCCGGCTCGACCTTCTTCCGCAGCTGGCCCACGAGCACCCAGAGATGCTCGGGCTGGTCGACGGCATTGGCGCCCCAGATGGCCTTGAGCAGCGTGTGGTGGGTGAGCACACGATCGGGATGCTGGACGAGGAACGCGAGCAGCTCGAATTCCTTCGGCGTGAGGCGGATCTCCTGCTGATCGCGCAGCACGCGCCGACGGTCGAAGTCGATGGTCAGCCCGCCCCGCCTGATCTGGCCGGATGACTGCGGCGGCTCCTGCGCCAGCCGCCGCAGCGCCACGCGCAGCCTGGCGAGCAGCTCTTCCGGCCCGAACGGCTTGGTGACGTAGTCGTCGGCCCCCTGGTCGAGCGCCGCCACCTTGTCGGCCTCATGGCCGCGCGCCGACAGCACGATGATCGGGGCCGGCGACTGCTGCCGGAACCGGCGGCACAGCTCGATGCCGTCGAGGTCGGGGAGACCGAGGTCGAGAATGATGAGGTGCGGCGGCGTGGCCGCGAACGCGTCGAGCGCAGCCGCGGCCGTCCCGGCGACCGTCACGTCGTAGCCGCGCGACCGCAGCAGGGGCTCCAGCGTCCGCTGAAGCGCCGGCTCGTCGTCCACGAGGAGGACGCGCGTCGCCGGCGTCGTCATGCGTCGATCGCCTCCGGGGCACGGCGCGTGCCGGCAGGAACGGCGATGCAGAACCGCGCGCCGCCGTCGGCGCAGTTCTCGGCCCAGATCTGGCCCTGTTCGACCGCCAGGAGCCGGCGGGCGATCGTCAGGCCCAGGCCCGTGCCGCCCGGATGGGTCCGCCCGTTGGCGCCACGGTAGAACCCGTCGAACAGATGCGGCAGCTCGGCGGGCGAGATGCCGCGACCGTGATCGCGGACTTCCAGCCGGAGGCCCTCGCCCGCGAGCGCGGCGTCCACCTCGATGGGGGCGTCGGCCGGCGAATACTGCGCGGCGTTTTCGAGCACGTGGGCGAGGGCGGTGGCCGTCAGGCGGGGATCCACGTCCACCAGACCGTCCGCGGCCCTGACGTGGAGCGTGCGCCCCTTCAGCAGCGACTCCGCCTGCGAGCGCGCGGCCTCGACGATCTGATCCGGCGCCACCCATTCGCGGGCGGCGTTCACGCTGTCGGCGTCGAGCCGGGCCATGTCGAGAACGTTCTGGAACAGGCGCTGCAGCCGCTGCACTTCGCTGAGGACGATCGTCCCCTGCTCGATGCGCTCGGCCTCCGACAGCGATCGGTCCTGCATGTTGGTGGCGGCGACGCGGATGGCGGTGAGCGGCGTCCGCAGGTCGTGCGCGAGCGAGGCGAGCAGCGCCGACTTCAGATCGCCCGTGCGGCGCGAGAGCTCCGCCGCCTCGCGCTCCCTGAGGAACTGCGCCCGTTCGATCGCGATCGCCACCAGGCCGCCGATGGCGTCGACGGCGCCCGGCTCGAGCTCGCGTCCCGCGGCCGCGAGGACGCCGATGGCGCGTGGACCGAGCCGGATCGGCACGAGCAGCAGGGGGCCGTCCGGCCCCTCGACCCGGCGGTGGCCGCCGTAGGCGCGCTGCCGGGCATCGAATTCCAGCGTCCGGGTGGCGTTCTCCAGAACCTCGGCGAGCAGCGCCGGATCGAGCGGCCATCTGGCCCGCGGCGCCGCCGCGGTGGTCCAGCCGTTCGCGGACGGGAGGCAGATGGCGACTTCGTCGAGCGAGAACCGGCGCGCCACGAAGCCGGCGATCGCGCCGAGGGTGTCCCGCGTATCGCCGGTGGACAGGACGTCGCGGCTCAGATCGAACAGCCGGGCCAGCTCGTCACGGCGGGCGAACGCCTCCGAGGCGCGGGCGCGCGCGGCGTACGAGAGATTGCTGGCCACGAGGGCGACCGCAAGAAAGGCGAGCAGGGCGATCCAGTTCTGCGGGTCGGCGATCGTGAAGGTGCCGACCGGGGGCAGGAAGAAGAAGTTGAACAGCAGCATCGCCACGACCGACGCGATCACGGCGCTGCGCAGCCGGGCCCGCGCCGCCAGGACGAGTACGACCAGCAGGAACGCCAGCGCGACCGTCGTGACGTTGGTGACGTGGAGGCCGTAGGCGAACACGACCGTCAGGCCGGCCAGGACGGCGAGTGCGATCGACATCGGCTGGAGATCGGCCGCCCAGCGGCGCACGGTCATGGCCGTAGTCTACACGGGGTGGACGGGGAGCGGCGTGCAGCCCCGCGCAGGCTCCCGGCCCGATCGATCCGGAGGGGAGCCCGGCTCGCGGGGCGCCGCCCGTCAGGCCGGTGTGGCCGGCAGCAGATGCCGCACGAACCAGTCGCGCGCGAGGGCGGCCACCGTGTCGAGGGCGCCCGGCTCCTCGAACAGGTGCGTGGCGCCCGGCACGACGCGGATCTGACTCAGCCGGCCGAGGTGCGTCAGGGCGGCTTCGTTCAGCGCCAGGACCTCGACGTCGCGCTCGCCGACGATGAGCAGCGTCGGCGCCCGCACGATATCGAGCGCGTCACCGGCCAGGTCGGGCCGGCCGCCGCGCGAGACGATCGCCTTGACCAGGCCCGGGCGCCGGGACGCCGCCACCAGCGCCGCGGCGGCACCCGTGCTCGCGCCGAAATAGCCGAGCGCCATCCCGCGCAGTTCGTGCTCCTCGCGCGCCCAGTCGGTCACGCCGGCGAGCCGCCGCGCGAGCAGATCGATGTCGAACCGGAGGTGGCCGGTCCGCGCGTCGATCGCTTCTTCCTCTTCGGTCAGCAGATCGAACAGCAGCGTCCCCAGCCCGGCCTGGACGAGCACGTTGGCGACGTACTGGTTGCGCGGACTGTGACGGCTGCTGCCGCTGCCGTGCGCGAAGACCACCAGCGCCGTCGTGTGTTCGGCCAGCCGGAGGTCGCCGACGAGCTCGACACCGCCGGTTTCGATGGTCACCTGGCTTCTCGTGGCCGTCGGCATCACATCCTCCTGTTTCCCGTCGGCTACTCGCGGGATCCGGCCCGCACGACTCCGTCCACCGTCTCGGGACGCGACGGCGATCGGAACCGAAGAATCGTCGTCGTGCCGTCGGCGGCGGTCACCTGCAGCGCGACCTTCACGCCCGACTCGGTCTCTTCGACCGCGAGGCCGGTCGCATGCACGATGGTGTGCGTCAGGCGCCCGTCCGTCACGCGGCCGGCAACGATCCCGATCGTCGCGTCGCGGGTCGAGACCGTGTCGGCCGAAATCCCCTCGAGCGGCAGGTTGTCGATCTCGGGCTGCGCGCCGATCTCCGGACTGTCGACTTCCATGCTCACGAGCCAGCCGTCATATTGCCGGCTGAAGCTGTCCAGATACTGCCGCCACTGGCTCAGAGGAATCACCTGGCTCTTCATATGGCGCCTTCCAATCGGGCGGGTCGCCCCTCTCGACGTCAGCAACGCGCGTGCCGCATGTCCCGACCGGGCGCAGGCCGGCCAATGGCGGTTTCCTGGGCGCCTGGTGCGGTGTTGCGCGAATTTCTGCGCGCTGCGACGGGAGAGATCGACGCCGGTGCCGGCCATCCGCGGTGTCAACCTGGTACGCCTTGTGCTCCTGTCCGACTCGATGTCCGGCCGGCCATGGCGGCCGGCTGGGACCGGGGAGGCGGTGACCGATGCGCGAAACATCCGGCGGGCCGGCGATTGTGACCGGAACGGCCAACATCGACCTGGCCGAAGCTGTCGCCGGCGAGCTCGGGCAGCCGCTCGTAGCGCGGACGGTCGCCCGGTTTCCCGACGGCGAGCTGCACGTGGCGATCGAGGAAACGCTGCGCGGCCGCGACGTGTATCTCCTGCAGCCGACCGGGCCGCCGGCCGACGGCCACCTGATGGAACTCCTGTTCCTCGCCGATGCCTGCCGCCGGGCCGGTGCCGCGCGCCTGACCGCGGTCGTGCCGTACTTCGGCTACGCCCGGCAGGACCGCCGCGTGGGCGGCCGCCAGCCGGTCGGCGCCCGGGTGGTCGCCGACCTGCTCGGGACGGCGGCCCTGCACCGGATCGTGACGGTCGATCTGCACGCCTCGGCGGTGGAAGGTTTCTTCGCCACGCCGGCCGAGCATCTCAGCGCCGTGCCGCTGCTGGCCCGGGCGGTCGCACAGGCCGGCGTGCCGCCGGCCGAGGTGATCGTCGCGCCCGATCTCGGGGCGGTCAAGCTCGCCGAACGCTATGCGGCGATCCTGCAGCTGCCGATCGCGGTCGTCCACAAGATGCGCCTCAGCGGGACCGAAGTCAGGGTCCGCGCGCTCGTCGGCGACGTGAAGGGCAGGCGCCCGATCGTCATCGACGACATGATCAGCACGGGCGGGACGATCGAAGCGGCCGTCAAGGCGCTGATCGAGGCGGGCTCGACGCGGGAGATCTCCGTCGCCGCCACGCACGCGCTGTTCTCGGGAGGCGCGGTCGAGCGGCTGCAGGGACTGCCGATCGATCGGCTCGTCGTCACCGACAGCGTCCCCGGTCGCGAGGTTGCCTCCCTGCCGATCGAGCGGGTGACGCTGGCGCCGCTGCTCGCCGCCGCGATTCACCGGCTGCACCGCGACGACTCGCTGGCCGATCTCCTCAGCCGGGTCTGATCTCCATCTCGCGAAGCTACTTCGCGGCCGCCCCAGGCTTGCGCGGCCGCGTGGCCTCCTGCAGGATGGCGCACACCTCCGCGTCATCGACCTGCGAGAAGTCCGCGAAGAACTGTCCAATCGCGGCAAAATCCACCGGCGTCGCCAGACAGATCACCTCGTCGGCCTCGGCGGCGATCCGGCGCACGGTTGACGGAGGTGCGACCGCCGTCGCCGCCACGAGCTTCGCGGGCCCCTGCGCGCGCACCGCTCGCAACGCCGCAATCATCGTCGATCCGGTCGCAATGCCGTCGTCGACGACGATGGCGACGCGATCGGCGGGGGAAATCGGCGGGCGGACCGGCGTGTACATCGCCCGCCGCCGGCGCAGCACGTCCATCTGCTTCTCACGCTCCTGATCGATGTAGCTGCTGTCGACCCATCCCGCGGTGTCGGGGCCCAGGTAGGTGTGTCCCAGTTCGTCCACCGATCCGATGGCGAGCTCCGGATTGCCCGGGGCACCAAGCTTCCGGACCAGCACGACATCGAGATCGCCATGGAGCCGCTCCGCCAGGATCTGCGCCATCGGAACGGCGCCGCGCGGGATGGCGAGAATCAGCGGCCGGGCGTCGGCGTAGGCCTGCAGGCGTTCGGCGAGCTGGCGGGCCGCCTGGGCACGATTCTCGAACAGCATGAGGCACTCCAGTCCAGGAAGGATCGAAAGTGGGAGGTGCATCGATGGTGCCAGGCCCGGGTGCGGAGGAAGTCCGTTCGGGCGCCCGCGCGTGCGCCCGCTGCGCAGGCTGGCGCCGGGCGGCCGAAAGAATCCGGGCGGGCCCGCGGATTTTTCCGCTCCGCCCGCGGCCGCCGTTCGCGGCGCCGCCCGGGCGGTTTCCGCTGCCCGGCATCGTGATTGCTCACGATCGCGACAGGCCGCGGGTCGTCTTGCGAGGCCGAGGGCCCGGCATGGAGCCGCGCCATCGCGCGTGGTCATCAGTCGAGCCGTTCGACCGGGACGCCGACGTACGTCGCACCCGATTCGAGTCTGGAGAACTTCGGAACGAGGCTGAGCGCCCCGACCTGGCAACCGGCGCCTGCCTCGACGCCGATGTCGATGACGCTGCCGAGCCCGATGGTGACGTTGCGCGCGAGGCGGACCGGGGCGGTTCGGACGAGTCCGCGCTCCACGGTGTGGCCGGAGAGATGGACGTCGGCACCGATCACGACGTCGTCGCCGAATTCGAGCAGGTTGTAGTCACTCACCGAGAGCGTGTTGATGTAGACGCGACGGCCGAGCCGCGCGCCGCTCAGCCGCAGGTAAGCCGTCCAGATCGGTGAGCCGCGGAACAGCGGACCGGCGAACACGCGCACGATGTGCAGAGCGACCATGGATCGGGCCCAGCGCAGGACCGGCCAGTCGGCGTCGGCGATCCGCATTTCGGCGTCCGGCGGCGTCCGCCAGCCGAGCAGCCGGGTGGCGACCGCGGTCAGCAGCATCAGGGCCAGGGCGAACAGGGTGTACGACGGCACCGCCGCCGCGCTGAAGGCGATCAGGCGGGCCACGAGGCTCCGCCCGGTCAGACGGATCAGATGTCTCCAGGCGAACGCCACGGGCAGGACGGCCAGCGTGCACACCATGAACTCGACGGCCAGAATCGTGACGACGGTCCAGGCAATTCGCCAGAAGGCGCCGCGATGCAGGCGGGCGGCCGGTGGAATCGTGTCGGGCGGCATGGCAGCACGCAAGAGAGCTCGGACCGTGGGTCAGGAATACAAGGTGTATACCATCTCTCCCGGGTGCGCGTCCCGGTTGACAGACTGGCGGCGCCGACGGAAGAGACAGGAGGCCTTTCGATGGGAGTCGACGTACCGCTGAGGGGGGACCGGCCGGAAGCCTACGATCCGGCGCTGACGGTGGACGGGACGGGACCGGCGGTCGTCCTGGTGCCCGGCATGGACGGCACGGGGCAACTGTTCTACCGGCAGACGCCCGGCCTGGCGCGGGTCGGTCGCGTGGCGACGTATGCCCTGCGCAACGAGGCGACCCGCATGGACGTCCTGGTGGCTGACCTCGGGCGCGTGATCGACATCGTCGCGCCGGTCGAGCGCCAGGTGGTGCTGGTCGGCGAATCGTTCGGCGGCACGCTGGCGCTCAGCTTCGCGATTGCCCGGCCCGAGCGGGTGCGCGCGCTGGTGATCCTGAACTCGTTCGCCCATTTCGCACCGCAGTTCCGCCTGCGCCTCGCCGTCTACGGCCTCAGCGTGATGCCGTGGGGGGCGATGTCGAGCGTCAGGCGGCTGACGGCGTTCCGGCTGCATTCGCCGCACACCCACCGGGAGGAGCTCCACCGCTTCATGGAGCTGACGGCCCGGACGAGCCGCGAAGGCTACATCAACCGGCTGAAGATCCTGATGGAGTACGACGTGCGCGATCGCCTGCCGGACATCCGGTGTCCGACGCTGTTCCTGGCGTCGGAATTGGATCATCTCGTGCCGTCGGTGGACCAGGCCCGCGACATGGCGGCCCGCGTGCCCGGGGCGGTGGTGCGGGTACTGGCCGGCCACGGCCATATCTGTCTCATCGCGCCGGACGTCGACCTGGCGGAGATCCTCGGCGAGTGGGGAGGCGCCGAGCTGGGCGGGGCGTGACCGCAGGGCGCGGCCGCGCGCGGCTATCGTCCCAGGCCCGGGTACAGATGGCCCGCGAGCACGGCGAGACCGGCCGTGACCCCGAGCAGCACGGCCAGATCGACGCCGATTCCGTACGCCGTGACTCCGCCGACGACCATCAGGGCGCGAAGGCCGTCGACCTGGTACGTGAGGGGATTCAGGCGCGACAGCACCTGCAGCCACCGGGGCATCATGCTCACGGGGTAGATCGCGTTGCTGGCAAAGAACAGCGGCATTGTCAGGACCTGCCCGATGCCCATGAAGCGCTCCCGCGTCTTGACCAGGCAGGCGATGATCAGGGAGAAGATCGAGAAGAGGGCCGAGCCCAGCACGATGATCACGACGACGCCCAGCAGCGCCTGGGGCTCCCACCGCAGCCTGACCCCCATCAGCACGACCAGCGCGTAGACGAGGATGGCCTGCGCCAGGCTTCTGATGCCGGCGGCCAGCGCCTTGCCGAGCACGAGCGCGACGCGGGGCGTCGGGCTCACGAGATATTTCTGCAGCACGCCGAGATCGCGCTCCCAGATGGCGGCGATGCCGAAGAAGATCGCCGTGAACAGCGCGCTCTGCGCGAGGATGCCGGGCGCCATGAAATCCAGGTACCGCAGCGGGCCGGTCGGGATGACGCGCGTCCGCGTGAAGACCTCGCCGAAGATCACGAGCCACAGGGCCGGCTGCACGGCCCGCGTGAACAGCTCGGTCGGATCGCGGCGCAGTTTCCAGACCTCGACCTGCGCGACCGCCAGCGTCTTCCGGAGGGCGCTGGCCGCGCTAGCCCAGGCGCTTGGCCACGCGCCTGGCGCGGGCGGTGTCGCGATAGCTGCCGACGGCTTCGATGGTATCGCCTGCATAGTGGATGAAGACGTCGTCGAGCGACGCCTGTGGATCGTGGAGCGACGCCTTGAGATCCGCCGGGGTGCCCAGGGCTGCCAGGCCCCCGCGATGGATGATGGCGACGCGATGACACAGCGATTCGGCTTCTTCCATCAGGTGCGTGGTGAGAAAGAGGGTCGTGCCGAAGTCGTCCCGGAGGCGCACCAGGCAGTCCCACACGGTCTTCCGCGCCATCGGATCGAGGCCGACGGTCGGCTCGTCGAGGAACAGCACGCGCGGACGATGCAGCATCGCCTGCGCGATCTCGAGACGACGGATCATGCCGCCCGAGTAGTGCTGCACGAGCCGGTCGGCCGACGCCTCGAGGCCCATGAGGGACAACGCGTCCAGCACGCGCTGGCGGCGCTCGCGCCGCCTGACGTCGTACAGGCTGGCCGATATGAGCAGATTCTGTCTGCCGGTCAGCTCGGAGTCGGCCGAGACCATCTGCGGGACGTAGCCGATGACCCGCCGTACGGCCGCAGCCTGGCGGACGAGATCGAAGCCGTCGACCTGCGCCGTGCCTTCGGTCGGCGGCTGCAGCGTGACGAGCATGCGGATGAGCGTGCTCTTGCCGGCGCCGTTGGGACCGACGAGCCCGAAGACCTCGCCGGCCTCGACCGCCAGATCGACATGGTCGACCGCGGTCAGCGCCCCGTACCGGCAGGTCAGCGCCTCGGTGCGGAGAATGGCGGACGCGGCCGGCGTCGGCGCTTGATCTCCCACATCGGTGTACTACGAACGATCTCGCCGGCCCGTTGACCGGGTCAACGGATTCGTCTGAGCCGCAAAGGGACGAGGGGCAGTCCGGGTACCGCGGCCAATCGGCTCGAGATGCGGCGCGGCCTCCGGCCGGCTCACTCGCGGACGGCGGTCTTCCGGTGGTGCCGGACGGGCGTTACCTCGCCGGCGCGAAGCGGTCTGGGCGACGCGTTCCATTCCGTCAGCCGCACGTAGCGGCCAGCCGGTGTGCGAATCAGGAAGCGACGGGCCATCAGTTCGTGCAGCAGACTGGTGCAGGTGTCGGCGTCGAGCCCCAGGAAACGCTGCGCCTGTTCCCGTGTGAGGCTGAGTCCCGGCATCTCGAGATATTCACTGCGGATCCGCTGAAGCAGGTCGTCGGTCGTGAGCGTCGAAGGCGGGTGTCGCATGGCGTCCTCATAGACCGCCTGGCGGTGAACGATTCACGGCTGGGATTCGTCGAGTCGTCTCGCGGCGCGGCCGCCGGCGCCCGTCCGTTCCGGCAGATCCAGGCACCGATATGTCGGCCCGCTCATGGCGGCCCAGACGCGCACGCCCGTGCGCGCGGTCCACCTGCGGGCCGCCTCGACGGCTTCGTCGTAGCCCGGGTAGCGCACCTGCGGCAGACCGGATGACACGGCCACCGTGTACGCGCGGGGGACTTTCGGGTCGGGTGCGATGATCAGATCGCCGTCGTGGGGCGCCGGCAGATCAGTCGCCATCACTGGAGTCCCTGGCTGACGAGTCTGTTCAGCATACCCCATTGATTCGACTCCGGTCAGGCCGGGTCTCGAATTCGTGTGAAGCCCGCCCGCTCGGCATCGGGCGTGCCGGCGCTGCGCCGGATGCCGCCTGCGTCCGCCGCCCGAACCTTCAGAAACATACCCCTGATATTGGACCGCTTAGGGCCCGCCATGGTTTGCTCGCGTCACCGCCTCGACCGGTCCCGCGGCGACTCAGGCGCAAACGCGGCCTCGAGCACGCCGGCGAGGTGGACGGCCGCTGTCGCCAGCTGGCGGCTGACGACCGGGAGGCTGGCGGCCTCGTAACGCCGGCCGATGGACTCGTGCAGCCCGGCCAGCCGGTGTCCGACGTCATGGTTGCCCGCACACGACTCCAGGACGCTCGCCGGCTCGAGCGGCACCGCCCGTGGCAGCTTCCCGTACGCGATCGTTTTCGCCAGTTCGTTCGCCGCCCGGCTCCATGCGACGACGACGGCTGTGGACGGCACCAGCGGGGACGCCCGGGCTGCTGTCTCGGTGCGTGCGAGCCAGGCGGCGAGCGCGGCCGGCGTCGCCAGGCGGTGCCGCTGCATCAACGTCCGGATCAGGTCGACATCCCACACGCCGTGCAGGTTGGGCCGGAAGCTGGAAAGCGGTCCTTCCTCCGGCGGCGTCCCCTCGTACCGCACCGGCAGGCAGTTGCCTCCCCGATCGCCGTTCGTGATGTCGTGCAGCGGCTGCTCGATGTCTCCCACGAAGTGAATCAGGTACCGCAACGCGTCGGCGCGGCGCCGGGTGCCGGCATGCGACGTCAGGATCCGGAACTGCGTGAGGATGGCGTCGACGACACACCGGCCGTCGGGACAGTAGCGCCGGTAGTCCGCGTGCGCGGCATCGACCGTCCGGGGAAAGTCGATGAAGTGCCACGGTGCCGTCTCCGGCTCGACGCTGCGCTCATCGTCGGCCCAGGTGGAGGCGTCGGCAAGCGGGTCGGTGTCGGGAGGGCAGAAGCGGCGCAGCGACCGGTCGATGGGGGCGGCCGCCAGCAGCGCCTTCACGCGGCTCGCGGTCTGCGGATCGAGCAGCCGTTCGGCGAGCCGCGCGATCGCCTGATGGCCCTCGCAACCCCAGGCCAGCGCCGGCCGGGCGCCTGCGGCGGACAGCAGCAGTGCCGCGAAAAGGACGCGAACGACGCGCGCGCCGCGCGATCTCCCTGTCTCCCGGGATGGCTGACCGTGCATGGCACCTCCGGCTCGAATGCGTCGAAGTCAGGCGACTTCCGCATCTTCGCCCGGCCGCGGCCCGGCCGCAACCAGGATTGACGGATGGCGGGGCATGAAGAAACCGGTGGCCGGCGCGCGCCGCGCGGATGGATAATCAGCGGCGATGGTGAAACGATCGGACAGGTGTCGGGAGACAGGAGGAGACGTCATGCAGCGCAAAGGATCGGCGATCTGGCAGGGCGGGTTGAAGGACGGCAGGGGTTCGCTGTCGACCGACAGCGGAGTCCTCAGACAGACGCCGTACTCGTTCAGCACGCGATTCGAGAACGGCGTCGGGACCAATCCCGAAGAGCTGCTCGCTGCGGCGCATGCGGGCTGTTTCACCATGGCGCTGTCGGTGCAGCTCGGTCAGGCCGGCCTGACCGCCACCCGGCTCGAGACGACGGCGACCGTGACGCTCGAGAAGGTCCAGGACGCGTTTGCAATCACGAAGAGCCATCTCGATCTGGTCGCGCAGGTCCCGGGGGCGGATAAGGCGAAGTTCGACGCCGCCGTGCGAGCCGCCGAGACGGGATGCCCGGTGTCCAGGCTGTTCAAGGCCGAGATCAGCGTCACCGCCCGCCTCGAATCGTGATCGTGCCGGTGGGGTTGGCCGCGGGCGGATCGGCCGGTCAAAACGGCCAGTAACTTCTACCCGCACCTCCCAGGAGTACACGCCGATCCGCCATCGGCGGCCTCCCGCCCGACGGGCGGAGGGCCCGTGCGAAATGGAGCGTTCCCTCCAGCGCCAGCCTGTCTGCGCGCGGGAGCGGAATGGCGCCGGGGGCGGGGATCGACTGGCGCGGTTCTTGGTTAGATGACGTGAGGACGTGCCGGGCCTGCCGGCGGTGAGTGGGCGAGACACGACGTCCGCCGCGCCCGCCCCGGGCAGATGCTCCGTTTCCCGGACCCGTCCGGCGCGCCACAACAGCCATGCTCATCGACGCCACGTCTCCGGCCGATCCGGCCGCCGCCCCGACCGGGCCGCGACCGGGCGATGTGATCGTGCAACCGATGGATGATGCGCCGCTCGTGTACGGGCTCGGGGTGTATCCGTGCGCGCTGCAGCAGGCGTGCGGCACGTACGAGCAGGCCGTCTGTCACGGCATCCGACTCGCGCATCGCTTTGCCGTGGCGCTCTGGCGCCAGCATCCGGACGGCACGCTCCTCCTGCTCGCCTGGGGACGGGTTATGTAACGGACTGTCACCCGATGATCCGGAGGGCGATCAGGCTGGTGGCCTCGCCGCCGGGGCCGGTCGCCGTCACCTCGATGCTGTACTGGCCGGGGGGAAACGCCTCGAGCGGCAGATCGAACTGCACCGATCCGTCCGGCAGCGAGCCCGGCAGGCGCGTCAGCGTGCGCATCGGCCGCCCGAGCAGGTTCAGCAGCCGGGCGGTGACGACCGGCGGCGTCGCGCCGGGCCCGTAGGCACGGACGCGGATGAGCAGCCGTTCGGCCGTCGAGAACTCGCGTGAGACGACCGGCGCGGCGTCCGGATCCCGACTGATGGTGAGAAAGCCGCGCGCGGTGATCGCGCGGAAGACCTCCGGCGTCGACAGCGTCGTGTCCGGACCGTCCATCGACGGCACCTCGAGGCCGCGCACGTCGGTGCCGAGCGGTTTCCCGTCGGCACTGCGGATCTGCATGTCGAGGCGGATGTGGCCGGGCGGCGCGTCGAACACGGCCCGCCGGGGCAGTGAACGGGCGGCCTCACCGGACGAGGCCGGGGCGAGCGTCCCGTGGAACAGGGACGTGCCGCTGGCGGTCACGGCGTCGAGCACAATCTCGCCCGCATCGACCGGCAGCCGGCCTTCGAGCCCGGGCTGGCCCGGCTCCCACGTGACGGTGAGCTGCGTGCGACCGTCGGCGCCGCGCGCGATCCCGAACCACGGCTGGATCAGCCCGCTCACGTGGGTCGGCACGAGGAAGATCGGCGGAAGCCGCGGGGGCAGGCGCTCGCGCGTCGCCAGTTCGGCGAGCCGGACCTCGGCCTCCGACGGCAGCCAGTATTCCGGGCGCGTCCGCACCTCCACCCCCGGCCGGTCGACGCGCAGGCTGATAGCGTGGAACCGGCCGTCGGGATGGCGTGATCGGAACGTCAGCAGGTAGTACCCGTTCAGATCCTGCGCGAGCCGGGCGAGACGGGGCGTCAGGTCGGCGCCGCCGGTCATCAGCGAGCCGCCCGTCCGTCCGGCCAGCGTCTGGAGCATGGCCAGCCCGGCGCCGGATGCGGGCGCCTCCGCCGGGTCGATCGGGTAGATCGCCACGTCGAAGCGGTTGGCGGCGCGAAGCACGGCCTGCGGATCGGGCAGCGGCACGGTCCGCGGCCGATCGACCCGTGCGAACCCTTCGGTCACGAAGAGCAGCGCCTTCCGTCCCTCCTGCAGCCGCCCGAGACGGATCGTCAACCGTTCGAGCGCCGACAGCACCAGCTGGGCGCGCGCGGCTTCGGCTGCAGCCGGGGCGTGCCCGATGAAGTCGCGTTCGAAGGCGGTCCGCGGGCTGAAGTCACCCGCACGCCCGCTGAAGGCTCGCGCCGCCTCCGCGACCGCTGCGGGTCCCGCCGCCGGTTCGATTGCCGCCAGCTGATCGAGCGGCTTCATCACCAGCACCGTGTCGGTCGGCGTGAGCGTGCTGTCCGCGAAGCGCGCGAGCAGGTCGCGGACGCGCGCGGTCTCCGCCCCGGCGGGCACGTGATAATCGTCCAGCAGCAGCCCGAACGCGCGCCCGCCCCTCTCCGCGCCGCCGGCGACCGTCGCGGGCGGCCGGCCGGACGGCGTCGTGGCCGCGGGCCCGGGCGGGCGGATCGAGGCAGTCCGGAATTCGACGCGATCGATCGCCTGCGGAGCCCCGTCGTCGCGCAGGTCGAAATCGCGCGGCTGAAGGTGCAGGACCGGGCGGCCGGCGCGATCGACGACGATCGCGTCAAGCTGGACGGTGCGCAGATCGCGGCTGGACGCGGCGACGCCGGCGGGCGGAGCCGCCGGCGCAGGCGGCGTGGGGGTGGTGGAGGCGGGCGGTGTCAGGCGGCGCGCGGCTGCCGGCGATCGCCGCGCGCGCATCGGCGACGCGAGGAATCCGCCGGCCAGCACGAGGGCGGCGACGATGGCTGTCCGCGATGGTGACTGCACAGCGCGGCCCGGATCCGCTGACGGAACGACGTCTCGTGTGGTTCGATCATACCACCGGCCCTGCGGGCCCGCGATCCGGGCGTGGGGCGGGCGCGGCCGGCGATGGCCAGCGGCGCGTCACGCGCCGCTGAATGGTCGCCGGAACGACGGGGCGCGATGATGACAGCTCTGCCATGCCGGCGCGAAAGACCGTGCGGGAGCGGCCGGCTGCGATAAGATCGCTCAGGGCTGCTGTCGTGCGGCACCTCCGTTCCTGCCTGACGGCGGAGCGGCGGGCGACCGGCGCGACCGGGCGGGAGCGGGGCCGATGATCAACGACAAGCGGGTGGCCGTCGTGCTTCCGGCGTACAACGCGGCGGCCACGCTGGAGGCCACGGTCCGCCAGCTGCCAGACCTGGTCGACATCCGCATCCTCGTGGACGATTTCAGCGCGGACGACACGGTGGCGATCGCGCGCCGGCTCGGCCTCACGACGTTCGTGCACGACAGCAACTACGGCTACGGGCGGAACCAGATGACCTGCTACCGCGAGGCGCTGGCGCTGGGGGCCGACGTGGTGGTCATGCTGCATCCCGACTATCAGTACACACCGCTGCTCGTGACCGCGATGGCGAGCATGGTGGCCTTCGACGTCTACGACGCAGTGCTCGGATCGCGCATCCTGGGCGGGACGGCTCTCTCCGGCGGGATGCCGCGCTACAAGTACGTGTCCAATCGCGTGCTGACGGCCATTCAGAACCTGGTCCTCGGCGCCAAGCTGTCGGAGTACCACACCGGCTACCGCGCGTTCAGCCGTCGCGTGCTGGAGGCGCTGCCGCTGCTGGAAAACTCGGACGACTTCGTGTTCGACAACCAGATGCTGACGCAGTGCGTCTACTTCGGGTTCCGGATCGGCGAGGTCTCCTGTCCCACGAGCTACTTCCCCGAAGCCTCGTCCATCAGCTTCCGCCGCAGCGTTCGCTACGGCCTGGGCGTGTTGACGACGTCGTTCGAGTACCTCATGCAGCGGCGGGGGCTGGCGCAGTATCCGATTTTCGACCGGGAGGGCCGGAAGCTCTCGACCGTGCCGAAGGCGGCGCCCGACGACGCCCGGGCCGAGATGTCCGCATGACGGCCGGCCGGCGGCGGGTCCGCGACCTGGCGGTGCTGGCCGGCATGACGGTCGCCGCCATCGGCGTCCATGGCTATCACCCGGCCATCGAGGATGCGGAGATCTACCTGCCCGGCATCCTGAAGCAGCTGCATCCCGCCCTGTTTCCCTACAACACGGCGTTCTTCGAATCGCACGCGCACATGACGCTCTTTCCGCGTCTCATGGCGCTCTCCATCCGGGTGGCGCCCGTGCCGGCGGGTGTCGTGATGCTCGGCTGGCAGGTGCTGTCGATCGCGCTGCTGCTGCTGGCCTGCCTGCGCATCGCGCGGCTCTGCTTTCCTTCGGAGCGGGCCGTCTGGTGCGGCGTCGCGCTCATCGGGAGCCTGCTGACGCTGCCGATCGCCGGCACCGACCTGTACATCATGGACCAGTACGTGACGCCGCGGTCGCTGTCGACCCCGCTGGGGATGCTGGCGGCGGCCGAGGCGCTCCAGGGGCGGCCCGTCTGGGCGCTGGTGTGGCTCGCGGTGATCGCGCCGATCCACCCGCTGATGTCGGTCTTCGCCGCGGCGTTCGTGGGGGCGATCTGGCTGGTGGGGCGCGTGAAGCGCCCGGTCGAGCCCGGGATGGTCGCGGCCGCGGGGCTGCTCGCGCTCTTTCCCCCGGTCACGGCGGCGTATCGCCGCATCCTTGCCACGCGCCCCGCCTTCCTGCTCACGCGCTGGGCCTGGTACGAATGGCTGGGACTGCTGGCGCCGTTTGCGCTGATGGCCGGGTTCGCCTGGCTGGCGCGGCGCTGCGGCCTGCCGCGGCTGCGGCGCCTGTGTCACGCGGTCATCCTGTTCGAGGCGGTGTTCTTCGCGATGGCGCTCGTCATTTCGGTGCCCGGGCCGTTCGAGCGCTTCGCCGAGATCCAGCCGATGCGGAGCCTGCAGATCGTCTACATCGTCATGTTCCTGGTCGCCGGCGGGTTTCTCGGGCACTACGTGCTGGGCCGTCGCGCGTGGCGGTGGGCGGTGCTGTTCGTGCCGCTCTGCACCGGCATGTGGTACGCCCAGATGCAGCTGTTTCCGGCGACGCGCCATCTCGAGCTGCCGGGGCTCGCGCCGCGGAACCGCTGGGTGCAGACGTTCGACTGGATCCGGGGGCACACGCCGGTCGACGCCTATTTCGCGCTCGATCCGTACTATCTCGGGCGCCCCGGCGAGGACGAGCACGGGTTCCGCGCGCTGGCCGAGCGCAGCAGCCTGGCGGACGCGCTGAAGGACAGCGGCGCGGCCAGCATGTTTCCCGATCTGTCGGCGGAGTGGGCGGCGCAGGTCGACGCGCAGCGCGGCTGGGCGCACTTCACCCGCGAGGATTTCCTGCGGCTCCGCCGCCGCTACGGCGTCGACTGGGTGGTGGTGGACCATCGCGTCGACGGCCTGGCCTGCCCGTATGCGAACGACGGCCTGTTCGTCTGCCGGATCGACGCGCCGGGCACGACCGGCGGCGCCGTGTCCCGCCGTCCGTGATTCCGGCCGGCGCGATCACCCCGATCGGCGAGCCGCGCCGGCGGTCCCGTCCCGCCGATCTCAGAACGACATCCGGAATCCGATCTGCGCCGTGAGCGGGATGCCGACCGTCGTGCCGGGGCCGAAGAAGTCGCCGAGCGCCCCGGCCGGTACCTTGAGCTGGTTCAGGCTGGTGACCGGCACCGTCGCCGTGCAGGCGGCGTTCGTGCAGACGTCCTGGACGTTGGCCAGCTGACCGGGCGGTACGGGCAGTGCGCCCACGTCGGTGATGTAGTTGTTGCCCGGATTCATCCGGTCGAAGAGATTGAAGATCTCGAGGAACGGCATCACCGTCGCGCCGCCGCGGAGATGGAACGTCCGGCCGAGGCGGATGTCCACCTGCATGTACGGTGTGCCGCGGAACTCGTCCAGCGTCGTCGGCACGCCGTTGACCACCGCCCGGTCGTTCGTGCTCACGCCGTCGTTGTTCAGGTCGATCGGCGTCGCCAGGGTGAACGGGCGCGCCGTTTCGAACTGCGACAGCGTGGCGAACTCCAGATCGGCCGGCAGCAGCAGCGTCCCGGCGAGCACGAAGCGGTTCCGCACGTCCTCGCCCGACGGGCCGTAGTCGCCCGGGCCGAACGGGTTGTTCACGTTGGTGACGCCGTTGACGTAGTCGAACAGCTCGCCGACGGTGGCGCCCCAGGTGTCCGCCCTCGCGAGCGTGTAGTTCGCCGTCACCTGGAACCGGTTCGTGAGCTGGCGGCTGACGATGACCGACAGGCCGTCGTAGCGCGAGCGGTTGTCGGTGCGGGCGACCGTCACGCTGGGGGCGTCCGCCGGCAGCGTGTAGCCGGCGACGTACTGGTACAGGCGGTATTGATGGACGCCCGTCGTGTGCTGGTACTGGAGATTCAGCCGCCACCCGCTACGGAAGATGTGTTCGAAGCCGAGGCTGGCCTGAATCGCGTACGGCGTCTTGTAGTGGGGATCGATCAGGGCCCCCTGGGCACCGGCCGGCAGCAGTCCCGAGAACGGCTCGTTGACCGCCTGGAACGCGGTGACCCAGCCGTTCTGGGCCAGGTCGTTGTAGTAGAGCCCCGCCCCGCCGCGGAACACGGTGCGGTCGCTGCCGCCCGGTGCGAACGCGAACCCGACGCGCGGGGCGATCGCCTTGCGGTAGTCGTGCGGGACGCCGGACACGAGCGGAATGCCGAGCGCCTGCAGCGTGACGTAGGCCGGGTTCTGGCTCTGATCGCGCCCGCTGGCGATGAACAGGCCGAACGTCGTGTCGTACCGCACCCCGTAGTTCAGCGTCAGGTCGGGAAGGATGCGCCAGGAATCCTGCGCGTACAGGCCGAGCCGCTGGACGTTCTGGGAGAAGGCGCCGTTGCTCGCCGGCACGATCGTGCTGCCGGCGGCGAAATCGGCCGCGAACTGCGCGGGATTCGCGAGGTAATAGGTCGGATCCTGCGGAAACTGCACGAGGGTGTCCTGGCTGCTCGCGAGGGCGCCGCTCAGCACCGGCTCGTGGATGACGTTCACACCCGTCTTGAAGGTGTGGTTGCCGGCCGTGTGGATCAGGTCGTACCGGAACTGGTACTTCTGCTGCTTGCGCGCGACCGGAAACGCGGTGATCGGCGTGACGAACTGATTGTCGCCGAAGGTCTCGAAGCCGGACGTGGTCAGTGCGGTCGAGCTGAAGGGGAAGGCGAGCGCGAGACCAAGGTTCGAGTTCCGATCGGCCGTGTGGTTGAAGAGGCTCGCCTCCACCGTGAGCGTGCCGAGCCAGGACGAGGAGAACTGATGGTTCTGGCTGACCAGCAGCGTGAAGTACTGGGAGCGGGTCAGCGCGCCCGTCGAGGGGAGCGTGGCCTGCTGCACGAGGTCGTTGGCCGTCCGGTAGCGATCGATCGACGCGCGGACGAACCACTGCGACCGGTTCGACTGCGCCCAGTCGACCCGCCCCGTGAACAGCAGATCGCGGAACGGCTGGGAGACCGACGTCGGCACGGCGATCGACGTCACGCCCGGGATGGCGCCGGCCGCGGCCAGTTGCGACAGCGCCTGGAATTCGGTGACGCTCTGGTTGTTGTACGACACGTTCGCGTTTTCCATCACGCCTTCGGTCGACGTGAAGAACCAGAGCTTGTGCGTCACGATCGGTCCGCCCAGCGTGAACGAGCCGTCCTGCCGGGAGTACGGCGGCTGCGGGCTCGGTGACGGGTTGTCCAGCGTGTTCCGCGCGGTCATCCCCGGCTCCGTGAAGAATCCCGCGCCCGTCCAGTGGAACTGGTCCGTGCCGCTCTTGGTGCTGATGATCACCGACCCGCCGTTGGTGTGCGATGTGTCGGCGTTGTACTGCGAGGTCCGCACCACGAAGTCCTGGATGGCGTCCGGCGAGATGTTCTCCAGGAAGCCCCCGATGTAATCGTCGCTGTCGTTCCCGCCGTCGACCGAGAGATCGACGTTCAGCCCCGAGCTGCCCGCGAACGAGACCGCCGTGATCCGCGCCTTCGTCGGGTCCGACGGCTCCACCGGCTCGGTCATCGGCGCCAGGTAGGCGATGTTCGCGAAGCTCCGGTGCGCGAGCGGGAGCGATTCCAGGTCCTTCGCGCTGATGACCGTCTGCTGGACGTTGCTCGTCGCGTTGAGCGGCTGCGACGTGAGCGACGGCTGGGCCCCCCTGACCGTCACCGACTGCTTGACCCCCTCCGGCTGCAGGACGACCGCCACGCTCGGGGTCGCCCCGACGGCGACCGTCAGCGTCCGCGTCCAGGCCGCGAAGCCGGGCGCGGTGACCGTGAGCTGGTAGGGGCCGGGCGGCAGCGTCGGCACCGTGAATTCGCCTGTCTTGCCGCTGGTGCTCTGGCGGGTCAGCGCCGTGCCGGTTGCCGCGACCGTGACGGTGGCGCCGGCAACGACGCCGCCGCTGGAATCGCGGACCGTGCCGACCAGCATGCCCTGCGGCGACTGGGCGGCGGCCGGGGCGATGACCAGCAGCCACATCATGAACAGAAAGAATGGAAGACGAAGGGCGGGACGAAGCCAAGGGACGGCCATCGGGTTACACACACCTCTCCGCGTCACACGACGCGAAACTCTGCTGCAACAACCGGCATCTTAGGTGCGCGCCTGAACTACTACCAGCGTCGTAGTTCATCCGGGCCTGTCAGAAATCCGCTTCCAGGCGCGCGAAGACCGGTCGCGGCGGCGCCGCCGGACGACTCCTGCACGACGCCGGCGCATTCGCCGCCGGGCGGTTAAACCACTCCCACGCGCGCGAGGTCTATCACCTACTGGGAACCGGCGGTGCCCGACCGCGAAAGGCCGCGGGGCACCGGGAGGGCTTTCCATGCATCGCCATCGCATCGGACTCGCGATCATCTGTGCCGCCGGCCTGGCCGGACTGCTGGCCGCCGGATGCACCAGCACGCCGCTGTCGTCCAGCGCCACGATCACCGACACGTTCACCGGGACGCTTGGCGTTCAGGGATCGACCTGGTACCCGTTCACGGTCGGAGCGTCGGGCGGAGACGTGACGATCACGGTGACGGCACTCAGCCCGCAGTCGACCATCACCTTCGGCATCGGTGTCGGCACCCCGTCGGGCTCCACGTGCCTGCTGTCCTCGACCGACGACACGGCGCAGCTGAACGTCCCGATGACGACCACCCTGCTGGCCGGCTCGTACTGTGTCGACATCTTCGACATCGGCAACGTGTCGCAGAACAACACGTTCACGATGCAGGTGCTCCACCCCTGACGGCGGCGGCGGCCGAATTGTGCCGCCACGCCGGGTCGGCTATGATCCCGCCGTCTCGGTCAAGCCTTGCACCGAGCGTCAGCTCGGGCACAGATGACACTGGCTTCCGCTCGTCACACGTCCCCCGGCCCGGTGCCGCGCCGGTCGCGGTTCGCCTCGTGAAAACGGTCATCGTCGGCGCCGGCGCCATTGGCGGGTACATCGGGGCGCATCTGGCGCGCAGCGGGGCGGACGTCGTGCTGTTCGCCCGCGGCGCCCATCTTCAGGCGATGCGCGCGCGCGGTCTGCGGGTGTCTGCCGCCGGCGGCGACTTCGTCGTCACGCCGGCCGTGGCGGACGACCCGGTTGCCATCGGCCCGGCCGACCTCGTCCTGCTGGCGGTGAAGGGCCCGAGCGTCGCGTCGGTGGCGCCCATGCTGGCGCCGCTCCTGCGCCCCGACACGATCGTGGTCTGCATCCAGAACGGGCTCCCGTGGTGGTACTTCCACGGACAGCGGGGCCGGCTGGGGGCGTTGGGGCGCGAACTGACCGACCCGCGCGGGCTCGTCGCGTCGGCCGTCGATCCGCGCCAGGTGCTGGGCGCGATCGTCTATTTTGCGACCGAAATCGTGGAGCCCGGCGTGATTCGCCACAGCGGCGGCCACCGGATGTTCCTCGGAGAACCGACCGGACTCCGCTCGGCGCGGTGCCGGCGTGCGGCGGATCTGTTCGCCGCCGCCGGCCTGCCCTGCACGGCGACGACGGCGATCCGCCGCGAGATCTGGGTGAAGCTGCTGGGGAACGTCGCGTTCAATCCGCTGAGCGTCGTCACCGGCGCGACCGTCGCGGCGATGGTACGCCATCCGGATCTCTCGGCGCTCGTGCGGGCCGTCATGGGCGAGGTGCGGGCGGTGGCCTGGCGGCTCGGCATCCGGCCGGCGCTGTCGGTCGACGCGCGGATCACCCGCTCGTCGGCCAGCGGCGATCACAAGACGTCGATGCTGCAGGATTTCGAGGCCGGGCGGCCGCTGGAACTCGAGACGATTGCCGGCGCGGTCGTGCGGCTGGCCGGCCATCTGGGCGTGCCGATGCCGGCGACGCAGGCGGTTTACGCGTGCGCGAAGCGGCTGGACGAATGCCGCGCGCGGTCGGAACGGTGAGGGAAAATGGAGCGGTGGGCGGACGGGAGTCGGGATCCCCGGCCGGCGTCACGCCGGCCGGGGCCCTTGTGTCGTGCGGGCGTGCTACCAGCGGGGTTCGGAACGCCGCCGGCTGCCGCCGCCGCCGCCGCCGCCGCCCGAGTGGGCCGGCTTCGGCCGTGCTTCGTTGACGGTGAGCGTCCGGCCGCCGAGCTGATGCTCATTGAGGCCGTCCACGGCCGCCTGCGCTTCCTCGTCGGTGCCCATCTCGACGAACGCGAATCCCCGCGCCCGTCCCGTCGCCATGTCGCGCATGACGTGCACGGATTCCACGGTACCGTACTGAGCGAACAGATCCTGCAACTCGGCGTCATTCGCTTCGTACGGCAGGTTTCCCACGTATAGTCTGCGACCCATCGTTTTCTCTACTTCCTGGCGCTCCCAATCTGGAGCGCGGTCCGCCGATCCGAAGGGATCGCGGACGATGCTGGAAACTCGCCTGAGCGGACCTCCACTCTCGCTTGACTGTCACCTTGAGGGAGCGAGTTGAACGGGCTCGATCGACTCTGCAGGCGGGACGAAGCGGAAGGCTGAACTTCCAATGAGTTCGTAGTATATGCGATTCCTCCCGCCGGCGCAACGGCGTCGGTCTGCGGCCGCCCGGAGGCCGGCCGGAACCGGACGAGGCGAGGAGACCGCTCCCCTGACACGGGAGGCGGTCTCCTCGGCGTCCGGATGTCGCGGTCTAAGGGGCCCCGGGCGGCGGCACCCGGCGCCTGGTCGCCTGCTCGAACGCGTAGGCCAGCTCGATGAGCCGGGGCTCGCTGCACGCCGGGCCGGTGAAGCTCACACCGAACGGCTGCGGCCTGGCGTCGAACCCCGGCGGGAACGGCGGCGTCGGGCTGTTCGGCACCATCCCGAACGGCACGATGACCGTCGGGTAGCCGGGGCGCGCGGCGATGTCCGCCCCGCTCGCCCCGGGAAACAGGATGGCGTCGAGCTTGTACTTCTTCACGACCGCGTCGATGCCGTCCGCGCCGCCCATGGCGATGTCGCGCGCGCGGTCGGCTTCGTAGCGGGCCCGGTCGGCAACGAGGTTGATCTGGTCGGAGATGTCGAGCCGCGACTGCCCGTACTTGATCGCGCCCGCCTTCCGGTGCGCCAGGTTCCACTCGCGCAGCGCGGTCAGCGTTTTCACCGGCGCGGTCGGCCCGAGCGTCCGCAGCCACTTGTTGAAGTCCCGCTTCATCCCGTACTTCACCACGATGCTGCAGTGCTGATCATGGCCCTCGCCCTGGTTGGCGCCGGCGCACATCGGCCACAGCAGCAGGTTCCTGTTCGGGTCCCTGGTCGTGATGCTCGGGATATTGGCCGGATCGACGATGATCGCCCCCTGCTGTTTGAGGATCGCGATCGCCTCGGCCATCACCTTCGCCCGCGCCGGATTGAGGCCGCCGCGCGGCCGGGTCTGGCCGGGCAGCGTGATCGGGTCGTAGTAGAACGCCCGCGGGATGCCGATGCGTGCCCCCTTCAACCCGTCGCGCTTCAGGTATGGCGTGTAGTCGTGATTCGGCGGCGGCGTGCACCGCGTCGTCGCCGGGTCGTTCGGGTCGGGATTCCCGCTCTCCAGCGCGCCGAGCAGGATCGCCGCGCCGGCCACCGACTTCGCCATCGGGCCGGCGGTGTCCTGATCCTCCGTGATCGGAATCACCCCCCAGCGGCTCACCCGGCCCACCGTCGGCTTGATCGCCGCCAGCATGGTCTGGTTGGACGGACTGAGGATCGAGCCGGAGGTCTCGGTGCCGATGTTGGCGGCCCAGAGATTCGCCGCCGTGCCGATGCCCGAGCTCGACCCGCCGGTGTTGAGCGCCGGCCGCCGGTCGAACGTCGCCGGCCGCGGATCCATCCGCGGGTCGTACGGGTTGTAGCCCTGGCCGCCGACCGCGTTGTAATCGCCCGGCATCGGCGTCGGGAAGCCGGCGACCCAGTTGGCCAGCTCCGACATGCCGGTCTTCGCGATGATGATCGCCCCGGCGCGCTCCAGGTGCTTCACCAGCGTCGCCTCGTAGGGCGGCGTGTAGCCGTCGAACGCGAGCGCCCCGCCGCTCGTCGGCATTTCGGTCGTCAGGATGTTGTCCTTGAGCGCGATCGGAATGCCTTCGAGCGGGCCGCGGACGTGCCCTTCGGCGCGCAGGCGGTCGCTCCGGTCGGCGTCCTGCAGCGCGTGCGGATTGACGGTGATGGCGGCGTGCAGCTTCTCCTCGTACATCCCGATCCGCGTCAGGTACTGCACGACCAGTTCGTGCGACGTCACGCGACCTTGCGCGAGCGCCGCCTGCATTTCGGGAATCGTCGCCTCGACGACGTTGAAGGCATGGGGTTCCGGATGGGGCGACGCCGGGCCGCCCCGGCCCTGCGCGCCGATGACAATGGTGGCCGCGGCGAGCGCCACCGCGAGCGCCGTCAGATGTCGTTTCATAGCGGCGCATTCTAGCAGGTTGACGGGCGGGCGCCGCCGGCCGCCCGCCGCCCCGTGCAACGCGGGGCGGCGGGCAGGGGCGGAGCGGGCGCCGCGAGGGCGGTGGTCCGCATCGTGCTACACTGCGCGGCAAATTCCGTTTCACGAGGCTTCGTCCGGCGGTGCCGCCATGCCTGACGCGCGCGCGACCGCCGCGTCGGGCGTCATCTCCTGGACCCGCGCATGCCGATCGCGCTGTCGCCGCTCGACCTGCTGCTCGCCTTCGTCGCCTTCCTCATGATGCTCATGGGGGGCGCGGCGCTGGTGCTGGCTGCGCTTCGACGGCGGCTGACCGAGCGGGCGCTGGTGTTCTTTGCGATCTTCTCGCTGCTGTACGGCCTGCGCGTCGCAGCCTCCCTGCCGTTCCTCCAGAGCCTGTTCGGCATCCCGCTCGTGGTGCTGCGCGAGTGGCGGTCGAGCGTGACCTACGTGCTGCCGCTGCCGCTGATCCTGTTCGTCGAGCAGTTCGTCGGGCGGGGCTGGCGGGGCTCGATGCGGGCCGTCCTCTGGATGCAGGCGGCGTACTCGACCGGTGCGCTGCTCGCCGACCTGGTCAGCCGCCAGCCGGGGGTCGCGCTGTTCATCAAGCCGTACATCATCGTCACCGTCGGGACGGTGGCGCTCGTCAACGTCGTCCGGGAGGCCCGCCGGTCGGTGGAGACCCCGCGCGTGCTGGTGGCCGGCTTCGCCACCTTCCTCGTCATCGTCGGCGGGACGAACTTCGCGCAGATCCTGCACCGCCCCATTTCTCCGAGCCTCGAGGTTCTCGGTTTCATGGTGCTCGTCGTCTGCCTGGCGGCCGTGGTCGCCACCCGCGCGATCGACACCGCGACGCGGCTGCAGGCGATCGAACGCGAGCTGGAGACGGCCCGGCACATCCAGACGGCGATCCTGCCGCAGGCCCCGCCGGCGGTGCCGGGCGTGACCATCTGCGCCCGGTACCGCCCGGTCGCCGCCGTCGACGGCGACTTCTATGATTTCGTGCGGCTCAACGACCACGAGGTCGGCGTGGCCATTGCGGACGTCTCGGGCCACGGCGTGCCGGCCGCGCTGATTGCCGCCATGTTCAAGGTGGCGCTGACGGCCCAGGCGTCGCACGCCGGCGATCCGGGCGCCGTGCTGCGCGGCGTCAACACGGTGCTGTGCGGACTGCTCACCCGCGATTACGTCACGGCCGGCTACCTGGTCGTCGACCCGGCCGGCGGCCAGGTGCGCTACGGCGGGGCAGGACACCCTCCGCCGATGATCCGGTCGGCCGGCGGACGCGTGGACGAGCTCACCGGCGGCGGGACGATTCTCGGCCAGTTCGCCGACGCCCGCTACGACAGCATCGTTCGAGCGGTCGCATCGCCGACGCGCGTGCTCCTGTACACCGACGGCGTGATCGAGGCGGCCAGTCCGGCCGGCGAGTTCTTCGGCGTCGATCGCCTGCAGGCCTTCCTGGCGACGAACGGCGGCGGGACGACGGAGCGCTTCGCCGACGACTTGCTCGACGCGCTGACGCGCTGGCGGGGCTCGGCCAGCTTCGAAGACGATGTGACGTTCGTCATCGTCGACGTGACGCCGGACCGCGAGCGCCGGCCGGCGTGAGCGGCGGCGACGCGGCACGGAGAGCGCACCCGCGGACGGGGTTTCGGCGCGGTCGAGCCGACGTGGAACGCCAGGCTGTGCAGGAATCCGCACAGCTGGGCTTGCTCTGGACGGGCTGGGGGGAGAAGATACGCCAACCCCATCAGTCGGGGCGCCCGGTCGGCGGCGTCCGCGGCGTGATGGTTCCAGCCTCGCGCCGGTCGCCGAGCGGGCGGGCGCGAGGTCTTTCGGCGATCGGCTGTCCGGGGATGCGTGATGGCGCAGGGCCTGCCGTTCGAAATTCTGTTCCCCTCCATTCCCGTTCCGCATCGTGTACCAGGTCCGCGCGCCGTTCCCGACGGGCGGCCCGGGTGCCTTGATCGACGTGCCGCCGATCCGCCGCGGGCGGTGGTCGCCGGCTGGTTCAGGAGGATTCCATGAGGACACCGCACAGGGGGAAGCGATGGGCCGCCACGCTTCTCGTGGCCGCCGGAGCGGCGACGATGCTCGTGTTATCGGGCCATGCGCAGAGTGAACCGGCCGCGCC
>DATLRO010000113.1:0-26686 GCA_035534615.1 Vicinamibacterales bacterium
GGCCGCATCGGCTCCGGTCAGGCGGCTGAGGTGGCCGGCCGCGTGGTGCTCGCGCGCTCCGCGCCCGCCCCGCTCGAGGTCGTATTCGAGATTCGCGTACCCCCGGCCGACCGCCGCGACGCGCGCGGCTGCCGACGCGGAGAGCGGCGCCCGCCCGAGATTGGTGTGGACGATGACGCCCGTGGCGTTGATCACCGGCCGGAGCGACGGCTGGAACCTGGCCTGCAGGCGCGCGGCCGCGCCCTGTGCGATGCGATCGCCGAGGTCGGCGGGATCCGGCGTGGCGGCACCGCCCGGCGCGGCGAGGCCGGCTCGGACCGCCGCCGCCTCGTCGCGCAGGGCGGCGATCGTCGCGTCGTGCCCGTACAGGTGCTCGAGCACACGAATGCCGTCGCGCTTACAGAGTTGATCGATGGACGGAATCGCCCGGAAGTCGGCCATGGCTGGGCGCAAGGCCGCGTTCGGCGGCTTGCGGCATCGTCCGTGTCAGGATACCATCACGGGGACCGCGATTCGATCGGCGCGCGTTCGCCTGCGCCGCGGGCTGTGCTCATGGAGCCTCATCATTCACGCGACCCGGGCGCCGGGCCGGCCGCGGCGGCGCCGGCGGGCGACGCGCCGGAGTACCGGCCGTCCGAGCGCTTCTGGCCGTACGTCGACGTGCCGGAGCAGCCGTCGGACGAGGAGCTGGCGGCGCTCGACCCCGATCTGGCGGCCGTGCTGTTCGGCGGCCCGCGCCGCCCGTTCTCGATCACCCTGGTGTTCCCCCCGTTCGACGGTCCGGAGTATCCGCGCGCCCTGGAACTGGCGCGGGCGTCGGCCGAGTACCGGGAGACCGGGCGCGATCGGACGTTCCGGCACCGGGCGCGCTTCGAGCCGGCCGATGCCGTGCGGCTGCGGGACCTGTTCGAGATCGTCGGCCGCTACGGCGGATGTGACGTGCTGGTCGACGACAAGCCGGTGCCGTACGCGCGGGAACTGTGGCTGCCGCTCGTCTGGTTTCTCATCCCACGCTAGTGCCTGAACCCACCGACGTCGAGCGCGATCTGCGGCTGCTGGAGGCCGAGCTGAAGCGACTCGAAGCGGAATACAACATGTTCTTCGCCGGCCGGCTCCCGCGGCCGCCGTGGGAGACGCGCACCCGCGTTGACGCCCTCGTCAAGCGCTACGACCGCGGCCACATCCAGTCCTACGCCGATCGGTTCCGGTTCACGACGCTCCAGTCGCGCTACCAGACCTTCGTCGACCTGTGGGATCGCGGGCTGCGCGCGCGCGAGGAAGGGCGGCCGGGACCGTTCGCGCCGCGCGGGCCCGAGCGTGACGCCCGGCAGGCGCAGCCGGCCGACCGCATCCTTCACGTCGCCGCGTTCGCCGACCCGGTGCGCGAGAGCGACAAGCTGCGTGAGTTGTACGACCGGCTGGCGGACGCACGCCGGGAGACGGGGGAGCCGGCCGTGCCGTTCCATCGCTTCGCCGACCTGATCAAGGAGCAGGTCACGCGGCTGCGGAAGGGCGGCAGCCCGGAGGTCGCCTTCCGCGTGGCGCTCAAGGACGGCAAGGTCAACCTGACGGCCCGGGCCCTGCGGGGCACGATGCCGGACTGACCGTCTGCAGGCAGGAGAACCAGTCCGGGAGGAAGAGCCGGCACCCGGTGGAAGGCCGAGTGCCGGCGGCCCGGGTGGTTGATTCAGGGTCAGGCCTTGGTGACGTTCCCGGCCTGTGGACCTTTCGGCCCGTCCACGATCTCGAACTCGACGGCCTGGCCTTCCTCGAGCGAACGGAAGCCGTTGCCCTGGATGGCCGAGTAGTGCACGAACACGTCACTGCCGCCGTCGCGCTCGATGAATCCGTAACCCTTGGCGTTGTTGAACCACTTGACCTTGCCTGTGATGCGCATCGTTCGTCTTCCCTGCTTGCAATCCGCGGCGGTTCACGCCGCTTGAGAATCTACCCCGGGGCCCTGCCGAGCTTCGGGATAAAAAAAAGGACCGCTGCGGCGGCCTCGACTGACGGCACCGGGGCCCCCCGGCGCTGCGAGATAATAGCGGAGTCGCTGCGGGGCGTCAACAGCCTCAACCGTCCCGATCCGGCCCGGCAGCGGCCTTCATTCCGACGGATCCCGGCAAGCTCTGCCGTGCGAGGGACGGCGTGATTCAGGACCTCATTCTCATGCCCAGAGCCCTTCTCAGCGTCTCCGACAAGACCGGACTGATCGACCTCGCCCGCGGGCTGGTCCGGCGCCACTTCGAACTCGTTTCCACCGGCGGCACCGCCCGGGCCCTGACGGAGGCCGGTCTGCCGGTGGTCGGGGTGTCCGAGGTCACCGGCTTCCCCGAGATGATGGACGGGAGGGTCAAGACCCTGCACCCGGCCATCCATGCCGGCATCCTCGCCCGACGGGATCACCCGGACGACATGGCGGCGCTGGCGGCCCACGGGATCGCCGCCGTCGACCTGGTGGTCGTCAATCTGTATCCGTTCGCGCAGACGGCGGCCGATCCGTCGGCGACCTTCGACGAGCTGATCGAGAAGATCGACATCGGGGGGCCGTCCCTGGTGCGGGCCGCGGCGAAGAACTTCGGCAGCGTGATCGTGCTGGTCGATCCGGCCGATTACGGCGTGGCGCTGGCGGCGCTCGACACGGCCGGCGGGCCGTCACCCGCGTTCCGCTTCGAGCTGGCGCGGAAGGCGATTGCCCACACGGCCGCGTACGACACCGCGATTGCCGCGACGCTGCGCCGGGTGACGGCCGACGGTGGCCTGTTTACGCGCGCGGCCGCCGGGGGGCTGCCCGACCAGCTCGACCTCGGGCTGGCCAAGATCCGCGACCTGCGCTACGGAGAGAACCCCCATCAGCGTGCGGCGTGGTACGGCGCCGGCGCCGGCGACGGGGGCGGGCTCGGCCGGGCGACGGTCCTGCAGGGCAAGGAGCTCTCCTACACGAACCTGCTCGACCTCGACGCGGCCGCCCGCATCGTCCTGGAGTTCGGCGAACCGGCGGTGGCCGTCATCAAGCACACGAACCCCTGCGGCGTGGCCACCGGCCAGTCGATCGACGAGGCCTACGTCCGGGCGCGCGACGCGGACGCCATGTCGGCCTTCGGCGGGATCGTCGGCCTGAACCGCCCGCTGGACGAGGCGACGGCCCGCGAGATCGTGTCGACCTTCATCGAGGCCGTCATCGCGCCCGCCGTGGACGAGGCCGCGCTGCGCGTGCTGTCGGCCAAGAGCCGGATGCGGGTGGTGACGGCCGACTTCGGTGCGCTGGCGCGCGGCGCGGCGGGCGCCGGACGTGACCGCGAGCTGCGGTCGGTGCTCGGGGCGGTGCTCCTGCAGGATCGCGACTGGGTCGAGGAGGCGCTGCGTCCCTGGTCGCCCGGCGATCTGCCGGACGGGGTCCGGGTCGTCACGGCGCGGACGCCGACCGTGGAGGAATGGCAGGCGCTGCGGTTCGCGTGGCGGGTCTGCGCCCACGTGAAGTCGAACACGGTCATCTTCACGAATGTCGACCGGACGCTGGCGATCGGCGCCGGACAGATGAGCCGGGTCGACGCCGTCAAGGTCGCGATGATGAAGGGGGCGGCGGGCGACGACGCGGACGCGCGGGTGTCGCTGTCCGGGTCGGTGGCGGCCTCCGATGCGTACTTCCCGTTCCGCGACGGGCTCGACGCGGTGGCGGCCGCCGGGGCGACGGCCGTCGTGCAGCCCGGCGGCTCGGTGCGCGACGCGGAGGTGATTGCTGCGGCGGACGAGCACGGCCTCGCGATGGTCTTCACCGGGCGCCGGCACTTCCGGCACTGATCAATCCGCGTGCGGGCCCTCCGTGGAAAGCGCGCCGCCGGCGCGTCTCCCACCCGACGGGATGTCTCCGCCCCGGCCGCTCGGACCGGCAAGGCGACACGGAGGGGCAGGCGATCGGAAATCCTGCCCTTCCCGAGCCGCCTCCTCCGGCGCGCCTGGACTCCTGTAGTGATCGGATTGGATCAGCGCAATTCGCCGAGCGCCTCGCGCAGCTCGTCGGGCGTGACCGTGGCCGGGCCGAACTTGCCGACGACGAGGCCGGCGGCCAGGCTCGCCAGGGTGGCGGCTTCAGCGAGCGTGGCGGCGGCCGACAGCGCCAGCGCGAGCGTGGCGATGACCGTGTCGCCGGCGCCGGTGACGTCGGCGACCTCGCGCGCGACGGCTGGCAGCGGACCCTCCTCGTCTCCCGACAGCCACATGCCGTGCTCGCCCCGCGTGATGAGGACCGCGGCGCACGCCGCCCGGTCGCGGAACGTCCGCGCCGCGGCGCGGGCGTCCTCCTCCGTGCGGATCCGCCGGTGGGCGGCCGCCTCCGCCTCCTGCTGGTTCGGCGTGACGAGGTCGGCGCCCCGGTAGTAGCCGAGGTGCGGGATCTTCGGATCGACGAGCAGCGGGATCTGCTCCTGCCGGGCCAGTTCCGCCAGGCGCGCCATCAGGCGCGGCGTCACCGTCCCTTTCAGGTAGTCCGACACGAGGATCGCACGTGCGCCCCGGGCGAGATCGGCCGCGCGCGCGAGCACGGCTTCTTCCGGTTCGCCGGCCGCTTCGACGTCCGACTCGTAGTCGATCCGGGCGACCTGCTGGTTCCGATCGGTCACGACCCGGACCTTCGTCGTCGTGCACCGGCCGGGATCGGCGACGAGCCCGGCGGCGTCGATGCCCCGATCGGACAGCGCGCGGGCGATCACCCCGCCCGCCTCGTCGGCGCCGACCAGCCCCACCAGGCGTGTGCGGCCGCCGAGCGTGGCCACGTTGTGCGCGACGTTGGCGGCCCCGCCGAGCCGGTGCTCCTCGCGGCTGAAGGTGACGACCGGCACGGGCGCCTCGGGCGAGATGCGGGTGACCTGGCCGATGAGGAACCGGTCGAGCATGGGATCGCCCACGACCAGGATCGGCCGGCCGGCGAGCTGTCCGACCAGTGCGAGCAGCCGGTCGGCGGCGGGCGGGGTGAAGCGGCCGCTCATGAAGGCATCGGGGCCGCCGGCCGGACGGCGGCGAACGGCAGCGTGATCAGCGCCAGGAACAGCATCAGGAACTCTGAATTGCCGAAATTGTGCTCGAACATGCCGGCCGACAGCATGGCGACGACCGCGGCGAGGCCGGCCGCGGCCACCACCTTGTCGCGATCGAGCTTGAACCTCCGGCTCAGATCGATCAGGACGGTGACGACGAACCAGATCCACACGGCGAGCGCCGGCAGGCCGCGCTCGGCGGCAATCTGCATCGGCACGTTGTGCAGGTGCGGCCGGTTCCGCTGGATCGCGTAGGGTTCTCGATACCGCGGATAGACGTGCTCCACCATGTTCGGGCCGACGCCCGTCAGCGGATAGTCGTGGACGATGTGGAGGCCGGAGACGAGCATCGCCAGGCGATCGCTGTTGGTGGGATTGTGCAGGTTGAAGATCGAATAGAAGCGGCTGCTGATCCGGCCGGGCGCGATCCCGAGGCCGATGGCGAGCGCGAGCGGCAGCAGCCAGAGCAGCTTGACGTCCTTGAGGGCCAGCAGGAGGCAGGAGGCCGCGCCGATGCCGACCCACGCATTGCGCGTGAAGGTGAAGGCGACGGCGACCAGCAGCGCCGGCAGCATGAGCGACGGCCAGACCCGGTCGCGGCCGAACAGGACCTTCGCGAGGGCGACGCCGATCACCAGCATGAGCAGGCCGGAATAGGTCATGTAGTGGCCGACCGTGCCGTGCACGCGCTCGTGGAGGGTGTCGTAGTTCAGGAGGCCGTACTGAATGACGCCGACCGCAGCGCTGATCGCGCCGACCGTGATGGTCACCGTCAGGAGCCGTCCGGCCCGGCTGCCGCGCGCGAGGTCGTAGACGGCCGGCACCGTCAGGAACAGCACCAGCTGCTTGTCGTCCATGAAGCTGACGCGCGGGTCGAGCGAGAAGATCGACGAGACGACCGTCGCGCCGGCGTAGGCCGCCAGCGGCCAGAACAGCCGCGGCACCTGGAAGAGCTGGCGGTCGACGATCAGCCGGGCCGCCCACGTCAGCAGCACCACCGTCAGCAGGATCTGCGCGATGGCGATCGAGAACTGCAGCGCGGCGACGAACCCCATGAGCGCGAGCAGGCCGATGGTCTCGAGCCGCGTCTGCGGCGGATCCTTCGGAGCGAGGGCAGCGAAGCTGGGCATCGGCGTCGACCCGGTCAGCGGTCCGGCACGTGTGGGCACCGGCCGCGGCGGTGGCCTGGCTAATCTTATACACTTCGCGGGACCGGTGGGGGAGGCCCGCCCCCGCGTCCGGTCAGGCGCCCGCGGGTATCCGCGCCGCCCGGGCGAGCGCCCGCTCGGCCGCCTCCGCCACCGCGGCGGCCGGCACTCCCGTCAGGCACCGGAAATCGCCCGGCACGCAGTGCCGCTGCTCGCAGGGCCGGCACGGCAGCGCGCCGGCGTCGACGTGCTCGGTGACCAGCGCCGGATCCCGCCACGGAAAGGAGCGGGCGGGCAGCGTCGGCCCGTAGAGCGCCACGATCGGCACGGCGGTCGTGCCGGCGATGTGCAGCGGCCCGCTGTCGCCGCCGACGTACAGGGCCGCCCGCTCGAGCAGGGCGCGCAGTTCGGCCAGGTCGAATTCCCCGCAGCAAACGAGCGCCGCCTGGCGCGCCGGGCCGAGCCGCTCGATCGCGGCGCGCGCGATGCGGCTGCCGGCCTCGCGATCCGACGGGCCGGCGGTCAGGATGATCCGGCGCGCCGGGTCGGGCGCCGCCAGCCGCTCGATCAGCGCGACGAACGAGTCCGGGGGCCAGCGGCGGAACGGATTCCCGGCGCTCACGTGCACGACGATGAGCGGCTGGGCGGCGGTGACGCCGGCGTCCGTCAGCCGCCGTGCGACCGTATCGGCGGCGGCCGGTGCGGCCGCCATCTCGGTCGGACAGCCGGCCGGATCCGGCGGCGGGATCGCCAGAGGTTCGAGCAGATCCCACTGGTTGAGGACGGAATGCCTCGCGCGGAGCGCACGCGGACGCGCGACACGGGTCGTGTACATCCAGCTCCGGCCGGTGACGTCGTAGCCGATCCGGCGCGGGGCGCCGGTCGCAAAGGCCAGCCATGACGCACGCGGACCGCCGTGGAAATCAATGACCAGATCGTACCGCGCCGCGCGTAGCTGCCAGCCGAGCGCGAGATCCCGGCCGGCCTGCCGCACCCCGCGCGTGCGTGGTGCGACGATTACCCGGGTCAGATGCGGATTCCCGGCCACGACCGGGAGGGCGACCGGTTCCACGAGATAGCTGAGGCGGGCGTCGGGAAACCGCTCGCGGAGGGCGCGGATGGCCGGGGTCGTGAACACCACGTCCCCGATTTCGCGCAAACGGATGAGCAGGATGTTCATGAGCAACGGGCCGGGTGCCCGTCCCGGGCCGGCGAACGGAGCCGATCGGGCGACTGGCGGCGGGCCGCCGGCCGCGCCCGTGGCCGGTGCGTCTACGGCTCGATGGTCGCCTCGTCGATCAGCATGACGGGGATGTCGTCCTTGATCGGATAGACGCGATGGCATTTCTCGCACTTCAGCGCCGTCCCGTCGTGGACGAGCACGACGGGGGTCTTGCAGTTCGGGCAGGCCAGGATTTCGAGCAACTCGGGATCGACCGCCATTGCAACCTCCTCGCGCATTTCGAGCACTATATCAGAGGAGACGCAGGGGCGCGCCCGGGAGACCGACGGTCGAGGCTGACAGGGCCGGGCTTTTGTGGAAGAATCGTGCGGAGATGACAATACTGCCGTCGCGCAATGGTCGATGGGTGTTCGTCGGGCTTCTGACGCTGATCCTGGCAGGGGCCCGGCCGGCCTGGGCGCAGACGCCTGCACCGGCCACTCCCGCGCCGCAGACGGCGGAAGCCCGCCGCGCCGAGGCCTACTACCAGTTCGTGATGGCGCAGCAGCTGGCGTCCGAGGGGGATGTCGCCGGGGCGATCGCGGCCTATCACAAGGCGGAGGAATTCGATCCGAAGTCCGGCGCCATTCCCGCGCAGCTCGCGGACCTGTACATGCAGCAGGGACGGATCCGCGAGGCGATCGACACGGCGAAGGGCGCGCTGACGCTCGACCCGACCAGCATCGACGCGCACCGGGTGCTGGGGCTGGTCTACGCGGCGCTCGCCCAGAACGGCGGCAGTGGGGCCGAGGCCGACACCGCCAAGGCGATCGCGGAGCTCGAACAGGCGCAGCCGCCGCGCGGCCTCCTGCCGAATCCCGACACGCAGATCACACTCGCCCGGCTGTACGTCGGCGGCGGGCAGTACGACAAGGCGATCCCCCTGCTGAAGAACCTGATCAGCCAGGAACCGGGATGGGTGGCGCCCGTGCGGCTGCTCATCGACGCCTACGTCGGCGCGGGCCGCCAGAAGGATGCGGTCACCGCGCTCGAGGGGGCCGTCCAGCTGAGTCCGTCGCTGAATCTTCCGCTGGCCGATCTGGCCGCGCGCACCGGGCAGTGGGCGGTGGCGGCCGACGCGTACGGCCGCGCGGTGGCCGGCAACCCCAAGAGCATGGAGCTCCGGTTGCGCTGGGCGTCGGCGCTGCTGAACGTTCCGGACGATGGCGGCGTGAAGCAGGCGGGGGAGATCCTGACGGAGGCGCTCGCCGACAGCCCGTCCGATCCCAACGTGCTCTACCTGTCGGCGGACGCCGATCGCCGGGCCGATCGGTTCATTCCCGCCGAGGCGGCGGCGAAGAAGCTGATCGATCTCGAGCCGGGCAGCCTGCGGGGCGACTACGCGCTGGTCCAGGTCTACGAGGACGAGCACCAGTACCAGAAGGTGGTCGATGCGTTGGAACCGCTGCTGATCGGCATGGCCGTGCCGACGGCGCAGCACGATCAGTTCGGGCTGCTCATGCTGCACCTCGCGTTCGCGTACGAGCAGCTCCAGAACTGGGACAAGGCGATCGCGACGTTCGACCAGGCCCGCCCGTACGCGCCGAAGGGCGTCATCCTCGATCTCTACATCGCGCAGGTGGACATGGCCGCCAAGCGGTATCAGGCGGCCGCGGATCTGGCCGGCAAGGTGCGCGCGGCGCACCCTGACGACGTGCGAGCCGCGGCGATCGAGGCGGAGGCGCTCCGGCACACCGGGAAGTTCGACCAGGGCGTCGCCCTGCTCCAGGAGTCGCTGAAGCAGCATCCCGACGAGCCGCGCGCGTATATCGCCCTCGGACAGCTGTATGCGGACGGGGGACAGGCCGACCGCGGCGTGACACTCTTGAAAGAGGCCGCCGTCAGATTCCCGAAGAACACGGACATCCTGTTCACGCTCGGCACGATTTACGACACCCGGAAGCAGTACGCGGACGCGGAGGGGACGTTCCAGCAGGTGCTCACCGTCGACCCGCGCAACGCGCCCGCCCTCAACTATCTGGGCTACATGCTGGCGGATCGGGGGACGCGGCTGGACGAATCGATCGGCTACCTCAAGCGGGCGCTGGCGATCGATCCGGACAACGGCGCCTATCTCGACAGCCTCGGCTGGGCGTATTTCAAGCAGCAGAAGCTCGATCTGGCCGAAGCCAACCTCCGCCGCGCCGCCGGCCAGCTCACGACCAATTCGGTCGTGCAGGATCATTACGGACAGCTGCTCTTCAAGCTCGGCCGGTATGCCGACGCGATTGCGGCCTGGAAGCGCTCGCTCTCGGGCGACGGCGAATCGATCACGCGATCGGTCATCGAGCAGCGGATCAAGACAGCCGAACGCAAGCTGGGACGGAAGTAGGCCGCAAGCGCATGCGCGGAACCTCGGGCCAGCCTCGCCTCCGTCGCGGGACGAAGACGTCGGGCCTGGGCCGGCTGTGGCTGCTGCCGGTGCTGGCGTGGGCGGCCGGCTGCGCGCCCGCGCTCATGTCGCTGCCGGCCGGTCCGGGCGCGCCGGTGCCCGGCTTCGCCGACATCCTGCAGCAGGCCACGGCGGCGTGCGGCAGCGTCCGGACGTTCAGCGCCGAAATCGCCGTCGCCGGACGGCTCGGCAGCCGGCGCGTCCGCGGGCGCCTGCTCGCCGGGCTGGACGCGCCCGACGGCCTGCGTCTCGAGGGGCTGGCGCCGTTCGGCGGGCCGGTGTTCGTGCTGGTGGCCCGCGCGGGGCGCGCCACGCTGCTCCTGCCGCGCGACGGCCGGGTCCTGCGCGGCGCCGAGCCGGGCGCGGTCCTCGAGGCGTTGACCGGGCTCACGCTGTCGCCCGCCGACCTCCTCGCCATCGTCAGTGGATGCGGCGTCGCCCGGCGCACGCCGGTGTCGGCCCGCGCGTACGGCCGCGACTGGCTGCGCGTCGATCTGGCCGCCGGCGCCCGGCTGTACCTGCGGCGCGAGGACGGGGCGTGGCGGCTGGTCGCCGCCGTGGAGCCGCGCGCCGGGCACGACGGGCTGCGGATCGAATACGGCGCCATGCAGCAGGGCCCGAAGACGCTGCGTCTGATCGACGGTGACGGCCGTCTCGATCTCCGCCTGACGCTGTCGCAGGTGGATCTCAACGTGCCGCTGAATCCCCGGGCCTTCCGCGTCCGCGTTCCGGACGACGCCGCGCCGATCACGCTCGACGAACTGCGCCGGCTCGGCCTGCTGGGCGGCGGCACGGACACCGACACGCATGCCCCGTCACGCTAGCCGGCGGCCGTCGCAGATCGTGCGATCGCACGCCAAGATCAACCTGACGCTCCGGATTCTGGACCGGCGGGCCGACGGGTACCACGAGCTGCGAACCGTGTTCCAGACGGTCGCGCTGCACGACACCGTCACGGTGACGCGTCGTCCGGGCCCGTTCGACGTCGCCTGCACCCAGCCGGGCGTGCCGTGCGACGAGCGGAATCTGGCGTGGCAGGCGGCCGTCGCGCTGTGGCGCGCCGCGGGACGGCCGGGGGCGCCGGTCGGGGCCGGGGTCCGTATCGTCAAGCGGATTCCGATGGCGGCCGGGCTGGGGGGCGGCAGCAGCAATGCCGCCGCCGCGCTGCGCGGGCTGGCCGGCGCCTGGGGACTGGCGATGACCCGGGCCGAGCTGGCGGCAGTCGGCGCCTCGGTGGGGGCCGACGTCCCGTTCTTTCTCTGGGGTGGGACGGCGCTCGGTTTGGGCCGCGGCGACGTGATCTATCCGCTGGCCGATCTCTCCCCCGCCTGGGTCGTTCTCGTGCAGCCGGCCTTTGGCGTGGCGACCGCCGAGGCGTATCGGTGGTACGACGACTGGACCGGGGCCGGCCGGCCGGCTCCCTCGGTGGCGCTGCCGGCCGGCTGGCCGTTTCCGGCGTCGGAATCGGGTAACGATCTGGAGCCGCCGGTCGCCGCCCGGCATCCCGAACTGCGGGCCATCCGGGCCGTGCTGGCCGGGGGGCGGGCGTCGTATGCGGCGATGTCGGGCAGCGGGTCGACCGTCTTCGGGCTGTTCGAGCGGCGGGAGGCGGCGGCGCGAGCCGCCCGGCGGTGCGCGCGGGAAGGGTGGCAGGCGGTGGCGACGCGCACGCAGGGGCGGCTGCGCTGGCCGGGCTGAGCCCGGGCCGAGGCGGCGGCTGCGGTGGCCGCGGTGGCCATTGCTGCGTGCTTGCCGCAAGGCACGGCCTCGTATAGACTAAGCGATTGCGCCGCTCGTCTCGGCCCATCCCTGAAGTCACCTTCTCCCGTGACTGCTGGTAGAGGTGTGATTGGTCTTCGCGAGTCTGGTGCGGTCGGGGGTGGTCCGATCCGGCCGGCGACAGGCTTATGGCGGGCGGCGACGGGCCGGGCGTCGAGCACGCCGGGGATGGGGCGTGGCCAAGCGGTAAGGCGCGGGACTTTGGATCCCGTATTCGAAGGTTCGAATCCTTCCGCCCCAGCCAGACCGTGAAGGGCCGAGCGGGCGTCAGTCGACAGGGCGGGCGGGGCGGCCGGGGGCCGTGGACAGAGACGTGGATGGGAGATCACTTCGTGCCGACGGGATTCGGCGAGCTCAAGATCTTTTCGGGCAGTGCGCACCCCGAGCTGACGCGTGAGATTGCCGCGTATCTCGGCGTGTCGGTGGGGCAGGCGCGGTTGCGCCGCTTCCCCGACAGCGAGGTGTCGTTCCAGATCGACGAGAACATCCGCGGCACGGACGTGTTCGTCGTGCAGCCGACCTCGACGCCGGTCGACCAGCATCTGGTGGAGCTGCTGATCATGGTGGACGCGTTCCGCCGGTCGTCGGCGGCGCGGATCACGGCCGTGCTGCCGTATTACGGTTATGCGCGGCAGGATCGGAAGGACAAGCCGCGGGTGCCGATCTCGGCGAAGCTGGTGGCCAACGTGCTGAGCGCGGCCGGCACGAACCGGGTGCTGACGATGGACCTGCACAAGGCGCAGATCCAGGGGTTCTTCGACATCCCGGTCGATCACCTGTTCGCGGCGCCGGTGATCATCGAGTATCTGTCGCGCCTCGAATATCAGAATCTGACGATCGTCTCGCCGGACGCGGGCGGGGCGGAGCGGGCGCGGGCGTATGCGAAGCGGCTGGGGGCCGAGCTGGCGATCATCGACAAGCGGCGGTCGGACGACGGCACGGCGGAGGTGATGAACGTCATCGGCGACGTGCGCGGCCGGACGTGCATCATTCAGGACGACATCATCGACACGGCCGGCACGATCCAGAAGGCGGCGACGGCCCTGGTCGCCAACGGCGCCGAGCGGGTGCTCGCCTGTGCGGTGCACGGCGTGCTGTCGGGGCCGGCGATCGAGCGCATCGAGAAGGCGCCGCTCGAGCGGTTGATCATCACCAATACGATTCCCCTGACGCCGTCGCGGGCGGCCTGCAAGAAGATCGTGATGCTGTCGGTGGCGCGGCTGCTCGGCCAGGCCATCCGGAGCATCCACGAAGAGACGTCGGTGTCGTCGTTGTTCGTGTAGGGCGCCGCGGAGCGGCCCGGAAAGCGGAGAAGAAGAGCCACCATGGAAGCCACACTGGAAGCGGTCGCGCGGGCGACGTTCGGGAAAAACGAGGCGCGGCGCCTGCGGCGCCAGGGCCGGATCCCCGCGGTGATGTACGGCCCGGCCAGCGCGACCGACCGCGGCACGCCGGCGCCGATCGCGGTCGACCCGAAGGTGCTGCTGCGCATCCTCCACTCCGAGGCGGGCGTGAACACACTGATCGGCCTGCGCATGGCCGACGGCGCCGAGACGCGCGTGCTGGTCAAGCAGTACCAGCTGGATCCGGTGTCCCGCCAGATCCTCCACGCGGATTTCTACCGCATCGCGATGGACCGGGCGATCATGATCACGGTGCCGATCATCCTCAAGGGCGAGGCGCCGGGCGTGAAGCAGCAGGGCGGCCTGATCGACTTCGTGCATCGTGAGATCGAGATCACGTGCCTGCCGGGCGACATTCCCGAGCACGTCGAAGTCGACGTCTCGAACCTCATGCTCAACCAGGGCGTGCGCCTGCGCGACGTCGCCGCCGACCAGAAATGGTCGCCGGTGACCGACGGCGACACGCTGCTCGTGCACGTCATCGCGCCGAAGGCGGAAGAGGTGCCGGCGGTGGTCGAGGCGGCGCCGGCGGCGGCGGCCGAGCCCGAGGTGATCAAGAAGGGCAAGGTCGAGAAGCCCGAGGGCGAGGCGTAGGCGGCCGGAAAGGAACGCACCCAGGTGAAGCTGGTGGTCGGGCTCGGGAATCCGGGCGCCCGGTACCGGGGAACCCGCCACAACGTCGGGTTCGACGTGCTCGACGAGCTGGCCCGCCGCGAGGCGGTGCTGTTCGAAACGTCCCGGTGGGACGCGCTGGAAGCGAGGCTGCGCGACGCGTCCGGCGGCGCGCGCCTGATGAAGCCGCTCACGTTCATGAATCTGAGCGGCTCGGTGGCGGCGGCTGCCGCCCGGTACTACCGGGTGGAGCCGGAGGGGCTCCTGGTCGTGGCCGACGACGTGAGCCTGCCGCTCGGGCGGCTGCGGGCGCGGGCGTCCGGGTCGGCCGGCGGGCACAAGGGGCTGGCCTCGATCATCGAGGCGCTCGGCACCGACGCGTTTCCGCGGCTGCGGGTGGGCGTCGGGCGGGGCGATCCGCGCCGCGATCTCGCCGATCACGTGCTGGCGCGTTTCGAGCCCGGGGAGCAGGAGGCCGTGGAGGCGATGATCGCCCGGGCGGCCGACGCGGCGGCGATGTTCCTGGCCGAGGGCATCGCCGTCGTCATGAACCGGTTCAATGCCGGCGCCGCGGAGCCGGACCGCGGCGCGGAAGCGCGGGACACATCCGGCGACTGACGTCCGCGCGGGTCCGGCCGATCGCCGGGACGCGCGGCTGGTCCTTGCCACCACGGGTGGCCGTCGGGAACGCCCCCCGGGGCGCCCGGCGTCCGGAAGGAGACGCATGAGCGATCGACAGTACGAACTCGTCTACATCATTACCCCCGACGCCACCGATCAGCAGGTTGCCGAGGTGCACGAGCAGGTGAGCGGCATCGTGTCGCGGCTGGGCGGCCGGATCGACAAGACCGACAACTGGGGCCGGCGCAAGCTGGCCTACGAGATCGCCCGCCGGAAGGAAGGGATCTACGTGCTGGAGGCGATCACCGGCTCGGGCGAGCTGATGAAGGAGATCGACCGCCGGCTGAAGGTCACCGACCAGATCATCCGCCACCTCGTGGTGCGGGTGGATGAGCAGCAGAAGGTGCTCGATCGGGTGCTGGCGCAGCGTCAGGCGGACGTGGCCCGTCGGCGCGAGCGGCGCGGCCTGTCCCCGGAGGCGCCCGGCGAGGCCGGGACGCCGGTGCGTCGGCGGGATCGGGACGACGACGACGATGATCAGGATGATCAGGAGGCGGAGGTCTAGTCATGGCGCAGGGACACGGCAGGAGCGGAGGCGGGGGCGCGGGCGGACGCGGCCGCGGATCGCGGAACGGCGAGCGGGCGGCGGCGGGCGGGCAGCGGCGGCCGCTGTTCCGGCGGCGCAAGGTCTGCAAATTCTGCGCGGACAAGATCGATCTGATTGATTACAAGGACATCAAGCTGATCGGCCCGTTCGTGCCCGAGCGCGGCAAGATACTGCCGCGCCGGATTTCGGGGACGTGCGCGATGCATCAGCGCAAGCTCCAGACGGCCATCAAGCGCGCCCGGCAGATCGCGCTGCTGCCGTTTGTGACCGAATAGGGCCGGGACGAGAGGATCAGCATGGAAGTCATTCTGCGAGAGCATGTGGACAACCTGGGCCAGCGGGGCCAGGTCGTCAAGGTGGCCGACGGGTACGCCCGCAACTATCTGCTGCCGCGGAAGCTCGCGCTGCCGGCGACCGACGGGAACAAGAAGCGGATCGAGCGGGAGCGGCGGATTTTCGAGGCGCGCGAGCAGGAAGAGAAGCAGGCGGCCGAGGGGCTGGCGGCGCGGCTCACCGCCACGGAATGCGTCATTGCCCGCAAGGTCGGCGAGACGGAGACGCTCTTCGGCTCGGTGACCTCGGCCGACGTCGCGGAGTACCTGGCGTCGAAGGGCTTCGAGATCGATCGGAAGAAGATCCAGCTGCACGAGCCGATCAAGCAGCTGGGGGAGTTCGACGTGCCGATCCGCCTGCACCGCGAGGTGACGGCGCACGTCAAGGTGCAGGTCGTCCGGGAGGAACCGGCGTAAGCCGTCCGGACGCGCGGCGGGATCCGAAAGGCCGGAGGGCGCAGGCGCTCCGGCCTTTCCCTTTTGCGGCGCTGGAGGCAGTGCTACACTGCAGAGCGCCGCATCACCGCGGCGGATGCCCGCCCGGTTCCACTCGCCATGGCTGACGCCGTCGCCACGCTCGATCGTCCGCTGCCGCACAACCTGGAAGCCGAGCGCTCGGTGCTCGGGGCCGTCCTGATCCACAACGAGGCGTTCAACGCTGCCGCCGAGGTCATCGACGCCCGCGATTTCTATCGCGACGCGCACCGGCGCATCTTCGACAAGATGGTGCTGCTCTCCGAGCGCGGGCAGGCGATCGACCTGGTGACGCTGAAGGAAGAGCTCGGACGGACGGGCGAGCTCGAGGAGGTCGGCGGCCCGGCCTACATCACGGCGCTGGTCGACGGCGTCCCGCGATCGACCAACGTCGAGCACTACGCGCGGATCATCAAGGAGAAGTCGACCCTCCGGAACCTCATCGCCTCGGCGAACCGGATTCTCGCGTCCGCGTACGAGGCCGAGGACGATCCGGACGTCATCCTCGACAAGGCCGAGCACGAAATCTTCTCGATCGCCGAGGACCGGGTGCGCGAGGGGTTCGTCTCGATGCGCACGCTGGCCGAAGGCAGCTTCGAGACCATCGAGAAGCTGCACGCCAACCGCGAACTGGTGACCGGCGTGCCGACCGGCTTCACCGACCTCGACGGGATGACGTCCGGGCTCCAGCCGTCCGACCTGGTGATCATCGCCGCCCGGCCGTCGATGGGAAAAACCGCCCTGGTGCTGAACATTGCGCAGCACGTCGGTATCAGCACCGACCGCACGGTCGCGATCTTCAGCCTGGAGATGTCGAAGGAACAGCTGTTCCTCCGGATGCTGACCGGCGAGGCGCGGATCGATGCCCACCGGCTGCGCGGCGGGTTCCTCGGGGAGCGGGACTGGGGCAAGCTCGCGTCGGCCATCTCCACGCTGAGCGACGCCAGAATCTTCATCGACGATGCGCCCGGCGTCGGCGTGCTGGAAATGCGGGCCAAGTGCCGCCGCCTGATGGCCGAGCACGACCTGCACCTCGTCATCGTCGACTACATCCAGCTGATGCAGGGGCGCGGCCGCTTCGAGAACCGTACGCTCGAACTGGCCTCGATCTCGCGGTCGCTCAAGGGGCTCGCCAAGGAGCTGAACGTCCCGATCGTCGTGCTGTCGCAGCTGAGCCGCGCGCCGGAGTCCCGATCGGATCACCGCCCGCAGCTGTCGGACCTGCGCGAATCGGGCGCCCTCGAACAGGACGCCGACGTCGTCATCTTCATCTACCGGGCCGAGCAGTACGAGGCCGACGGCGAATCGCAGGGGACCGCCGAGCTCATCATCGGCAAGCAGCGCAACGGCCCGACCGGCACGGTGCGTCTCGCGTTTCTCAAGGAGTACACGCGGTTCGAGAACCTGGCGCGGGGCGGGGAAGGGCCATGAGCCGTGAGCCGCGTTCCACGCGCCCGGCGCCTTGATTCTTCAGATTCCCGATCCTCAGTCCTCGAGTCTTCAGCGTCAGCCCCCATGGTCCGTCCCACTCGCGCCTACGTCGATCTCGCCGCGCTCAAGGCCAACTTCCACGCCATCGCCGAGTACCTCCGGCGCGAGCAGGAGGCGCCGGGCTCCACCGTGCGCGCGCCCGGCATCGTGGCGGTCGTCAAGGCCAACGCGTACGGCCATGGGTCGGCGCGCGTCGGCCTGGCGCTCGAGGAGGCCGGGGCGACGATGCTGGCCTGCGCCGACATCGAAGAGGGGGTGGCCCTGCGACGCGGGGGCGTCCGGACCGAAATCCTCGTCTTCGGGGCCCTGAGCGTCAGCGACCTCGCCGGCCTCTTCGAGTACCGCCTGACGCCGACGATTTCGTCGCCGTCGGCCGGGCGCGCGCTGCAGGAGGCGGCGGCGGTGCGCGGGACGACCGTGCCCTACCACCTGAAGATCGACACCGGCATGAACCGCCTCGGCTTCCGGCACGACAACCTGCGCCGGACGCTGCCGGATCTGATCGCGAGTCCGAACCTGCAGCTCGTCGCCGCCTACACGCACCTGGCGACCGCCGACGCCCCCGAAGACCCGCTGTTCGGCGAGCAGCGCGAGCGATTCGACCGGGCCGTGGCGGAGGTGCACGCCCTCGGCGGGCGCCCGCGGTTCCGGCACGCCGCCAACAGCGCCGCGCTCCTCCGCGACTCGCGCCTCTGGCTGGACCTGGTGCGGCCCGGGCTGCTGCTCTACGGAATCGTGCCGCCGCCGCTCGCCTCGACGCTGCCGCTCACGCCGGTCATGTCGCTGCGCAGCCGCATCGTGGCGGTCAAGGGCGTGCGCGTCGGGGAACGCGTCGGGTACGGCGGACGCTTCACCCCGGACCGTCCGGCCAAGATCGCCATCGTCCCGGCCGGCTACGCCGACGGCCTCGACGCCCGTCTGGAGGGCCGCGGGAGCGTGCTGGTGCGCGGGCAGCGGGTGCCGATCGTCGGATCGGTCTGCATGGACATGCTGACCGTCGACGTCACCGGCCTGGCCGTCGAGCCGGGCGACGAGGTGGTGATCCTCGGCGCCCAGGGCCCCGGGGCGCTGCAGCGGATCGACGTGCGGGAGATGGCGGCGGCCATCGGCACGATTCCGTACGAAATGCTCTGCCGCATCGGCAGCCGCATCGAGCGGATTTATAATGAGGATCTGGATCCACGACAGCCTGCATGAAAGCCCCGAAGCCGGTCTTCGTCTGCCAGGAGTGCGGCGCCCAGGCGCCCAAGTGGATGGGGCGCTGCGTCGAATGCGGCGCCTGGAACGCACTGGTCGAAGAGCGGCCGGCCGACACGCCGGTCGCGGCAGGCGCGCCGCACCGGTACAGCCTGGCGAATGCCGGCGGCCAGGCGCGGCTGTACGCCGAGGTCGAGACCTCCTCGGCCGCGCGGCTGTCGACCGGCATCGGCGAATTCGACCGGGTGCTGGGCGGCGGGATCGTGCCCGGCTCGCTCGTGCTGCTCGGGGGCGAGCCCGGCATCGGCAAGTCGACGCTGCTGCTGCAGGCCGCCGCGCACGTCGCGCGCGACCTGGGCCCGGTTCTCTACAGCTCCGGCGAGGAATCGGAGCACCAGATCAAGTCGCGCGGTGAGCGGCTGGCGGTCGACCGCGCGCCGCTCTACCTGCTCGCCGAGACCTGCCTCGAGCGGATCCTCGAGGAGATCGCCCGGCTGCGCCCGGCGCTCGTCATCGTCGATTCCATTCAGACGATCTTCTCGCTGAAGTTCCAGTCCGCCCCGGGCAGCATCGGGCAGGTGCGCGAGGCCGCCACGCAGCTGCTGTTCGCGGCCAAGGGACACAACGTGCCGACCTTCCTGGTCGGCCACGTCACCAAGGACGGCAGCCTGGCCGGCCCGAAGGCGCTCGAGCACGTCGTCGACACGGTGCTGTACTTCGAAGGGGAACGGCATCACTCGCACCGCGTGGTGCGGGCCGTCAAGAACCGGTTCGGCGCCGTGAGCGAGCTCGGCGTCTTCGAGATGACCGGCGCCGGACTGCGGCCGGTGCCGAATCCGTCCAAGCTGTTCCTGGCCGAGCGTCCGGTCGACACCCCCGGCTCGGCCGTGCTGTGCTCCATCGAGGGGTCGCGGCCGATCCTCGTCGAAGTGCAGGCGCTGGTCAGCGGCAGCACCTACGGCAACGCGCGGCGGACGGCGAGCGGCATCGATCAGCAGCGGCTGGCGCTGCTGCTGGCGGTGCTGGAAAAGCGCGCCGGCCTGAACCTGCTGGGGGAGGACGTCTTCGTCAACATCGCCGGCGGCATGACCGTCGACGAGCCGGCGGCCGACCTGGGCATCCTCGCGGCCGTGGCGTCGAGCGTCCGGAACCGGGCGATTCCGCCGCAGACGGCGATGTTCGGCGAGGTGGGGCTGGCGGGCGAGGTGCGCGGCATCGCCCAGGCGCCGCTGCGGATCCGGGAGGCGACGCAGATGGGCTTCCGGCGCTGCATCGTGCCCGAGGCCAATCTGGACCCCGGCACGCGCGGCCCGGCGGACGGGGCGGACGGGGCGTGCGAGCTGGTGGGCGTCCGGACCGTGGCGGAGGCGCTCGAGGCCCTGCTGCCCTGACGCCCGGCGCGGGACTGGCAGCGGGGGGCCGAACACACTATGCTGTGACGGGCTTCCCGCCGGGCGCCGCCCGGCCGGGAGCCGAAATCCGCCCAGTCGGGAGTCGTACGCCATGGCCTGGTTTGCGCTCGCGCGTGTCCTGTTCGTTGCGGCGGTCGCGTATGCGGCGGCGCTGTTGCACCCGCTGCCGGGTGGCCTATACGCGAACGTCGGGTTCGGCCTTCTGCTGGCCGGGCTGGTCATCCTGCTCGAGAGCCGGCTCCGGGCGGCGAGCGTCACGCACGTGCTCGGCGCCATCATCGGCGGCATGATCGGGCTGCTGATGGCGAAGGCGATCGGCGCCGCCCTGTTCTGGGCCGACAACAGCAGCAGCCGGGTCGGCTTCCTGCACAGCTTCCTGCTGCTGATGCTGCCGTACCTCGGACTCGTGCTGGGCGGCAGGCAGGGAGAATGGCTGGAGCCGGCGCGGCTGCTGTCGCTCTTCCGGGCGACCGGCCCGCAGCGCCGCTACAAGGTGCTCGACACGAGCGTCATCATCGACGGGCGGATCGCCGACGTCTGCGAGACCGGCTTCGTGGACGGCACGCTGGTGATTCCGCAGTTCGTGCTCAAGGAGCTGCAGCTCGTCGCCGACTCGGCCGATTCGCTCAAGCGGAACCGGGGGCGGCGCGGGCTCGACATCCTGCAGAAGATCCAGAAGATGTCCGGCGTCGAGGTGGTGATTTCCGATCTGGACTTCCCGGACCTGCGCGAAGTCGACCTGAAGCTGATCGAGCTGGCACGGACGCTCCAGGGCAAGATCGTGACCAACGACTTCAACCTGAACAAGGTGGCCCAGCTCCGCGGCGTCGAGGTGCTCAACGTCAACGAGCTCGCCAACTCGCTGAAGCCGGTCGTCCTGCCGGGCGAGATCATGAAAGTGTTCATCCTGAAGGAAGGGAAGGAATACAACCAGGGCGTCGCCTATCTCGACGACGGGACGATGGTCGTCGTCGACAACGCGCGCAAGATGATCGGCAAGACGATCGACATCGTCGTGACGAGCGTGCTGCAGACGACCGCCGGCAAGATGATCTTCGGGCGCTTCATCGACCCGACCGTGGCCGCCCAGGCGGCGCCCCAGCCGGCCGACCGCGAGAAGGACGAGGCCGGCGCCCGGCGGGTCCGGCAGGCGTAGCGCGGCCGTGAAAGTCCCTCCGTTCGACTGGTGGCGGACGGTCTTCTTCCTGATCCCGGCCATCACCGTCTACACGGCGGTGCTCGGCACCCTCTCCCTGGCCTCGAGCCTGTTCGATCGCCGCGGCGTCCTCGCGCACTGGTGCGCCCGTCTCTGGTCGTGGCTCATTCTGGCGACGACGGGCGTGCGCGTCGACGTCCGCGGGCGCGAACGGCTGACGGCCGGGCGCACGTACGTGTTCGTCTCGAACCACCAGAGCATCTACGACATCCCCGTGCTCTTCGCGTCGCTGCCGTATCAGCTGCGGATCATCGCGAAGCAGTCGCTCGGGCGCTTCCCGTTCCTCGGCTGGCACCTGCGGCACACGGGACACATCCTGGTCGACCGCCGCGATCCCGAGCGCGCCGGCGTGCTCCGGCAGGCTTCGACGCTCGTCCGGCAGGGGCTCTCGCTCATCGTCTTTCCGGAGGGGACCCGCAGCGCCGACGGCGGGCTCGCGCCGTTCAAGGGCGGCAGCTTTCTCCTGGCGCTCGATGCCGGCCTGCCGGTCGTGCCGGTCGCGGTGATTGGCAGCCGGCACGTCATGCGGAAGGGGCGGCTGGCCGTCGCGCCCGGCCGCGTGCGGCTGGTCGTGCACGATCCGATTCCGCCCCCGGATCTGGACGGGCCGCCGTCGCCGCGCGACGCCAGAGCGCTCGCGACGCAGGTGCGGGCGATCATCGGCGCGACGATCGCGCGGGAGGATCCCGCCGCGCCGCCGGTGCACGAGCTCGGGGCCGACGTGCCCCCCGCTGCGGAGGTGTCCACGTGATTCGCATCAGCGCCGACCTGCAGCCGATCATCGCCCTGGGTGCCGTCGCCTTCACCGGCCTGGCGGTCGCCGGGCACGACGGCCGGCTCGACGGACCGATTGCGGCGGCCGAAGCGCGGGTCCGCCAGACCCCGCCGCCCGAGAGCGCCGCGGTCCGGACGCTCTACCGGCAGGTGGGGCTCGACCCGACGAAGACCCGCCCGTCGTCCGAAGCGCTGCTGCGGCGGGTCCGGCGCGGTGACGGCCTGCCGCGGGTCAACACGCTGGTCGACGTCTGCAACTGGTGCTCGCTCGAGCTCCAGCTGCCGTACGGCCTGTACGACCTCGATCACGTCGAGGGCGAGGTCGAGCTGCGGCTCGGCCGGCCGGGCGAGGAGTACCCGGGCATCCGCAAGGACGCCGTGCACGTGGGCGGGCGGCTGACGCTGGCCGACGCGGCCGGCCCGTTCGGCAATCCGACGTCCGATTCGGCGCGCACGATGATCACGACCGCGACGACGCGGGCGCTGGCCGTCGTGTTCGCGCCGCGCACCCTGGCGCCTCGGCTCGATGGCGCCCTGGATCTGACGGCGACCCGCGTGGTGCAGTATGCCGGCGGCCGCGAGGCCTGGCGGCGCGTCGTCGTATAATTGAAGGGTCGTGCGGCCCTCCGCGGTGAGCGACCGCCCCGGCCCCACCTGCCTCCTCAGCCTTATGCACGTCGTTGCGATCATCGCCGCCGGCGGTCGTGGGCAGCGTCTGGGAAGCCCGACGCCGAAGCAGTTCCTCGAGCTGGCCGGCCGGCCGGTGCTGCAGCGGACGGTCGAGGCCTTTCTCGCGAGCGCGGTCGTTCACGAAGTGGTCGTCGTGCTGCCGCCCGACGCGGCCGCCGAGCCGCCGGCCTACCTCTGCGGCACGACGAAGCCGCTGCAGATCGTGGGCGGGGGCGCGCGGCGCCAGGATTCGGTGGCGAACGGCTTCGCCGCCGTCGAGGATCGGGCGGACGTGATCGTGATTCACGATGCGGCCCGGCCGTTCGTCAGCGCCAGCCTGATCGAGCGGACCGTGCGGGCGGCGGCCGAGGACGGCGCCGCCATCGCGGCGCTGCCGGCGCGCGACACCGTGAAGCAGGGCGAGCGGATCGGCCAGGGCGACGAGGCCCGCTGGGTCGTGCAGGCGACCATTCCGCGCGAGACCGTCTTCCTCGCGCAGACCCCGCAGGCGTTCCGCCGCGAGGTGCTGCGCGACGCCATCGCGGCCGGGCGCGCCGGCGTCGAGGTGACCGACGAAGCGATGCTGGCCGAGCACGCCGGGCACCGGGTCCGGCTCGTTGCCGGCGAGCCGGCGAACCTCAAGATCACCACGCCGGACGACCTGGCGTTCGCGCGCGGCGTGCTGGAGCGGGAGGCCATGACGGATCAGCGCGTGGGCACCGGGTACGACCTGCACCGGCTGGTCGAAGGGCGGCCGCTCATTCTGGGCGGCGTGACGATTGCGCACGACCGCGGGCTGGCCGGGCATTCCGACGCCGACGCGGTCTGTCATGCTGTGACCGATGCCGTGCTGGGCGGCGCGGGCGCGGGCGACATCGGCCGGCACTTCCCCGATTCGGATCCGCGCTGGCGCGGCGCGTCCAGCCTGGATCTGCTGGCGCGGGCCGCCGCCCTGGTGCGCGACGCCGGCTTCACCGTCGACAACGTCGACGCCGTGGTCATTGCCGAGCGGCCGAAGCTGGCGCCTCACGTGCCGGCCATGGCGGCGAACATCGCGGCCGCGCTCGGCATCGAGCCGGCGCGCGTCAGCGTGAAGGGCAAGACCAACGAAGGGGTCGGTGAACTCGGCCGCGGTGAGGCGATTGCCGTCCATGCGGTGGCGCTCGTGAGGAGACTTCCCTGAGCATGCGCCTCCGCTTTGCTCCCAGTCCGACCGGCCAGCTGCATGTCGGCAACGCCCGGACGGCGCTGTTCAACTGGCTGCTGGCGCGCGGGTCGTCCGGCGCGTTCGTGCTGCGCATCGAAGACACCGACGTCGAGCGGTCCACGCGGGAGTCCGAAGCGGCGATCCTGACCGACTTGCGCTGGCTGGGGCTCGACTGGGACGAAGGGCCGGACATCGGCGGCCCGCACGGGCCGTACCGGCAGTCGGAACGCCTGCCGCTGTACGCCGAACACGCGCAGCGGCTGCTCGAGGCCGGGACGGCCTATTACTGCTTCTGCACGCCCGAGGCGCTCGAGACCGCGCGCCGGCGCGCGCTGGCCGAGGGGCGCCCGGCACGGTATTCCGGCACCTGCCGGTATCTCGCCTCGGAAGAGGTCGGGCGGCGCCTGGCATCCGGCGAGCGGGCCGCGGTCCGGTTCCGGGTGCCTGAAGGACGGGAGGTCGCGTTCCGCGACCTGGTGCGCGGCGAGATCCGCTTCGAGACGGCCGTCATCGGCGACCCGGTGCTGCTCCGCACCGACGGTCACCCGGCCTACAATTTCGCCGTCGTCGTCGACGATGTGCTCATGGGGATTACCCATGTCGTGCGCGGCGAGGATCACATTTCCAACACACCGCGGCAGGTGCTGTTGTACGAGGCGCTCGGCTTCGATCCGCCGCAGTTCGCCCATCTGTCCCTCGTGATGGGGCCGGATCACACGCCGCTCTCCAAGCGTCACGGCGCGACGTCGGTGGCCGAGTTCCGGCGGAAGGGGTACCTGCCCGAAGCGCTCGTCAACTACCTGGCGCTCATCGGCTGGTCGCCGAGCGGCGACGAGGAACTGCTCTCCGTCGGCGAGATGGCCCGGCGCTTTTCGCTCGACGCCGTCGGCCACAGCGCCGGCGTCTTCGACGAAGGGAAGCTGGCGTGGGTGAACCGCCATTACCTGCGGTCGGCCGACCCGCGGCGGATCGCCGAACTGGCGGTCCCCTACTTCCGAGACGCCGGCGTCGACCTGCGTCCGGATGCCGCCGGCCTGGCGTTTCTGGCCGGGGCCATGGCGATGGCGACCGGCTCGGTCGATCGGCTCGAGGAGATTCCGCCCCGGCTGCACTTTCTGTTCGACTACGACGCGGCCGCGGCGGTCCGGCGGCCGGCCGTGCGCGAGGTCGTCGAGGCGGCCGGCGGCCGGGAGGTCGTCCTGGCGCTGGCCGAGGAGCTGGCCGCCGAGCCGCGGCTGGATCGCGAGCGGTTTCGCGCGGTTGCGGCCCGCGTGCGCCAGCGGACCGGCCGGAAGGCGGCGGCGCTGTTCCACCCGATCCGGGCGGCGCTGACCGGCGACGCCGGCGGCCCGGAGCTCGATCTCGCGGTGCCGGCGATCGATGCCGGGGCCGGGTTGCCGGCTGGAAGCGGCGTGCCGGCGATTCTCGGCTGCCGCGAGCGGGCGGCGGCGTTCGCGCAGGCGATCGAGGAAGAGCCCGGCCGGGCTCCGGCGTAACGGTACGACGCCCGCGCCATTGGACAATGCTGATCTACGGCATCAACCCGGTGATCGAGGCGTTGCGCGCGGGACGGGTGCGCGCGCTGCGGGTGAGCGGCCGCGGCGGGGCGCGGGTCGACGCGATCGTGCAGGAGGCCGGGCGGCTCGGCATTCCCGTGCGTCGCGTCGAGGCGGCGGCGCTGGACCGCGAGGCGCGCGGCGGGGTACACCAGGGAGTGGCGGCCGACGTGGCCGGAGCCGGGACGTTCACGCCGGCCGAACTGGTGGCCGCGGCGGCGCCACCGGCGCTGCTGGTGGTTCTCGACGGCATCGAGGATCCGCACAACGTCGGGGCGATCCTGCGGACGGCGGACGCCGCCGGGGTGGACGGCGTCGTGGTGCAGACCCGGCGCGCGGCGGCGCTCGACGGGGCGGCGGCGAAGGCCTCGGCCGGCGCGGTGGCGTACGCGAAGATCGCGCCGGTGGTCAACATCGCGCGGGCGCTGGACGAACTGAAGGCGGCGGGCGTCTGGACCGTCGGGCTCACGGGCGACGGGCCGCACCGCTATGACGCGATCGACTACACCGTGCCGACGGCGTTCGTGCTGGGGGCCGAGGGCACCGGGCTGCGGCGGCTCGTCCGGGAGCGGTGCGACTGGCTGGTCGCCATCCCGATGCGAGGGCACGTCGGGAGCCTGAATGTCTCGGTGGCGGCGGGGGTGGCGCTGTTCGAGGCGCGCCGCCAGCGGGAGCGGCCGGCACACGGCTGAGGTTGGCGGAGGACGACGAATTGTTGCCCGTCTGGCACATGTTGTGCTAAAGTCAATTCTTTGTCTGGCTGGCGTAGCTCAGTCCGGTAGAGCAGCTGATTTGTAATCAGCCGGTCGGGGGTTCAAATCCCTCCGCCAGCTCCATCGGCGGGGCGGTCGGACCGCAAGGACTACCACCTGGGACGGCGTTTCCAGCATTCTCATTAACTGATGGACGGACGGGCCGGCAGCACAGTACCAGCGATGCAGCGGACAGTCTGCACCGTGTTCCAGGTCCCGGCGGCCCTTTCGGGGGGCGCCGGCTGACATGGGCCGGGGAGGTTGCGGAGCGGTCAAACGCAGCAGACTGTAAATCTGCCGCCCCAGCGGCTTCGGAGGTTCGAATCCTCCCCTCCCCACCATTCGACTCGGGCCGGCGGGCCTCGCTCAGGCCAGGCCGATATCGGAGGCCGAGGCAAGGCCGGATGCTGGCGCCGGCTGACGGCAACGGGTTTTTCAGACGGACTTTTCGCGGGTTCGAGCGGGAGTAACTCAGTGGTAGAGTCACAGCCTTCCAAGCTGTTGGTCGCGGGTTCGATCCCCGTCTCCCGCTCCAGGGTCGGCAGGGTCGGCATCCCGGTGGTGGATGCCGTCGGCGCGGTGCAGTGAGTCGGGACACACGGCGCGCGAACATGGAACAACGAACCGGGCCGATGTAGCTCAGTAGGCAGAGCGCGTCCTTGGTAAGGACGAGGTCACCGGTTCGATCCCGGTCATCGGCTCCATTGAACAATCGACAGGACATCATCCGGCCATGGCGAAAGAAAAATTTGATCGGTCGAAACCGCACGTCAACGTTGGCACCATCGG
>DATLRO010000114.1:0-8270 GCA_035534615.1 Vicinamibacterales bacterium
GAGTCGCGGATGGCTGCACCGGAAGGCCGAATCGTTCACCGCGAGCCCGCTGCACACCGGCTCGCCGTCGCTCGGCTACCGGCCGTCGGCCTGCTACGGCGGCAATCCCCACCTCGGCAAGCCGGGCCTGTCGCTCGGCACGGCGATGACCATCTCCGGTGCGGCCGCCAGTCCCAACATGGGGGCCTTCTCGACGCCGGCGCTGACGTTCCTGCTGACGCTGTTCAACGCGCGGCTGGGGACGTGGCTGGGCAACCCCGGCTGGGCCGGCCGCCGCACCTGGCGGACGGCGGAGCCCCGCCAGGATGTTGCGCCGATCCTCCGCGAGATGCTCGGCCTGACGACCGACCGGAGTCCGTACGTCTACCTCTCGGACGGCGGGCACTTCGAGAACCTCGGCCTGTGGGAGATGGTGCTGCGCCGGTGCCGCTACGTGCTGGTGAGCGACGCGAGCTGCGATCCGGACTACACGTTCCAGGATCTGGCGACCGCCATCCGGCAGATCCGGATCGACCTGGGCGTGCCGATCATCTTCGACCAGGGGTGCGGGATGGATCGCGAGCACCAGGGGCACGGCAACCCGCACTTCGCCATCGGCCGGATCCTCTATCGCGAAGTGGACGGGGAGACGGCGGCGGACGGCATCCTCATCTACGTGAAGACGACGCTCTGCGGGCAGGAGCCGGTCGACGTGCTCAACTACGGAAAGAGTCACCCGGCGTTTCCGCACGAGTCGACGGCCAATCAGTGGTTCGGCGAGGCGCAGTTCGAGAGCTACCGGATGCTCGGCTTCCACAGCGTTCATCAGGTGGCGTCGACCTGCCCGACCGATGGCGACCTGCCGGGATTCTTCGCCCGCCTCGCGCAGGAGTCCCCGTCCGGACCGGCCGCTCCGCTTCAGCCGCGCATCGTCACGCCGCCGGGCACCGGCCCGACGGCGGAGTGAGATTGGCGCTTGGTTGCAGCATTGACGGGCGGGTCTCTCAGAGGTATGTCACGGCGTCCCTGTTTTGTGCGATAAGAGAGCCTGTCAGGGGAGGTTTCCATGGCTCGAACCGCGACACGCGTGCTGATGGCCGTAGCGCTGGCCGCTTCGGTCTCGTTCGGAAGGGTGGAAGCGCAGGGGCACGGGGACGCATCGCCGCACTGGAGTTTCGCCGGCGCGGACGGGCCGGCGCACTGGGGCGAGCTCAGTCCCGCCTTCGCGCTGTGCGGCACCGGCCGGAGTCAGTCGCCGATCGATATCTCGCGGCCGGTCCCGAAGCACGTCGGGGCCCTCACGTTCCACTATCGGCCCGGCCGGTTGAACATCGTGAACAACGGGCACGCGATCCAGGTGAACTACGATCCGGGCAGCTACATCGAGCTGAACGGCACCCGGTACGATCTCCAGCAGTTCCACTTTCACGCGCCGAGCGAGCACGAGATCGACGGCCGCCGGGCGGCGGCGGAACTGCACCTCGTGAACCAGAGCGCCGACGGCCGTCTCGCCGTGGTGGGTGTGCTGATCGACACCGGCGCCGGCAATCCCGCCTTCGCGCCGATCCTGGATCACCTGCCGGCCATGCCGGGGCCGGTCCGGCGGTTCGACACCCGGATCTCCGCCGCCGGCCTGCTGCCGGCGACGAGAACGACGTATCGGTATCGCGGGTCGTTGACCACGCCGCCGTGCACCGAGGGGGTGCAGTGGATCGTCATGACCACGCCCGTGACGATGTCCGCCGCGCAACTTGCGGCGCTCACGCGCCTCTATCCTGACAACAGCCGGCCGCTGCAGCCGCTGCACGGCCGGGTGGTCGTCGAGGACAGGCCGCGCTGAATCGGGGACCGACCGGCCATCGTCGTGGCCGGTCGGCCGTCTCCGGCTACCTCGCGCTTCCCTTCATCGGCTGTACGGCGAACTGCACGTCGGTCCAATGACCGTTGATCCGGACCATCAGCCTGCCGGTCGGAACGCCATTGAACCGCCGCTCGATCCGAAAGCCGAGACTGTCTCCGGAGAAGATTCGGTCCCGGCGGCCGTGGAACGCCTGGGCCAGCACGCCGACCGAGACGAGCGAGACGAGCCAGCCGACGATCAGGCAGATCCGTGCGAATCTGGACATGGAAGCCCTCCCTGGCTGATGCACTCCTGGAAGATCGCCACACCACTCGGACGCACCCGCCGGCGTGGCGTCGCGACTGTCCTGTATGACGCGTATCCTTCGTCGAAAGTCTGCACGGTTCCGGCAGGTGCCCCGAGGCCGGATGGAGCCTGTGACGATTCGGTGACGCCCGGAGATCCGGGCCGGCTGGTCTGGAGTGGGAGGCGGCGGCGATGAACGGCCTGCGCGGCACGGCATTCGAATTCCGATACCGATTCCTCGTGATCGCGGCGATCTACTGGATCGGGTTCTCCTGTTACACGTTCGACCACGTCAATGCCGGAGTGGCCGTCGCGGGGTGGATGCTCGGGCGCCCCGTTCGGGCCGGCTCGGCCCACGACCGGACGGTCCTGCAGATGGTCTTCGGGTTCGGCGCGCTGCTGGCGATCGCGGCGGCGGCGATCCGCACGTGGGCGGCGGCGTACCTGAAGAGCGACGTGGTGCACGACTTGAGGCTGCACAGCGAGGCGCTCGTGGCCGACGGCCCGTTCCGCTACCTGCGCAATCCGCTCTATCTCGGTCTCGTGCTGCTGAGCGCGGGGATCGGAGTCATGGCGAGCCGGGCGGGCTGGGTCGTCCTGGTCGGGCTGAACTACATCTTCTGTCGCCGGCTGATCCTGCGGGAAGAGGCGCAGCTCCTCGAGTCGCAGGGCGACTCGTACGCCGCGTTCTGCCGCGCGGTGCCGCGGCTGTGGCCGGCGCTGCGCCCGCGTGTCCCCTCCGGCGGGATGCCGGCGCGGTGGGGGCAGGCGTTGCTGGGCGAGGCGTTCGTCTGGGTGTTCGCCGTGGCCGAGGTGATCTTCGCCGTGACGCTCCGGCAGAAGGTGGCCTTCAGGATGATCGGCTTCGTCCTGCTGGGCTACGTGGTCATCGTCTTCGGCTTCCGGCGGCGCAGGGGGCGGGCCGGCACCGGCGGCTGAGCCTCCAGGAGTCCGTCGTGCGCGAAGAGGTGGCGCCGCCTGGGAGCATGCCCGTCTCGGCGTTCGACGTCGGCGCCATTCTGGACGCCGGCTACGCGGGTGACCTCCTCGTCATCGACATGGGCGGCGCTGAGGTATCGACCTGCGACGGCCACGGGAAGCCCGGTGCGATGACGAGGATCTCTGGACCGAGCTTCCGCCTTCGCGCCTGCGGCGCTACGACGGACCGAACCGAGCTGCAGCCTCGGTCCTGCGATGGGGTGACGACGACATCTCCCGGACGTAGCCGAGATAGTTGCGGTACACCATCACGTGGAAGCAGGGCTGATAGAACTCTTCAATGGCGTAGAGGACGCTGCGGCGACGGAGCCCGAAGAGCACCCGGCGCATCCAGTCCTCTTCGGCGGGCGACATGAACCGCTTCGAGATGTCGAGCGTGGCGCCGGTCAGGTGCGACGACCGGTCGCCGCCCGAGGCGGGCGCGGCGTTCGCATTGCGCCGGTCGAGATACTCTTCGTACCGCACCGTGCGAAGAAGCGCCGTCACGCGCAGCCGCGCGCCGAAGCGGGCGTGGTATTCGCGCCCGAGCCGGTTCAGGAAGAGGCGCGCCCACGGTCGCAGGTAGTGAAACCTCGCCGGAATCCGGTACAGGTAGTACCACGACGTGGCGGCAGGCACCGGCACGAGCAGCCCGAGGCGCCGGAAGCGTTGGACCATCCGGGCGTTGCGCATGCGCGACAGGTCTTCGGCATTCGCCCGGGCGTTCTGCACCCACTGCGAGGCCGACGTGGCGGCGAGGTCGATCCCGCCCCGGCCGGTGGCGTGGATCACGGCAGCGGAGGCGAACGCGACCAGCGCCGCGATGAGCAGGATGAGCTGTCTGCGCATCGAGAAGAACTCCCGTGGTTGAGGCGCCCGGCCGCGTGGCGCGGATGCATGCGGCAACGCTCTGGTCTATCTATCGGCACGAGCGAGCCGCTGTCAACCCCTCATCTTCACTCCGCCACACCTTCTCGGAAGCGGGAAGCTCGGCGCTACGACGTCCCCCCTCTCCTCTATTGGCTGTAGATGAACAGCGTGAAGGTGTTCGGCACGAGGGTCGGGTACGGGTGCGGCCGTTGGGCCGTGGGAGGCGGCGCGGGGCCGAGCTTCGACGTCACCGTGTAGATCTGGTGCGACACGCGATCGAGCGCCATCGTGCGGGCGCCGCGCTGCGTGTGGATGGTCTGCACGACGGTGTACTTGTCCGGCGAGTCTTCGTGCGCCACGGTAATCGTCCCGTCGCCGCACGACGCGAACGCGAGCTGCGTGCCCGGATCGAAGCGGGCTGCATCGTTGCCCTGCCCGATCGGGAAGTGGGCCACCACCTTGCCGGTCGTGTAATCGATCACCGCCATCAAACCGTTGCGGCAGCCGGCGAACAGCCGGTGATGCGCCACGTCAATCGCCAGCCCCGCCGGATCCTCGCACGGCGCCATCGGCCAGGTGTGCAGCACGCGCAGCGTCTTCGCGTCCAACTCGCTCAGCTCGCTCTTGTCGGCGATGTTCACGTAGATCTTCCCGGTGCCGTCGGCCTGGGCGGTTTCGGGGCGCCCCGGCAGCTCCACGCGGCCGACCACGGTCGCGGTACTCGCGTCGATCGCGGTCGCATCGTCCGCGCGGCCGTTGAAGGTGAACACCCGGTTCGAGGCCGGTTCGTACAGGATGCCGTCCGGGTCGCGGCCCGGAATCGGGATGTCGCGCGCCTGGAGCAGCGTCTTCAGGTCGAAGACGGTCACCGAATGCGCCCGGCCGTTGCTCGTGAACGCCCGTCCCAGCTTCGGCGCGAACGCGATGGCGTGCGCCCCGTTCATGCCGGAGACGTCCTTGATCATGTGACCGTCGGGCCCGACGATCATCATGTGCGTGTCTCGGGCGATGAAGAGGCGATGCGTGCCGGGCTCGACGGCGAAGTAGTCCCACCCGCCCGAGCCGCCGAGCGTGACCTTCTTCACGAGATGGTACGGCTGTACGGCGGTCGCGGCGGTCGCCACACCGGATAAGCCGGCAGACGCCAGCGCCAGGCAGGCCATGCCCGCGACCAGCACGAGCCTATGTCGTGTCTTCATTGAGCTCCCTCCAGGCCCCCAGCATACAGGAGCGGGCGCCGCGACGCGATGGCACCGGTCGAGCTGCCTCCGCTCTTGACTCGACCGCACCGGAGCGACACGCTATGAGGTCTCAGCCGGACAGGTCGGCCGCGTGCATCGTGAGCCGAGAAGGAGGATGGTCATGAAGCGAAGTCTCTTGCTCGCACTTGTCTGCAGCGCCGCCTTCGGCGTCGCGCCGTTGCTGGCGGCGGGCCAGGCGTCGTCTCCGGAGCGGCAGAAGCTGGACATCTCGGTCGGCCACTGGGTGTTCCACGGCAAGGCGGCGGCGACCGCGAAGACGCCGGCGCAGCCGTTCACCTGGGACGAACAGTGCGACTGGTCGGCGAACCATCTCTACCTGCAGTGCACCTTCAGCAACGACTGGGGCGGCCACAAGGTCGAGTCGCTCGTCGTCGACACCTACAACACCGTGGATCACGGCTACTGGCACTACGAGCTGTACTCGATCGGGGAGAGCGGCAAGGACCCGTTCGTGTCGCGCATGGACATCCACGGCAACGTGTGGGTCGAATACGGGCGCAAGGCGGTCCCCGGCAAGCGGACCGGCGAGCGGATCGTCTACAACTGGGCACCGCCCGACCGCGTCAGCGTGAAGATCGAAACCTCGAAGGACGGCACGCACTGGACGACCGTCGACCAGGCCGAGGGCGTCAAGCAGCGGTAGGCGGGACGCTCCGGGTCCTGGCAGCTCAGCCTTATGCGAACCATCACGCTCGAAGAGCACTATGCAAGCCCGGCCTTCATGGCGGCCCCGGGACGCGGCTTGAAGGAGCATGCGCAGGCGTTCACGGGCCCGCGCGCCCGGCTGCTGAACCAGCTGTGTGACGTCGGCCGCGGCCGGATCGCCGAGATGGATGCCGCAGGCATCGACGTGCAGGTGCTGTCGCTCACTTCGCCGGGCGTGGAGCAGCTCGACGCGGGCGATGCCGTCGCCATCGCCCGCGAATCGAATCAGTTCATCGCCGACGCGGTCAGGGACAACCCGTCGCGCCTGGCCGGGTTTGCCACGATCCCCACGCCCGCGCCCGACCGGGCCGCAGACGAACTGGAGCGCGCGGTTCGCGATCTCGGCTTCAAGGGTGCCATTATCAACGGGCACGTGCGCGGCCGGTACCTCGACGAGCCGTTCTTCTGGCCGATCTTCGAACGGGCGCAGGCGCTCCGTGTGCCCGTGTATCTGCACCCGACACAGCCTCCGCAGCCGGTCGTGGAGGCGTCGTACGGCCGGTTCTCCCCGGCCGTGTCGTACATGTTCGCGAACGCCGGCTGGGGCTGGCACATCGAAACCGCGATTCACGTCATCCGGCTGATTCTCGGGGGCGTCTTCGATCGCTATCCGACGCTGCAGGTCGTCGTCGGGCACCTGGGCGAGGGGCTGCCGTTCATGATCGAGCGCCTCGACACCATGCCGCCTGCGATGACGCGGCTCGAACGGCCGATCAGCACGTATCTGCGCGAGAACCTGCACTACACGTTCAGCGGCTTCAACTTCACGCCGACCTTCCTCAACCTGCTGCTCGAAGTGGGGGTGGATCGGATCATGTTCTCGGCCGATCATCCGTACGCGCTGATGGCCCGTGCGCGCCTGTTCCTGGATGGACTCCCCGTCAGCCCGGCTGACAGGGAGCGCATCGCGCATGGGAATGCGGAGGCGCTTCTGGGGTTGTAGGGTTCCGTGCGTCGGTCACCCGGCCTGCAGCGCCCGCCCGCACTCGCTCGCCGTGATCACGTCGCCACGGCTGGGAAAGTAGCGCCGGACCAGGCTGTCGTGCAGCTCGTGATCGCGGTCCGCGCAGCAGTCGGCGACGACCGCCAGCCGATAATCGGCGTCGAAGGCGGTCGTCAGCGTCGAGAGCACCACGCCGCTCGTGGCAATGCCAAACAGCACCAGGGTGTCGACGTCCCTGGCCCGCAGAATCATGTCCAGGTCGGTGCCGGTGAACGCACCGACGCGATGCTTGGTGACGACGACGTCGCCCGGCTCGGGTCCGAGCGCCGGATGGACATCGGCGGCCGGACCCGCGAACGCCTCCTGCCACTGGCGATTCGTCTTGAGGGCGGCAAACACCCGGTTCCGGTCGCTCACCTCCGGCAGCCCCGGGCGAAAGCCGACCCGCACGTGCACGACGAGCACGCCGGCCGCACGGGCCGCACGCAGCAGGCCGGCGGCCCGCTCGATGAGACCCTCCTGTCCTTCCCCGGACTGCGAGACGATGAACTGCTGGCAGTCCATTGCGAGGACCGCCGTTCTTCCGACTACGAACGAGAAGTTGTTGTCCATGGCCTGATGCGGTCAACGATACCTCATGCCGCAGGCCGAGCTGAAGCTCGGCGCTGGGACGGCGGCGCGTCGCTCACGGAGGGAATATCCTGGTCGCAGCGCCTGCGTGACGACAGGCGGCTCGCGAAGCGCGGAATGGGGCTTCGGGACGCTTTTCAGATGTGGGACGGAGTACAACAGCGAAATCGGCGGAGAGAGTGGGATCCGTCCGCCTTCGCCGCTACGCGGCTTCGGCGGACAACCTTCGCACTCTCAGGAGCCTTGCTCGGCTTGCCAACCGAAGCTCGCCGAAGGCGAGCGAAGGTTGGCGGAGAGAGTGGGATTCGAACCCACGGTAGAGTTTCCCCTACACACGCTTTCCAAGCGTGCTCCTTCAACCACTCGGACATCTCTCCGGCTGAGTGGAATCAACAGTTTAGCGGCACCGCCCTGTCGCCGTCCAGTCGATTGTGAAGCGGATTGTGCAATGACTCCCGATCACTGCACGACCTCCTCGTGATCGAGCCCGAGATCGTCTTTGAGCTCTCGATACTGCTGTTCGATGGGCCACCGACTCCGCGCGAGCGCGACGAGGTCGACCAACGGCGTGTGCGGCGGCAGATGCAGCAGATTGTATTTGCGCTCGTCGGTCGCTGACCGCTCGCAAAGGAGCCAGCGCTCGCCTCGTCCCTTCGGTGGGCGGACACGCAGGGCGACGAAGCGTGCGGTGAGCGGGCCGCCCGTTCCCGTGCCCCAGGTGACCGACTCCCACGTGTCGTCGGGCGCCGACGCGGCG
>DATLRO010000115.1:0-6878 GCA_035534615.1 Vicinamibacterales bacterium
CCCTTCGAGCGCCAGCAGGCGGAATTTCGTCGCCAGCCCGCCGGGTGCGGAGAACCCGCCCGCTCTGCCGCCGGCGGCGAGGACGCGATGGCACGGCACGACAATCGGAAACGGGTTCCGTCCGAGCGCCTGGCCGACGGCGCGCGCCGCCCCCGGCGCCGCCAGCCGCGCCGCGATCTCGCCGTACGACAGCGTCGTCCCGGGCGGAATCGTCCGGGCGACGTCGTACACCCGGCGATGGAACGGCGGGATCGCGTCCATGTCGAGTGCGACGGCCGACAGGTCACTCGTCTCACCGCGCAGCAGCGCCACAATCCCGTCGATCGCCTGCTGCACCCCGGCCGGGGGCGGCGCTTCGCGCGCCTCGGGAGACGTCCGGAGCAGGCGCGCCCGGGTGTCGGCGTCGCGCCCTTCGGGCAGGTGCACGCGAACGAGACCGCGGCCGCCCCAGACGACGGCGCAGCGACCGATGGGGGTCTCGAACAGCGTGAAGCCGTGGGTCATGATGATGATCCGTGGGGATCGTACTACCTGGCGCGGCCGGCCGACCTGGAGAATCCTGCGGCCCGGCCGCCTGCGTTCACCGGCCGCTCGAGGCCGGCAGGCGCCAGATATCCAGCACGCCGGTCGTGAGGTGCCGGTTGGCGCTTCCTTCCGGCAGGGCGATCTTCCCGTCCACGACGATCGGGCTGTTCCAGTGTCCGGCGCCGCACTTCAGCACGGCCACTTCGAGCCCGGTCTCCGGCCGGTACACGCGCAGGCCGCCGCCCGGATCGTAGACGTAGAGCAGCCCGCCGGCGACGACCGGGCTCGTTCCTCCGTGGTCGTTCCGCCACCGCGGCTCGAGCCGGCCGTTGCGCACCACCCAGGCGGCCGTGCCGCCGTTGTCCGCGGCGAACATCCAGGTCGCCGCGCCGCTGTGCCACACCGCCGGCGCCGTGAAGAGGTCGGTGCCGGACGGCGTCGACATCATCTGCAGCTCGCCGCCGCGGTGCGGAGTCGCGCCGCGCATCGCCTGCAGGCTGAGCAGCCGGATGCGTCCGTCCTTCCCTCCCTGCGCCACCTCGCCGCCGCCCAGCAGGACGGGCGAGGTCGATCCGAGGTCGAGATCGGCCTCGTTCAGCGCTTCGGTGTTCACCGGCGTGTAGCTGCCGAGCACGCGCGTGGCGGTCGCGTCCAGTTCGACCGTCGCGTCGCCCCAGTACGTGCGGCCGTCCCAGCGGCCGTTGCCGGTCGCCACGAAGATGTTCCCCGTCCGGGCATCGATCACGGCGCCGGCGCGCCCCCAGATCGCCGAGTCGCTCTCGGGGCAGGTGCGCGGGTCGAGCAGGCCGCTGCGGTCGCTGCAGAGCGAGTTCCAGACGTGCGCGAGCCGCCCGGTCACGGCATCGAGAATCGCCACGTGGCCCTGGTACGGCGGCTCGTCACCGATGTACCCGCCGGTCGTGGCGATCACCCGGCCGTCGAAGTCGTTGAGCGACGCCGCGATCTTCTCGCGCTGCGGCAGCCGCGTAATCGCCGTGCTCCACACGACGCGGCCGTCCGCCACGGCGAGCTTCTCGACATGCCCGTCCGGCGAGGCGGCGTAGATGAACTGCCGGTCCGGGTCGGCGACCGGCGTGGCGGTCGTGATCCGGTAGGAGCCCGCCCAGGACGCGTAGCCCGGCGGCGTGTATCGCCACAGGATCGAGCCGTCGTTCGCGTCGATTGCCAGCGTCTTCCCGTAGGTCGTCGTGACGAAGAAGACGTCATGGGTGCCGCCGTTCACCCGCACGCCGGCGAGGTAGATCGGGGAGGCGTCGACCGTGCCGTCGAGGCGGACCTGCTGCCTGTGAAGCGACGCGATGTTCGCGGCGCTGATGCCGGTGGGGGCCGTCGAGGCGTTCGACCGGCCGGCGTCCCAGCCGAAACGGGTCCAGTCGTGGCCGGCCGGAGGACGGTTCGTCTCGCGCGCGGACCAGCCGCCCGTCGCGAGGGCCAGGCCGAGGCAACACACCGGGAGCAGGCGCCGCATCCTCTTTCTTGTAGCACGGCAGGCCTCCCGGGGGGCGGCGATTCGAACACCAGCCGGAGATCCGGGGCAAATCGCCGGACGGCCGGGCGCCGGGACGCGGGGCGGTCGCTCCAGCCGCCGCTTGCGATACACTGGCCGGATTGATTCCGGGGCGAAGGGAACGAGGAGATCATGGCCGGCCTGATTGAAGCGATCAATCTCAAGCGGAAGATGTTCTTCGAGCACGAAGGGGCGCCGTACCACTGTCTCGATGTCGACATTTCCAAGCCGACGGCGCGGGGCGGGCAGACGCTGGTGCGGATCAAGATGCGGAACCTGCTGACGCGCGCCGTGTTCGACAAGACCTTCAAGGCGGGCGAGAAGTTCGGTGAGCCGGACCTCGTGAAGGTCGAGGCCGTGTATCAGTATGCGGGGACCGACGGCTACCACTTCATGGACCAGTCGACCTTCGAGGACCTGACCCTGACGTCCGATGCGGTCGGCGACGACCGGCTGCTGCTGGCCGACAACCAGACGGTCCAGATCCACAAGTACAACGGCCACCCGATCGGCCTCGAGTTCCCGCCGTACGTGGAGCTCGAGGTGACCTACACGGAGCCCGGCACCCGGGGCGACACGGCGAGCGGCAGCGTCACCAAGCTCGCCACGCTGGAGACGGGGATGGAAATCAAGGTGCCGCTGTTCATCAAACAGGGGGAGAAGGTGAAGGTCCACACCGAGACGCGCGAGTTCGCCGGCCGCACGAGCTGACGCCGCGCCGCGACGACTCGTCCGCCGGCGTGCAGCCGTGTCCCTGCCGCCGGCCGGAGAGTCGTCGATCCATCTGCAGGGAGGGCTCATGCCGCCACGCTTCAACTACGTCAGGTCCGCTCCCGGAGCCTACGAGGCGATGGTGGGCCTCGAGCGGTACCTCGGGAGCTGCGGGCTCGAGGCCTCGCTGGTGCACCTGATCAAGCTGCGCGCGTCGCAGATCAACGGATGCGCCTACTGCCTCGACATGCACTGGAAGGACCTGCGGGCGATCGGGGAGCACGAGCAGCGGCTCTATTCGCTGGACGCCTGGCGGGAGTGCCCGTACTACACCGACCGCGAACGGGCGGCGCTGGCCTGGACCGAAGCCGTGACGCTCGTCGCCAGCGGCCACGTGCCCGACGCCGTGTATGAGCAGGCCCGGTCGCAGTTCAGCGAGAAGGAACTGGCCGATCTGACGCTCGCCGTCTGCACCATCAACGCGTGGAACCGGCTGGCGATCGCCGCGCGCACCGAGCCCGGCACGTACCAGCCCGCGGCGAGGAATGAGAAATGAGTGACGAGCCTCTCGCGCCATCCTCGCTCAGCCTGCCGGTCGATCAGGTGTTTCCCAGACTGGACTCGCCGCAGATGGCGCGCCTCGCGGCGCACGGGCACCTGCGCCAGGTGTCCGCAGGCGACGTGCTGGTCGAGGCAGGCCAGCCGGTCACCCGCTTCTTCGTCGTCAACGCCGGACAGTTCGACGTGATCCGGCCGTCGGCCGACGGTGACGTCCTGGTGGTCGTTTACGAGCGGGGGCAATTCAGCGGCGACGTGAACCAGCTCTCGGGGCGCCCCTCGCTCGTCCGCCTCCGCGCCCGCGACGCCGGCGAGGTCATCGAGCTCGGTCGCGATCAGCTGCTGTCTCTCGTCCAGACCGACAGCGACCTGAGCGACGTCCTGATGCGGGCGTTCATCTTCCGTCGCCTCGAGATGATCAAGCAGCGGCTGGGCGACGTCGTGCTCCTCGGGTCGGCCCATTCGCCCGGCACGCTGCGCATCAGGGAGTTTCTCTCGCGCAACGGATATCCGCACGTATACCTCGACCTCGACAGCGACACCGGCGTCCAGGAACTGTTCGACCGCTTCAAGGTCGACATCAACGACGTGCCGGTGCTGATCTGCCGCGGCCAGATCGTGCTCAGGAATCCGACGAATCAGCAGATTGCCGACTGTCTGGGCTTCAATGACGCCATCGACCAGACGCAGCTTCGCGACGTCGTCATCGTCGGCGCCGGGCCGTCGGGACTGGCCGCCGCCGTGTACGGCGCGTCCGAAGGGCTGGATGTCCTCGTGCTGGAGGCGGACGCTCCGGGAGGCCAGGCGGGCGCGAGCTCCAAGATCGAGAACTATCTCGGGTTTCCCACCGGCGTCTCGGGGGCAGAGCTGACGACGCGGGCGTACGCGCAGGCGCAGAAGTTCGGTGCCCAGATTCTCGTCGCGAAGGGCGCCAGACGGCTCACGTGCGACCGGAAGCCCTATGTCGTGGAGATCGACGGCGGGTCGCGGCTGCCGACGCGGACGGTGATCATCGCGTCCGGGGCGCAGTACCGCAAGCTGGGAATCGAGAACCTCGCACAGTTCGAGGGTGCGGGGGTGTACTACGGCGCGAGCCCGATCGAGGCGCAGCTCTGCGCCGGCGAGGAGGTCGTCGTGGTCGGCGGTGGAAACTCGGCCGGCCAGGCGGCCGTCTTTCTCGCGCGGACCGCGCGGCGCGTCCACGTGCTCGTCCGATCGGGCGGTCTGGCCGACAGCATGTCGCGCTATCTGATCCGGCGGATCGAGGAGAACCCCGCCATCGTGCTGCGGCCGCGGACCGAGATCGCGGCGCTCGACGGCGGCCGGCACCTCGAACGGGTCACCTGGCGGAACAACGGGGACGGAACGGTCGAGACCCGCGACATCGGGCACCTCTTCGTGATGACCGGCGCCGTGCCGAATACGCATTGGCTCGACCGGTGCGTGGCGCTGGACGAGAACGGCTTCATCAGGACCGGGCCGACGCTGACGCCGGAGGACCTCGCCGCGGCTGGCTGGCCCCTGACCAGGCCGCCCCACCTCCTGGAGACCAGCCTGCCGGGCGTGTTCGCCGTGGGCGACATCCGGGAAGGCAGCATGAAGCGTGTGGCCTCGGCCGTCGGTGAGGGCTCCATGGCGATCGCACTGGTGCACCAGGTGCTGCGTGAATGATCGGCGCGGGAATGGGGCACCGAGCACCGAGCCACCGAGCCACCGAGGACTGAGCACCGAGCACCGAGCATGTCCAGGACCGTGATGCTCGTTCATGGAGCCTGGCTGACGCCAGCCTCCTGGGACCTCTTCCGCGGCCACTACGAGGCGAAAGGCTTCGCCTGCCAGGCGCCCGGCTGGCCGCTCCAGGACCGTCCGGTCGCCGAGCTGCGGCGCTCGCCGCATCCTGATCTCGGGACGCTCACCATCGGCCGCATCGTCGACCACTACGAGCGGCTGGTTCGCGCGCTGCCGGAGCCGCCCATCCTGATCGGCCATTCCTTCGGCGGCCTGTTCGTCCAGATGCTGCTGGACCGCGGTCTCGGCGCGGCCGGCGTCGCGATCGATCCCGCCCCGTGCGCCGGCGTCTTTCCCACGCCGACGGTCCTGTACGGTGCGCTGCCCGTTTTCACGGCGTGGAAAGGATGGAATCGCGTCCTGACGATGACGCTGCCGCAGTTTGCGTGGGGCTTCATGCACCTGTCGTCCCCCGACGAGCAGCGGGAGGCCTACGAGCGCCACGTCGTGCCGACGCCCGGCCGGATCTACTATCAGGCCGCGTTCTTCATCGGAAACGGGATCAACTTCTCGAATGCCGCCCGTGCCCCCCTGCTGCTGGTCGCCGGCGAAAGGGACCGCACGGTTTCGATGTCGATGGTCAAGGCGACGTACCGGAAGCAGCGGCAATCGACGGCCGCGACCGAGTACAAACCGTTCCCGGATCGCACGCACTGGCTGATTGCCGATGCCGGCTGGCAGGAAGTCGCCGACTACGCCATCGAGTGGGCGGCCGCACACGCGCGCGCCTGACACGACCGCCGCGGCGCCGCGTCCGGACGTCCAGGGCACCGGCCTGGACGCGACGAAGCGATCGGAAGCCGAAGGCCGCCCTGAAGCACTCCGGGAGGCTCTGGCGTATCGTACAGGTAAGGACCCTTGCTGAGGTTTCGAGGGGCGCCACAGCCATGAACGACAATCGCCACGACGACCCGACCTCCTCGCTCAGGCTGCGCAAGCGGCTCAGAACGATTGGCGCCCTGGTGCTGCTGGTCGGGATCAGCGGCGCGTGGCTGCTGTACTGGTTCGAAACGCGGTACGCCGGCCCGACGATGGACCAGCTGCTGCCGGGCTATGCGCAGGCGGATGCCCGGCAGATGGGTATTCTCTACGGCGGGACGGGGGTCCTGATGTCGGAAGGGCTCGAGCAGCTGAAGCGGCCGGACACGCAGGCGATCATCATCGCCGCGGTCTCCGTGCTCATTGCGCTCGGCTGCTTCTATGTCGCCCGGCAGCTCGGCTACGAGCCGGAAGCTGACTGACGGCCGCGCCGGCCGGCGTCTCGCGCCATCTCCCGGCCGAGCCGCACGACGATGTCGTACTCGCCCTTCGTCACCGGCTGAACCGACAGCCGGCTCCCTTTCCGATTCACCATCATCGCCTCGAGACCCCTGGTCGCCTTCAGCGTTTCGAGCGGGATCGTGCCGGCAAACCGCTCCTTGAACGCGATGTCGACCATGTACCAGGTCGGTGAGTTCCTGTCGGTCCCGGGATCGAAGTACTTGTGCCCCTTTTTCCAGGCGAAGTGATCCGGGTACCCGGCCTTCGCGATCTCGGCGAGCCCCACGACGCCTGACGGCTCGGCATTCGAGGCGTAGAACAGGACGCCGTCGCCCACCTGCATGTCGTCGCGCATGAAGTTCCGCGCCTGATAGTTGCGCACCCCTTCCCAGCTCGTCGTCCCGTCCCGCTTCAGGTCGTCAATCGTGTAGGCGGCCGGCTCGCATTTCATCAGCCAGTAGCGTCGCGGCATCGTCGTCCCTCGCGGCCCCCATTTTAGTCGCGGAAG
>DATLRO010000116.1:0-41951 GCA_035534615.1 Vicinamibacterales bacterium
TGCCGCTCAATCTCGTCCCTCTCGCGCAGGTGCAGACTCCACTGCCGGCGAATCCCGACGCGTCGTCCGGTGTGACCGCCGGCGCGGGTGTCCCGAATGCCTCGGCTGCCGCTACGAACGGGGCCGCGGCCGGTTCGAGCGACCAGACGGCAGATCCGCAGGGCGACGGTTCGGCGACGAGCGCGAGCCCCCAGCCGGCAAACGGTCCGGCGGCGCCGGCCGCCATGCCTGGCCCGGGGGGCGCGCAGGGGAACTTATCCGCGTCCGTGACCGACGGCAGCGGGACCGGTCGGGCCGCGCTTGCGGCGGCAGCGGCGGCGCAGCGGATCCAGGCCCTGACGACTGCCACGGCGACCCCTTCCGCCGCGCCCGCTCCGGACACCGCCGCGACATCCGCCGGCGCGCAGGTCGGCTCCCAGGATTCGAACGCGCCCGGCTCGGCCGCCGCCGCCCCGGCAGCAAAGCCGGCCGGCGCGCCGCCAGCCGCGCACGCGCCGATGGCGCCCGCACCGCCTCATGGCGCGGCCCCGCAGGATGCGCAGTCGGTGGCCCGCAGCGTGGTCCAGGCGGCATTGAACAGTCAGTCCGAACCGGCGGCCGCGCCGACCGCGAGCGCGACCGCATCCGCGGCGCCGGGCAGCAGTACGGCTCCGCCCGCGCCCGGCTCGAACGCCGCGGTCGCCGCCAATACCGCGGCCATGGCGGCGAGCGGGCAGAGCCAGTCATCGTCCGGTTCGGCCACCACGTCCGGGGCAGGGGCGGCCGCGACGACGGTGGATGTGGCGGTCGTGAAGACGCAGGCCGGGGGGGCCGGCACCGGCGGGCAGAGCTCCGGGCAGACAGGCGCCGGGGCGGGCGGAGCCGGCGGCGGTGGGACCGCTCCGCCGACGCCAGCCGCCGCGCCGATGGGGATGCCGTTCACCGTTCCCTCCTCCGCGCCGGCGGCCGGCGCGGCAGGGACGGCTCCGGCACCCGGCGCGGCGCCGCCGGCCGAGGCCGCGCTTCCTGGGCAGATCATCCAGGCGATCAAGACCCAGTGGCAGAACGGCGTGGGCGAGGCCACGGTCACGCTGAATCCCGAGTACCTCGGGGCGGTGACTGTCTCGCTGCGCGTGCAGCAGGGGGTCGTCATGGCGCACCTGCAGGCTGACACGCCGCAGGTGCGGTCCTGGATGGAAGCGCACACCCAGGAGCTGCAGTCGGCGCTCCAGGGCCAGGGGCTGCATCTGGGGCAGCTGGCCATCACGCCGACCAATCCGGACACGCCGCGGCGGCGGCCGCCGTCGAGCCAGCCGCCGGCGCGTCTGCGGCCGAGCACGCCGCCGGCGGGCGGGGGACCGACGTTCGAGATTCACGCGTAAGCGGCGCGAGGCCTGCCGATGCTGTCGGCCTGACGTCAGGGCGTCGGCGTCCCGGCCGGCCGCAGGCCCGATCCGGCCTGTTCGGGCCGGTTTTCAGGCATTCTCCCGTTCTGCGGCCGCGATCCCGCGCGGCACCTGCCTTGCTCCGTCCAGCCCTGTCAGTGGTGTGTGACCTCTTACAGGTGCTGATGACGATATGAGCAGCGAAGACGACGTTCCAGCCAAGCCGGCCAAGCCGGCCTCGAATCCCTGGAAGATGATTTCGCTCGTGCTGGTGATCGTGGTGCTCGTGGCGGGCGCCGGCGGTGCCGGCGTCTGGTGGTCGCGGCGCGGCGGCGCCACCGTGGAAGCGAAGGCGGCCGCCCCGGTCGTGGTGACGGCCGCCGAGGCGCACGGCATCGTGCCGCTCCAGCCGTTCCTGGTCAATCTCGCGGACCAGGGCGGGAACCAGTTCCTGCGGACGACGATTCAGCTCGTGGTGCCGCAAGCGTCGCAGGCGGACACGATCAAGAAGGACGACGTGACGCTCATGCGGATCCGGTCGGCGATTCTGGAGCTGCTGACGCAGCAGCAGGCCAATGCGCTGGTGACGCCGCAGGGCAAGCAGGCCTTGAAGAAAGCGATCAGCGATCGCGTCGACGCGATCCTGGGAACGGTGCCGGTGGTCGATGTCCTCTTCTCCGATTTCGTCGTCCAGTTCTGAGCCGGTCGAGGCGGCGATCTCGCCGTTCGCGCCGTTCTTCGACCTGGTCTGCCCGGTCACGGTGCATCTGGGGACGGGGACGGTCACGGTGCGGCGGCTGCTGACACTCGAGCGGAACTCCGTGCTCCGGCTGTCGCAGGCGGCGGGCGACGAGCTGCTGATTCTCATGCACGGCACGCCGCTGGCCCGCGCCGAGGTGGTGATCATCGAGGACAGCACGTCGGTGCGGGTGACCGAGATCCTGCCGTCGATGGAGACACCGGGCGAGGTGCTGGCGTGACGGGGCTGGCGGCGCCGCCTGCGCCGCTGGCATCGTGGGCTGGCGGCGGCGTCGGCATCGGGGCGGGGAACCTGATCGCGGTGGCGGTCGTGCTGGCGCTGCTCGGCGCGCTGGCGTGGCTGCTGCGGCGGGGCAAGCTCAAGCTGCCGCGGCGCCGGGAGCAGGCGGTCTCGGTGGAAACGGCGGTATCGCTGGGCGAGCATCGCTCGCTGGTGATCGTGGCGGTGGAAGGGCGGCGGCTGCTGCTGGGGCTCACGCCGGCGCAGGTGTCGCTGGTGACGGAGCTGCAGGCGCCGGGCGCCGGCTTCGGCCCGGCGCTCGATCGGCGGCTCGGACCGCCGGCCGAGGGGAGCGTGTCGTGAAGCGTCCCGGCGGGCTCGTGGCGCTGGCGTTCGGCGTGCTGCTGGCGGTCCCCGCGGCGGCGGCGGCCGCGCCGCCGCAGAACCTGAATCTGAAGATCGACGGCATCGGCACGGTCTCTGCGCCGCTGCAGATCGTCCTGCTGCTGACGCTGCTGACCTTCCTGCCGGCGATTCTCATGACGATGACCTCGTTCACGAGAATCGTCATCGTCTTTCATTTCCTGAGGCAGGCGCTCGGCACGCAGGACATGCCGTCCAATCAGATCCTGATCGGGCTGGCGCTGTTCCTGACGCTGTTCATCATGGCGCCGGTCACCGATCAGATCAACACGCTGGCCGTGCAGCCGGCGCTGGCGGGCAAGATCGATCTGAGCCAGGCGATCGCGGCGGCGACGCCGCCGCTGCGGACGTTCATGCTGAAGCAGACGCGCGAAAAGGATCTGGCGCTGTTCGTGAACCTGTCGCACTCGCCGCGGCCGGCCACGCCGGCCGACCTGTCGCTGCGCGTCGTGATTCCCGCCTACATCATCTCGGAGCTCAAGACCGGCTTCCAGATGGGCTTCTTCCTGTTCGTGCCGTTCCTGCTGATCGACCTGGTCGTGTCGACGACGCTGCTGTCGATGGGCATGCTGCAGCTGCCGCCGGCGATGATCTCGCTGCCGTTCAAGATCCTCCTGTTCGTCATGATCGACGGCTGGAACCTGGTGGTCGGCTCCGTGGTCCGGAGCTTCTTCTGAGGGACACGCGATGTCTGCTGCGCTGGCGGTCGGAATCATCCGGCAGGCCGTGGAACTGGCGATGATCGTGACGCTGCCGATGCTGCTGGCGGGCGTGGTCGCCGGCGTGCTCGTCAGCATCTTCCAGACGGTCACGTCCATCCAGGACAGCGTCCTCGCCTTCATCCCCCGGGCGGCCGCGATCTTCGTCGTGTTCGCGCTGACCTTCCCCTGGATGCTCCGGGAAGTGATCGGCTTTTCCGAGCAGCTCATCAACCGGCTGCCGGAGCTGATTCATTGATCGACCTGACGCCGCTCGTCCGGTTCGGCCTCGTGCTCGTGCGGACGGGCGTGCTCGTCGCGTTCACCCCGATCTTCGGCAGCCTGTTCGCGCCGTCGATGGTGAAGATCGGCCTCGCCGTCACCCTCGCCGTCGTCCTGGCGCCCGTGGTGGCGCTGCCGGGCGCGCTGACGGTGACCAGCCTGGCGATCGTCGTCACCCGTGAGGTGGCGATCGGCCTTGCCCTGGCGATGTCGGTCAGCCTGGTCGTCGCGGTGGCGGAGCTCGCCGGGTACCTGACCGGGTTTCAGCTCGGCTACTCGTATGCGTCGATCATCGACCCGCAGACCGGCGTGCAGAACAATACGATCGCCACCCTCTACTCGTCGCTGGCCCTCTACGTGTTCTTCGCGCTCGACGGCCACCACGTGGTGATCCGGGCGCTCGCGGCGTCGTACCGCGCGCTGCCGATCGGCCTGGGCCACATCGGGCCGAGCCTCGTGCCGACGGTCACGCAGATGCTGGGGCTCATCTTCACGGAGGGCGTCCGGCTGGCGGCGCCCGTGATCGTCGTGCTCCTCGTGCTCGAGCTGGCGATCGGCCTGCTGACGCGGGCGGCGCCCGCGCTGAACATCTTCATCATCGGGTATCCGCTGCAGCTGTTCGTCGGGCTGCTGACGCTGGCGGCGGTGGTGCGCATCGTGCCGGCGGTGACGGCCGACGCGATGCAGCGGGCGCTCGAGCTGGCCGTGCGGCTGGCGCAGGCGTTCCGGTAGTCCGCGGGAGCGCGACGGGGCATGGCGGGCAACGGCGATCGCACAGAGAAACCGACCGGGAAACGGCTGCAGGACGCCCGCAAGAAGGGGCGGCTGCCGCGGAGCCGGAGCCTCGGCGACGTGGCGGGGCTGGCCGGGTCGGTGCTGGCCCTGAGCTGGACCGGCGGCCGCATGATGCGACAGCTGGGCGTGATGCTGACCGAGGGGCTGGCGCGCCTGGGGGACGCGCCGCTGCGCGAGCTGCAGGCCGGCGAGCTGACGTCGCTCGCGGCCCAGGGCGCCGAGCAGATCGTGGTGATGGTCCTGCCGATCGCCGGCGCCGTGGCGGCGGCCGTCGTGCTGACCAACGCGCTGCAGGGCGGCTGGGTGTTCGCGACCGACGCGCTCCAGTTCAAGTGGAGCAACCTGAACCCGGCCAACGGCATCAAGCGGCTCGGGCTGACCGTCGGCGGCGCCGAGATGGTCAAGACCATCCTCGCCGTCATCGCGATCGGCTTCGTGGCGGAAAAGGTGGTGCTCACGCTCGTGGCCGACGCGCCGCGCATGGGCGGCATGCCCGCGCTGCCGGCGGCGATCCTCGGCTGGCAGCAGGCGCTGAGCCTGCTGAAGCAGTCGATCGTGGTGATGGGCCTGATTGCGGCGGCCGACTACGGGCTGCAGCGCTACCGCTTCCTGAAGTCGATGAAGATGACGAAGCAGGAAGTCAAGGACGACATGAAGCAGATGGAAGGCAGCCCGGAGACCAAGGGGCGGATCCGGCGCATCCAGCGTGAGATGGCCAAGCGGCGCATGCTGCAGGCCACCCGGAACGCGACGGTCGTCATCACGAACCCGACCCATTACGCCGTCGCGCTCGACTACCGCCGCGAGACGATGCCGGCGCCGCGCGTCGTCGCGAAGGGGCGGGACCTGCTGGCGGCGCGCATCCGCGAGATCGCGCGCGAGCACGGCGTCCCCGTCGTCGAGAACAGGCCCCTGGCCCGGGCGCTCTATGACACGGCGGAGGTCGGCGATCTGATCCCCGGCGACCTGTTCGAGGCGGTCGCCGAAATCCTGGCCTACCTGATTCGGCTGAAGCAGCTGGTGCTCTGATATGGCAGATCCGAAACAGCCCGGACGCGGGCACCGGGCGAGTCACCTGATCGCCCCGGGTGCGGTCGTCGCGGTCGTGCTCCTGATGGTGCTGCCGGTCCCGCCGGTCGTGCTCGACCTCCTGCTGTCGATCGACATCGGCCTGGCGGTCGTCCTCGTCCTGACCGCCGTCTACGTCCGCGAGCCGATCGAGTTCTCGGTGTTCCCGTCCCTGCTCCTGCTGCTCACCCTGACGCGGCTGTCGCTGAACGTCGCGTCGACCCGGCTCGTGCTCATGCACGGCCAGGACGGGGTGGATGCCGCCGGCCACGTCATCATGGCCTTCGGCCAGTTCGTCGTCGGCGGCAACCTGGTCGTCGGCGTCGTGGTGTTCCTCGTGCTGATCACGATTCAGTACGTCGTCATCAACCACGGCGCCGTCCGCATCTCGGAAGTGACCGCGCGGTTCACCCTCGACGCGATGCCCGGCAAGCAGATGGCGATCGACGCCGACCTGAACGCCGGCCTGCTCACCGAGAAGGAGGCGCGCGCGCGCCGCGAGCGCATCCGGCGCGAGGCCGATTTCTACGGGGCGATGGACGGCGCGATCCGGTTCACCCAGCGCGACGCGCTCGCGGCCGTGATCATCACCGCCGTCAACATCGTGGCCGGCCTGATCATCGGCGTCGTCCAGCACGGGCTCGACCTGGCCACCGCCGCCCACACCTACACGATCCTGACCGTCGGCGAAGGGCTCGTCACCGCCATCCCGTCGCTGCTCGTGTCGATTTCCGGCGGCCTGATCACCACGCGCGCGGCCGCCGAGGCCAACCTCGGCGAGGAGGTCGCCACCCAGCTGCTCGCCCGCTCCAAGCCGCTCGCCGTCGCCGCCGGCGTGCTCGGCGGCCTGGCGCTCATCCCCGGCCTGCCGAAGCTGTCGTTCTTCCTGGTCGCGTCGGTGCTGGGCAGCGCCGCGTATTTCAACCGCAAGCCGGCCGCCGCCGAGACCCCGGACGAGGCGCCCGCGCCGGCGCCGGACGCCCTCGACACGGTCGGCGTCGTCGACCCGCTGAGCGTCGAGGTCGGCTACGCGCTGATCTCGCTGGTCGACGAAAAGCAGGGCGGCACGTTCCTCTCCCGCGTCCGGTCGATCCGCCGGCAGATCGCCTCCGAGACCGGCATGCTGGTGCCGCCGGTCCATATCGCCGACAACCTGCAGCTCGGGCCGCGCACCTACTCGATTCTCGTCAAGGGGGTCGAGGTGGCCCGCGGCGAGCTGTATCCCGAGCGCATGCTCGCCATCAACCCCGGCACGGCCAGCACCACCATCGACGGGACCGCGACCAAGGAGCCGGCGTTCGGGCTGCCGGCGTGGTGGGTCAGCGCCGACCAGCGCGACAAGGCGGCCGCCGCGGGCTACACCGTCGTCGACGCGACGACCGCCCTGTCGACGCATCTGTCGGAAACGATCCGGACCTTCCTCCCCGACCTGCTCGGCCGCCAGCAGACCAAGGAGCTCGTCGACCGCGTCGGGCAGGCGTCGCCGAAGCTGGTGGAGGAGCTGGTGCCGAAGCTCGTGGCGATCGGCGACATCCAACGCGTCCTGCGGCAGCTGCTGCGGGAGCGGGTGCCGATCCGCGACCTGACGACCATCCTCGAAGCCCTCGCCGACGGCGCCGGTGTGTCGAAGGACCCCGATGTGCTCGTCGAGGCGGTCCGGTCGGCCGTCGGCCGGATGATCTGCCGCCAGTACCAGACCGACAAGGGCGAGCTGCCGGCCATCGGGTTCACCCCGGCGTTCGAGGAGCGGCTGCTGAAGTCGGTGGTGCGGACCGACCAGGGGTCCGTGCTCGCCCTGGACCCGGCCGAGGCGCAGAATCTGGCCTCCCGGATCGCCCGCGCGCTCGAGGTCGCAGTGGCACAACCTGTGCTCCTGTGCTCTCCGGTGCTGCGTCCGCACCTCTGGCGCCTGTTCTCCCGGGTGCTGCCACACCTGGGGGTCCTTTCGCACAACGAGGTGCCGCCGCAGGTGAAAGTGACGTCGGTCGCGGTGCTGGATTGACGACATGTATCTGAAGCGATATCGCAAAGAGACCGTGCAGGAGGCGCTTGCGTGCGCCCGCCGGGAGCTCGGACCGAACGCCCTGGTGCTGTCGACCCGTCTCGTCCAGGTGCCCGGCGTGCGGGGCTGGATGGGGGCGCGGGAGGTCGAGCTGACGGCCGCGATCGACCGGTCGGCCGACGACCCCCTGTCGGATTCCCGACTGGACGACCTGGACGAGGAAACCCTGGCAGAAGTGGGGCGGGCGCTCCGCGGCGCGGCGGCCCGCGGCGGGCGGGGCACCGACCCGGAGGCCCACAGGACGGCCGAGCGGGTGCTCCGGACGGCCGGCGGGCGGGGCCCCCGGCCGGCGGACCGGCCCGAGCGGGGCGCGGATCGTCACGCGCGCGGCCGGGCCGATGTGATCGCGCGGCTGTGCGCCAGCGGGCTGGACGAGGACCTGGCCGACGAAGTGGCCGACGCGCTGCCGCCGGCCGGTCGCCGGGGGGCGTCGCCCGTCAGCCTGCAGAAGACGCTGGCGGAACGGCTGGCATCGCTGGCCGCCCCGGAGGAGCCGTACGCGCCGATCGAAGTCTTCGTGGGGCCGGCGGGCGTCGGCAAGACGACGACGGTGGCGAAGATTGCCGCGCAGGAACGGGCGCGCAAGGGGACGCGGATCGGACTCGTGTCGACGGACGGCTACCGCGTCGGGGCGGTGGAGCAGCTGCGGCTGTACGCGGACATCATCGGCACGCCGTTCGTGGCGACGCGGACCCCGGGCGAGCTGGAGTTCGCGCTGGCCTCGAGCGGGCGGCCGCTGCTCATTGACACGGCGGGGCGGGCGCCGGGGGATCGGACCATCCGGGATCTGTTCGAGCTGCTGGCCGGGCGGGCGGGGGTCCGGACGCACCTCGTGCTGCCGGCGACGTCATCGGCGCGCGATGTGGCGCGCATCTTCGACGGCTACCGGAGCGCGAAGCCGGAGCGGGTGGTGCTGACGCGGATCGACGAAGCCGACTCGCTGTCGCCGCTGGTCGGCGTGCTGCGCGATCGGCAGGTTCGGATTTCCTATCTGAGCACGGGACAGCGGGTGCCGGAAGACCTGAGCCGCGCCACGGCGGAGCGGCTGGCGGCCTGCGTGCTGGGTGAATCGCACGAGATGGCGGAGCGGCTGGCATGAGTGTCTCGACTTCTTCCCGGCCGCGGCGGCGGACCGGCGCGGTGGCGATTGCGATCACCAGCGGCAAGGGCGGCGTGGGCAAGACCAGCGTCGTCGTGAACCTGGCCGTGGCGCTGGCGCGGCTGCAGTACCGGGTGGCGATTCTGGATGCCGACTTCGGGCTGGGCAACGTCGACGTGCTGCTGGGGCTGACGCCGGAATTCCACCTGGGCCATCTGCTGGCGGGACAGAAGACGATCCGCGACATCATGGTGGCCGGGCCGCTCGGCGTGCAGATCATTCCGGCGAGCTCGGGGCTGCGGGAGCTGACGGCGCTCACCGCGCCGCAGTGGACGCGGCTGAACGACGCCTGCGAGACGCTGGCGGCCGATCTGGACTTCCTGATCATCGACACCGCGCCCGGCATCTCGGGCAACGTGATCGACCTGCTGACCGGCTCGGCGCGCGTCGTCGTCGTGACGTCGCTCGACCCGAGCGCGGTGGTCGACGCGTACGCGGTCGTCAAGATTCTCACCGGGACGGATGCGCACAAGCCGATCGGGCTGCTGGTCAACGGGGCGCACGGCGACGCCGACGCGCGGACGATCTTCCGGCAGCTGGACGTGGCGGCGCAGCGGTTCCTGGGGCGCACGCTGCGCTACGACGGGTTCATCACGCGGGATCCGGGCGTGCGCGAGGCGGTGCTCGCCCAGCGCCCGGTCGTCGACCACCTGCCGCAGGCGCCGGCCAGCCGCTGCTTCCGGGCGCTGGCGTCGCGCATGGCGAACCTGTCCCCCGAGGACGGCCCGGGGCTCCGGCTGCGGGTGGCGGGCCGGGCGCCGAGGGCGGGGTCCGCCGATGCCGAGGTGTCGCAATGCGCATGACCACGGCCCGCGCCAGCCTCAAGGAGCGCGATCAGCTCGTCATCGCCCACGTGGGGCTCGTCAAGGCCATGGCGCAGCGGCTGGCGCAGCGGCTGCCGTCCCAGGTGGAGATGAGCGATCTCATCAGCGTCGGCGTGCTCGGCCTGATCGACGCGGCCGGCCGTTACAAGGCCTCGACCGGCGTGCCGTTCGACGCGTTCGCGCGGCGCCGCGTGCAGGGGGCGATGCTGGACGCGCTGCGCGACCTGGACTGGGCGCCGCGGTCGCTGCGCAAGCTGCGGCGCGAGCTGGACGCCACGATCGCCCGGCTCCGCCACGATCTCGGCCGGGAGCCCAAGGAGGAGGAGATCGCGGCGGCGATGGGGCTGTCGGAAGAGGACTACGAAAAGGCGCTCGAGCAGGTGCGGACGCTGGAGATCGGCGCGCTGCGGCAGCTCGACGCCCCGACGCCGGACGGCACGACGCTCATCGATCTCTGCATGGATCCGGGCGAAGGGCCCGAGGCGCGGCTCGAACGGACCGAGCTGCGGGAGCACCTGGCCGGCGCGCTCACGCAGCTGCCGGAGCGGGAGCGGCAGATCCTGGCGCTCTACTACGAAGAGGAACTGACGATGGCCGAGATCGGCGAGGTCATCGGGGTCTGCGAATCGCGGGTGTCGCAGCTGCGGTCGCTGGCACTGTCGCGGCTGCGGGCCAGCCTGCGGGAATCGCTCGGCCTGAGCCCGGCGGCGCGCGGACGCGCGGACGGCCGGCCGGCGGCCGCGGAGACGGGGGCCCGGCGATGAGCAAGATCCTGTCGCAGGAGGAGATCGACGCCCTGCTCAGCTCGAGCGCCGCCATCGAGCGCTCCTCGAGCGTGCGGGCGGGCGATGCCACCGTCGCCGACACGATCATCTACAACTTCCGGCGGCCCGACCGGGTGTCGAAGGACACGATCCGGTCGCTGCACTTCCTGCACGATCGCTTCGCGCGGAACATGGCGACGTCGCTGTCGGCGTACCTGCGGATCGTCACCGACGTCACGATCATCTCGGTCGAGCAGTTCTCGTACTCCGAGTTCCTGATGTCGCTGCCGGACCCGACCGCGTTCTACGCGATCGCGCTGCAGCCGTACGACAACCTCGGCGCGCTCGAGATCAACCCGGCCGTCGCCTTCACGATCATCGATCGGATGCTTGGCGGCAACGGCCAGGCGCCGGCGCCGAACCGGGCGCTGACCGAGATCGAGCAGAACGTCATCGATTCCGTCGTCAAGCTGATGCTCGAGAACCTGACCGAGGTCTGGCGGCCGATCGTCGACCTGGTCTTCCGCATCCAGGGCCGGGAAACGCGGCCGCAGATGCTGCAGGTCGCCTCGCCCAACGAGGGCGTCGTCCTGCTCGTGTTCGACATCAAGGTGGGCGACACGCGCGGCATGCTGAACCTCTGCGTGCCGGCGTCGGTCATCGAGATGGCCGGCAGCGGGTTCGCCCAGGGCTGGCGGCACACCCAGCGCGGACCGACCGTGCTCGACCGCCGGCGGCTGCACGACAACCTCCGCCGGGTGTCGATGCCGATCGCGGTGAACCTCGAGGTGCGCATCCCCGCGTCGGACGTCGTCTCGCTGCGGCCGGGCGACATCGTGGCGCTCGGGCAGCAGCTGCGCCAGCCGGTCGACCTGTTCATCGGCCAGCGCCACAAGTTCGGGGGACGCCTCATCCAGCGCGAGGGCCGCGCGGCCGTCGTCGTCGATCAGTTCGTCGGCCGCCGGACCGTGCCCGAGCCGGCGCTCGCGGAGAAGGAGGCGTAGATGGCGTCCCAGGCAGCCGATCCCGGCCGGGCGCTCGTCGATGGCCTCGCCACCCTGTTCGTCGAGTCGATCGGCACGCTGATCGGCCGGCCCGGCAAGGCCATCAAGCGGGCCGCGGCGGTCGACGCCGCGTGGCTGGTCCGGATCCAGTCGACCGGCCATCTCCGCGGCAGCGTCATGATCGGCCTGAGCGGGGGCGACGCCATCGGCATCGCCAAGCTCGTGATGGGCATGGACCAGGACCCGCCCGACGCGGCCGTCCGCGACACGCTCGAGGAGCTCAGCAGCCAGGCGTGCGGCGCGGTGACCGAGACGCCGGCCGGCCAGGGCTGCCAGTTCACGATCGAGGCGGTCGGCGCCGCCGAGGCCGTGCCGGCCGACGAGCCGCTCATCTTCGAAGCCTCGTTCGACGAGGCGCTGACGGCCCACCTGGCGCTCTGGAGCGCCCTGGCGGCCGTCGAGCGGCCGGCCGCCGCGGTGGCCGGGCCGGCGAAGCCGGCGCCGGGCGACAACCTCGACGTCATCCTCGACATCGACCTGCCGATGGTCGTCCGGTTCGGTGAATCGGAACTGCCGCTGCAGGCGCTGGTGGAACTCGGCCCCGGGTCGGTCATCGACCTCGGCCGGTCGCCCGACGAACCGGTCGACGTGCTCGTGAGCGGCAAGATGGTCGCGCGGGGGGAAGTGGTCGTCGTGGGCGGGAATTACGGGGTACGGATCACGGAAGTGATCAGCCGGGTGGAGCGCATCCGGCAGATCGGGGCCTGAAGGGGGACGCGATGATTTATGCAGTTGGCATTCTGACCGTGGCCTGTCTGGCGGAGACGCTGCTGTTGTGGCGCGTGGCGCGGGGCCTGACGGCGCTCGACCGGTTCGAGGACCGGCTCGCCCACTTCAGCGGCGCGCTGACGCTGCTCAGCGAGACGACCGAGGCGGGGTTCCGGAGCCTGGCGATCGAACTGGCGCGCACCGGCAGACCCGGCGCCGCCGGCCCGTCGCGCGGCGTCACCAGGCGCGTGGTGCGGGCGTCCCGGCTGGGGCAGTCCCCGATCGAAATCGCGGCGCAGGAGCAGATGTCCGAGGGCGAGGTGCGGTTGCGCCTGCACCTCGGGGACGAGTTCTCCCGGCCGCGGTCGGCCTATCTGGCCAAGGAGGCGTGATGGCTCGATGCGCGGGAACGGATTGCCGGCGCTGGCGGCCGGACGTGCTGGTGCGCAGCGGGCGGGCCGGGCTGCGTCTGGACGGGGCCTGGTACTGTTCGTCCGCCTGCCTGCAGACGGCGCTCCGGCGCCGGCTGCGGAACGGACGGCGCGTGGCCCGGCGCGGGCTGGCGCCTCTGTCGCCGATCAAGCTCGGCGTCCTGCTGCTGGTCAGCCAGACGACGCTGACGCCGACGCTGCTGAGCGAGGCGCTGGACGAACAGAAGCGGACCGGGCTGCGGATCGGCGCCCAGCTGCAGCGGATGGGCCTGGTGTCGTCCGAGGACGTGATGCGCGCGCTGGCCGCGCAGGCCGGGATCAGCTATCTGAGCAGCGTCGACCCCGAGCCGCTGACGCACGCCCCGGGCAACCTGTCGCGGAGCGCCGTCCAGGCGCTCGGGCTCGTGCCGATCGAAGTCAGCGAGGACAAGCGCCTGATCAAGGTCGCCTGCACCGCGCCCCTGCCGCGGATTGCGCTCGGCGCGCTGCGCGAGCTGACCGGCTGGATGGTCCAGCCGTACCTCGTGGCCGACAACGCGTGGCCCGCGCTGCTCGGCGCCTACGGCACGGCGGCCGACGCCGGCCCGCGCGCCGTGGCGACGCCGGTCCGCGACCTGCGCGACGTGGCGGTGCGGATTGCCGAAGTGGCCCGCCAGGACCCGAAGCTGCACCTGTCGCACGTGCGCTGGGATCCCTATCTCTGGATGCGGGTGGAGGGGACGGCGCACATCGAAGACCTCGTGCTTCCGATGAGCGATCCGGGAGAGGACGAGCCATGGGCAGCGGAACCTACCTCGCACTGAGCGGGCTGCAGACCCGGATCGAGCAGCTCGATCGGCTGTCGGCCGACATCGCCAACGCGAACACGGCCGGCTACAAGGGGCAGGAGACGACGACCGACGGCTCCGTGCGGCCGACGTTCGACCAGACGCTGAAGACCGCCGTCGACCCGACGCTCGGACCGGTGAAGATCGACTTCCAGACCGGGACGATCAAGCCGACCGGCCGCCCGCTCGATTTCGCGATCAACGGCAGCGGGTTCTTCGTCCTCGATACGCCGGCCGGCGTGCAGTACACGCGCAACGGCAGCTTCAACCGGCGCGCCGACGGCGTGCTCGTCTCCAGCGAGGACCAGTCGCCGGTCGAAGGGGTCAACGGCAAGCCGATCACCCTGCCGCCGAGCGGCTCGCTGAGCGTCGACCCCGACGGGACGGTGCGGGTCGACGGCGCGATGGTCGGGCAGATCAAGGTCGTCGATTTCGCCGACTACAGCAAACTGCAGCGCGAGTCGGCGTCGCGGTTCGTGCCGGTCGGCGAGACGCCGACCCTCGTCAAGACTCCGACGATCGCCGCGGGCGCGCTCGAGCAGTCGAACGTGTCGGTCGTCGACAGCATGGCGCAGCTCGTCGACCTCTCGCGCAGCTTCGACTCGCTGAACAAGGGGATCTCGGTGCTGCTGAACCAGGTGGACTCGCAGGCGATTTCCCAGCTCGGCAAGCCGTAGCCGGAGGGCCCGGCGCGGGCCGCCCGCGCCGGCGGCCCGCCGGGCGGCGTCGCCGGGACCCCCGCGATCAGCCAATCGGCCGGGGGCGCGAAGACATGAGCATGGCAGGCGGTGCGGTGGCGCCGCCAGGACCGACGGACGGGCAGGAGGGCTTCAGATGATCCGCGCGCTCTACACGGCCGCGAGCGGCATGAACGCCGAGCAGGAGAACATCGACAACATCGCGAACAACCTCGCGAACGTGAACACGACCGGCTTCAAGAAGACCCGCGTCGAGTTCGAGGATCTGGTCTACCAGCAGACGCAGCTGCCGGGAACGCCGACGACCCCCAGCGATCAGGCGCCGGTCGGCCTCGAGATCGGGCTCGGCACTCGCCCGGTCGCGACGGCGCGCGACTTCAGTGCAGGCAGCCTGACCCAGACGAGCAATCCGCTGGACGTGGCGATCCAGGGACAGGGCTTCCTGCAGGTCGAGCTGCCGGACGGCACGACCGGCTACACCCGCGCCGGCGACCTGCAGATGAGCGGCACCGGCGAGCTCGTGACCAACGAGGGGTACCCGATCATCCCGTCGATCACCATTCCGTCGAACGCCACGTCGATCGCCATCTCGGCGGACGGCATCGTGTCGGTCGCGCTGCCCGGCCAGTCCGCCGCGCAGCAGGTCGGGACGCTGCAGCTGGCGAACTTCCAGAATCCGGCCGGCCTGCAGGCGACCGGCGGGAACCTGTTCACCGCGACCACCGCGTCCGGCGATCCGATTACCGACGTGCCGGGCAACAACGGCCTCGGCACGCTGCAGCAGGGATTCCTCGAGGATTCCAACGTCAGCGTCGTCGAGGAGATGGTCAACATGATCATGGGCCAGCGGGCCTATGAAGCGAACACACGCGTGGTGAAGGCTGCCGATGAAATGCTCCAGCAGGTCAACAATCTCGCGCCGTAGCGCCCGGGCGCTCGCGGCGGTTCTGGCGGGCGCCTGGCTCGCCGCCGGCACGGCCGGCGTCGCCCGGCCGGCGATCGCGCCCGCGGCGCCGGCCGACTCGCACGCGGCGGTGCGCGCCGCGATCGTCGCGGCGATCCGGGCCCGCGTGGGCGGCGCCGCGGACGTGCGGCTCGACCGGCTGGCCGCCCAGACCACGACGACCGACGGCCTCATCGCCGTACCCGAGCCGGGGGCCCGGATGGGCCGCCTGACGCGCTTCGTGCTCGAGGTGCCGGGAACCGGACGATGGCAGATGCGCCGGCAGGTCGGCGACGCGGCCGCCGTGATCCACGTCTTTGTGCCGCACGTGGTCGTCGCCCGGCCGGTGCCGGGCGGAACCACCCTGTCGCAGGCCGACCTGCGGGTGTCCACCGGGGAGATCGTGGATGTCCCGCTCGGGCCGCTGCCATCGCTGTCGGACGTCGTGGGCGCCCGCGCGGTGCAGAACCTGCGGACCGGCGAGCCGGTGACGGGCATGCTCGTCGCGGTGCCGCCGCTGGTCCGCAGCGGGGACTCCGTCCTGGTGCACGTGACGTTTCCCGGCGGCGAGGTGACCGGGCGCGCGACCGCCGCGGAAAACGGCGTGCGCGGGCAGATCATCCGGCTCGTCAACCCGACGAGCGGACGCGGGCTGCAGGGCCGCGTGGTCGGCCCGGACGAGGTCGAGGTGATCCGATGAGCGCCAGACGCTTCGTGGTCGCCCTGGCGGCGCTCCTGCTGCTGATGGCCGTACCGCTGTACGGCGCGAAGAAGAGCAAGGCCGAAAAGGCCGCCAAGGGCTACGAGAAGCTGTTCACGCAGTACCTGCAGGAAGCGCGCAGCCTCAAGGAGTCGCCGCAGGAGCAGGCGATCGGCTGGATGAGCGATCTCGCCTCCGACCCGCGCGCCCACAAGGTGAACGACCTGCTGACCGTGAACGTCGTCGAGAACATCAGCGCGACCGGGTCGGCCAACTCGACCGTCAACAAGCAGTCGAGCGGATCGGCCGGCGTGCCGAACCTGTTCGGTCTCGAGAGACACCTGGGCTTCCTCGACCCGGCGAACCTCGTGAATTCCAGCGCGACGACGAAATACCAGGGCGGCGGCACGACGACGCGCGCCGGCGCGCTGACGGCCGACATGACCGTGCGCGTCGCCGAGGTGCTGCCGAACGGCAACCTCGTGCTCGAAGGTGCGCGGGAGATCGACATCAACGGCGACCGGGAGGTCATCGTGCTGACCGGCGTCGTGCGGCCGACCGACATCAGCATGGCCAACACCGTGCAGTCGACCTCGATCGCCCAGCTGCAGATCCGGTACTTCGGCCAGGGCCTGATGACCGACAGCCTGCAGCCCGGCCTGCTGATCCGGATCCTGAACAAGATCTTCTGAGCCGGCCGGCGGGCCGGTCAGATCGGAGCGCGGCATGGGATGGCGGAAATGGGTGGTGGGGCTCGTCCTTGGCGTCGTGGCCGGCGCGGCGGTGGCGACGGCCGCGCCCGTCGTGGTCGACAGCGCGAGCCTGGGGTCCCGCCTGGAGGACATCGCGTCGCTCCAGGGCGCCAATCCGATCCAGCTGATCGGCTACGGCCTCGTCGTCGGGCTGAACAAGACCGGCGACAAGCAGCAGACGATCTTCTCGGCCCAGACGCTGGCGAACATGCTGCTGCGGTTCGGCGTGGTCGTCCCCTCCGCGCAGATCAAGGTGGAGAACGTGGCGGCCGTCATGGTGACCTCCGAGCTGCCGCCGTTCGTCCGGCCGGGGAGTCGGCTGGACGTCACGGCGTCGTCCATCGGCGATGCGCAGAGCCTGCAGGGCGGCACCTTGCTGGCCACGCCGCTTCGCGGGCCGAATGGCAAGGTCTATGCGATGGCCGAAGGGCCGCTCTCGATCGGCGGGTTCGGCGGGGGCAGCGGCGGCAACTCGGTGCAGGTGAATCACCTGACCGTCGGGCGGGTGCCCGGCGGAGGGATCGTCCAGGTGGGCCAGGGCATCAGGCTCGGCCCGGAGTCGAAGATCATGCTGGCCCTGCACGACCCGGACTACATGACGGCCGAGCGGATGGCCGCGGCCATTTCCGCCAATCTCGGGCCGGGGAGCGCCGAGGCGCTCGACCCGGCGACCGTCCAGGTGAAGGTGCCGCCGCAGTACCAGTCCTCGCTCGCCAACCTGATGGCGCGCCTCGAGCCGATCCGCGTGCGCGTCGACGAACCGGCGCGGGTCGTCATCAACGAACGGACCGGCACGGTCGTCATCGGCGCCAACGTGCAGCTCGGACCGGCGGCGGTGGCGCACGGCAACCTGTCGGTCCGGATCTCCACGAAGTACGAAGTCTCGCAGCCGTCTCCCTTCTCGCAGACCGGCACGACGCAGGTGGTGCCGAACACGAAGGTCGACGTGCAGGAAGGCACCGAGCGCCTGATCCCGCTCAACGGCGGCACGACGCTCGACGCGGTCGTCCAGTCGCTGAACGCGCTGGGCGCGACGCCGCGCGACATCATCGCGATCCTGCAGGCCTTGAAGGCGGCAGGCGCCTTGCACGCGGAGATTGTGATCATCTGACGCACGCGGCGTGAGCACGGCATGAGCCAGGACCTGATTCTCCAGTCGTCGCTGCCGGCCGCCCTGCAGAACCTGCGGGCGGCCTCAGGGCAGACGAGCCCGGCCTCCGGCCAGAGCACGGAAGCGAGCAAGGTGAAGGACCTGGCCCAGCAGTTCGAAGGCATGCTGCTGCTGCAGATGATTCAGGAGATGCAGCAGTCGATGGGCTCGATGGATGGAGAGAACAACGGCGGCGGGGGCTTGATGGCCGGCACCGGCACCATGGCCGACACGATGAACGCCGCCTTTGCCATGCAGATGAGCAAGTATGGCGGCTTCGGCCTCGCGAACAGCCTGACCTCGAGCCTCGATCGCCAGATTCCCGGCGCGTCGGCCGGCGACGGACCGGCGCCGGCCCCGGCGAGCGGCGGACTGACGCTCGCGCCGGGGAGCGCCCCGACGGCACCGGCGCCGGCCGTTTCCGGCGCCGTGAATGTCGGCACGCCGGTGCCGCTCGTGTCGCCGGAGGCAGGCGCCGTGGATGTCGGGACGCCGGTGCCGCTGGCGCCGCCGGTGCCGATGGCGCCGGCCGCCGCCGGGACCAGCGGCGCCGGGACGCCGGCCGTCCAGGCCGTGCCGGTCAGCGGTCCGCTGATGCCGGCCTCGTCGACGGCCGAACTGCCCGACCTCCCTCAGATTCTGGCCGCGCCGGTGAACTCGCCGTTCGGCTGGCGGCGGGACCCGTTCAATGGGCAGATGCGGTTTCACGAGGGGGTCGACCTGCGCGCCGCCTACGGGCAGGACGTGCCGGCCGCGGGCACCGGGAAAGTGGTGTTCGCCGGCAACGACGGCGGGTACGGCCTGATGGTGCTGCTCGCGCACCCGGGCGGGCTGGAGACGCGGTACGCCCACCTGTCGTCGATCGCCGTGCAGGACGGCCAGCAGGTGCAGGCGGGACAGACGCTGGGACGGGTGGGGGCGACGGGCCGGGCGACCGGGCCCCACCTGCATTTCGAAGTGATTGAAGACGGTCGGCGGGTGAATCCGGAGGCGGTGGGGTTGGAGCTGGACCAATTCAAGTCGGCGAGGGCAAATGCCGATTAGTCCGGCTGGAGACCTCCCGGCTTCGGCCGGGCTGGACAGGAGTAGAGCATGAAGATTGAGGGCAACAGCCCTAGCGCTCAGGTCAGCACCACCAGCTCCCAGCCGCTGGATCGCACCCAGACCGACCGGATCGGCAAGCAGGGCAGCCAGGGGGCGGGCATCGACGGCGACGGCAACCGGGACGGAGACCGGGTTGACGTGTCGCCGGACGCCCAGCTCATGGGCCAGGCCGTGAAGGCGGCCCAGAATTCGCCGGCGATCCGGCAGGACAAGGTCGATCAGGCGCGCCAGAAGCTGGCCGCCGGTCAGGTGGGGAACGACCCGCAACGCCTGGCCAACAAGATGATCGACCACCTGCTCGGATCCTGAACGCTCCGCGGACACGGCGGAACGGCCGGCGCGAGGGGTGGTGTCTGTGCCGGATCTGGCGGGAGCCGCCGTGCGGCGGCTCCGTGACGTGCTGGATCGGATCGGCGACGCGCTGGCCGGGTGCCGGCTGGACGACCTGCTGGCGGCGCAGCCCGCGCTGGCCGCGGCGCTCGACGAGGTCGGGCGGACCGGGCTGGGCGGGCTGGACGCCCGGGCGGTCGCCGCCGAGGTCGCGCAGGCCCGGGACGCGCTCGGGCGCTGCGTGCGGCTCGGCGGGTCGCTGGACGAAGCGGCCCGGCTGGTGCTGGCGGCTCGCGGCTACACGCGGGGCTACGACCGCGCGGGCCGGGAGCACGGCACGCCGGCGGTGGCCGCCACCGTGGACGCGAGGGTGTAATGTCAAGCCTCCTGGGCCTCCTCTCTCTCACCTCCGGGGCGCTCGACGCCCAGACCTACGGCCTCAACACGGTCGGCCAGAACGTAGCGAACGTCAACACGCCCGGCTACTCGCGCCGGGAAGTGGAGCTGACGGCCGCCGGGCCGACCGATCCGCTGAGCGCCGGCAACGGCGTCAACGTGCTCGGCGTCAAATCCGATCACAACACGCTGCTCGATCCGCAGGTCTGGCAGCAGCAGTCGCTGGCGCAGCAGCAGGGCGCGCTGGCCGACTCGCTGGGCGTGGTGCAGGTGGCGATCGGCACGCCGGGGCAGTCGCTCGATTCGAACCTGTCGGCCTTCTTCAACGCGTTCTCGACGCTGTCGCAGGATCCGACGTCGGCGACGAACCGGCAGCAGGTGGTGCTGCAGGGGCAGTCGCTGGCGACGGCGTTCAACCAGATGGCGCAGAACCTGACGGCGGCGCAGCAGAGCGCCGACGGCAGCATCAAGGGCGCGGTGACGCAGATCAACGCGCTGACGGGCCAGATCGCGCAGCTCAACACGTCGATTGCGAACGCCGGCGGCTCGGCCAGTTCCGAGGGGCAGACGCTGCAGGACCAGCAGCGGCAGCTCGTGAGCCAGCTGTCCCAGCTGGTGGGGATCAACACCAGCAGCCGGTCGGACGGCGGCCTGGACATTTCGTTCGCCGGCGGGCACGCGCTGGTCATCGGGTCCACGGCCTATGCGGCCTCGACGGTGCCGGCGGCCGGCACGGGGCTGGCGACGATCGTGGCCGCGGACGGGACCGACGTGACGGCGGCGCTGAGCGGCGGGCAGATCGGCGGCCTGCTGCAGGTGCGGGACCAGAACATCCCGAGCTATCTGAGCCAGCTGGACAATCTCGCGTACGGCGTGGTGCAGCAGGTGAACGCGCTGCACAGCACCGGCTATGACCTGAGCGGCACGACCGGCACGAACTTCTTCACGCCGCTGGCGACGGCGACGGGGGCGGCGTCGGCGATTGCGGTCAATCCGACGGTCGCGGCGAATCCGTCGGCGGTGGCCGCGGCGGCGACGAACTCGCCCGGCGACAACCAGATGGCGCGGAACATCGCGGCCCTCGCCACGACGAACACGATGAGCGGCGGGACGGCGACGTTCAACGACGCGTGGGCGTCGCTCGTGTATCAGGTCGGCCAGGACACGCAGACGGCCCAGAGCGCGCAGTCGACCGGGAACGGAGTCGTGCAGCAGCTCCAGACGCTGCAGGACAACGCGTCCGGGGTGTCGCTGGACCAGGAAGCGACCATGATGATGATGTACCAGCAGGCGTACCAGGCGAACGCGCAGCTGTTCAGCCTGGTCAACTCCACGCTGGATACGCTGCTCCAGATGGTGAAATAGCCATGCGCGTCACCTTCCAGACGATGTACCGGGATTCGCTGACCAACGTCAACAAGGCGGAACAGAATCTGCAGCAGCTCCAGCAGGAAGTCTCGTCGGGGGTGCGCGTGCAGGTGCCGAGCGACGATCCGGCGGCGACGGTCGTCGCCATCAAGGAGCAGAACCAGTTGAGCGCGCTGACGCAGTTCTCGAACTCGACGGACGCGGCGACGGCGCGGCTCAACGTGGTCGACTCGGTCATGTCCGACATGGTGACCCAGATCGACTCGGCGAAGACGGCGACGGCGGGCGTGCTCGGGTCGAACGTCACCGCGACGCAGCAGCAGGCGGCGGTGGCCCAGCTGCAGAGCGTCCGCGACGCGCTCGTCTCGGACCTCAATACGCAGTTCCAGGGGAGCTACGTCTTCTCCGGCTCGCAGTCGACGACGGCCCCGTACACGGAATCGGGCGGCACGGTGTCGGCCTACCAGGGCGACAGCAACCCGATCTCGGTGAACATCGACCAGCAGATCACGGTGCCGGTGACCTTCAACGGCCAGGCGATCGCGCAGGGAACGGCTCCGACCGACGTGTTCACCGACATCGGGAACCTGATCACGGCCATCCAGGGCGGCAATACGGCCGGCATCAACACCGGCATGACGAACCTGACCAACGCCTTCAACCGCGTGGTGGAGGCGCAGACGACCGTCGGGATCAACGAGCAGACCCTGCAATCCCAGCAGCTGCGCCTGCAGACGCAGCAGCAGGCGGCGACGACGCAGCTGTCGCAGGCGCGTGACGCGAACATGGCGCAGGCGATTTCCGGGCTGGCGCAGGCGCAGACGGCCGAGCAGGCCGCGCTGGGCGCCGCCGCGACCATCAACAAAGTATCGCTGTTCGACTATCTGAGATGATCGAGCCAGAGACCGAGCCGCGCGGGCACTCCCGGGTGCGCGTCGAAACCCGTTTCGGGGCCTTCGACGTCGAGCCCCGCGACGTGCTGCTGTTTCCCGACGGCCTGCCGGGGTTCGAGCAGTGCCGCCACTTCGTCGTGCTGTCGGACCTGGCCGGCGGGCCGCTGTACTGCCTGCACGCGATCGACGGGGCGGACGCCTCGTTTCTCGCCGTCGACCCGCGGATCGTCCTGCCGACGTACCGGTGCGAGCTCGGCGCCGCCGACCGGCGGCGCCTCCATGCGGACGAGCAGACGTCGCTGCTCTGGCTCGCGCTGGTGACGATGACGGACGAGACCGACGGCCGCATCAACCTCCGGGCGCCGATCGTGATCAACCCCGAGCGGATGATCGGCTTTCAGGTGATGCCGCACGACACCCTGTATCCGCTGGTCCATCCGCTCAGGCTGGGGTGACCCCGTGCTCGTGTTCACGCGCAAGCGCAACGAGACCATCATGATTGGCGAAGGCATCGAAGTCCGCGTGCTTCGGGTCGGCCGCGAAGGCGTCCGGCTCGGGGTGACCGCGCCGCCGGACGTCGCCGTCCACCGGCGCGAAATCTACGACCAGATCCGGGAAGCCAACCGGGGGGCCGCCGCCGGCTCGGTCGACAGCGGGGCGGGCGCCGGGCACCTGCGCCGGCTCGTTCAGCTCCACTCCCGGCAGCACGGGCAGCCAGCGCAATGACGTACATGGACTGGCGGGACGTCCCCGGAGACGTGATCCGCCCGCTCTACGATGCGGAGGGGGCGCGGTGGACCGCCGCGCTCGACTGGAATCTCCAGCCCTCCTGGGACATCGTCGAACCGGCGCGCGCCGCCGGCCGCCTGCCCGGCCTGCTCGCCCGCGATCGCGACGGCCGCGTGACCGGCTGGGCGTTCTACCTGCTGCACGGCGACATCCTGCAGATCGGGGCCCTGGTCGGCGACCGCGCCGCCACCGTCCGCGGCCTGCTGGACGCGATTCTGCGGTCGCCCGAAGCGGCGCTGGCGCGGGAGCTGACCGGCTTCCTGTTTCCCCGCGGCTCCGCCGAACAGGCGGCGTTCCTCCGCCGCCGGATTCCGGTCTACCAGCACGAGTATCTGCGCCGCACCCTCGGGCCGGCGGACGTCGACGCGGCCACGGCCGTTGCCGGGGAACAGGGCGGGATCCGTCTGCGGGCCTGGACGCCGCACGACGCGGTCGCCATGGTCCGGCTGCTGGCCCGCGCCTATCAGCAGGCGCCGACGGTCCGCTGCTTCGCGCCGCACGAGCGGCTCGAGGAGTGGGCGCACTACCTCGGCCAGCTCGTCCGGACGGCCGCCTGCGGCGAGTTCCTGCCGCACGCCAGCTTCATTGCGGAGCGCGTCGCGACGCGGGAGCCGGTCGGGCTCATCGTGACGACGGCGGTCGGCCCGCGGACCGCACACGTCGCCCAGGTAGCCGTCGAGCCGGGGCTGACCCGCGCCGGCATCGGCCGCCGCCTGCTTCGCGCGGCGCTCGGGGCCGCCCGGACGGCCGGCCACGACCGCGTCACGCTCGTGGTCGCCCGGGAGAACGATCCGGCACGGCGGCTCTACGATCAGCTCGGGTTCGACCCCGTCGCCTCCTTCCTGTTTGCCTCGCGCCAGACCCCGCTGCGGCGCGCGTTTCCGGCCGTACGGACGCGCCGCCAGGCGTCGGCGGCCTAGGGGTCCGTTCGCCACCCGCGCGTCAATCCTGCAACGCGCTCTGGAAGCGGCCGTCCGGGCCGCCCGTCTTGCCTCGTCCCTTCCCGCAGGCGTCCGCGGGTCTTCGTCCGGCGTGGTGTGTTCGCCGCCAGGCGTCGCCGCGGCGCTCCGGGGGCGGACGTGTGCGCCGAGCGGCCTCTCAGCCGCGCCTGTTGACGAGGGCGGCGCTGGCGACTTCGGGGGTGACGACGCGGCGGTAGGCGGCGAGCGTGGCCTCGCCGACCTCGAGGGTCTGGGCGACGAACCGCCGCGCCACCTCGGCTTCCCGGATCGCCTGCACCGTCTCGCGGTCCGACGCCATGATGGTGGCGACCAGGTCGGAGGCCTGGCGGTGGAGCGCCAGGACCTGGTCGTACGCCGGCAGCCCGGTCGCGTCGCGATGCTGGTGGTGGATGGCGAGGCGCAGCGGTTTGATCTCGTGCTCGACCCTGACGAGGCTCGCCATCAGCCGCTCGCGCTCGTCGTTCAGCTTGTTGACCGCCTGGAGCGTCGAATTCGGCTCGCGCGTCGCGGTGTGCTGAATCTGCGCCAGGCGCTGCAGGTGGCGCAACAGACCCAGTTCGGCTTCCAGGCCGGCCGCGTAGGCCGTGAGGGCCTGTTCGAGCTCGGTGCGGGTCACTCCTGACCCCGCTGGACCGGCACGGGGCCCGCAGGGGTCGCCGCGGCCTGGGCCCACCCTTCGCGGAGCGTGCCAAGCAGCTGCAGCGACTCATCGATCGGTTCGACCCGGTGGCGCATGTTCGCGTCGATGATGCGCTCGCGCAGATAGGTGTACAGCGAGTCGAGCTGCCGCGCGATGTCGCCGCCGGCCGAGAGGTCCAGGGTGCTCTGGAGATGGTTGATGATGGCCAGCGTATGCGAGATGCCCCGGTGTCGCGTCGGCAGATCGCGCTTCGCCATGGCGTCGCGCACCTTCGTCAGGGCCTGAATCGCCGTGTCGTAGAGCAGGACGATCTGCTCCATCGGCGAGCACGATTGCACCTGGGTCGACTGGTAGGCGGCGGTGGCGCGGGCGGCGGCGTGCATGCGGAGAAGGCCTCTGGTCAGTTGAGCTGGTACTGATTCGTCAAGCCGGTCAGCGAGCCGGCCTCGTTGTTGAGCGTCGAGATCGTCGTATCGGCGGCGGCGTATTCCTGCTGAAGCGACTGCTGCTGCAGGGCCAGCTGGTTCTGCATGTCGATGATCTGCTGGCCGAGCATCGACAGCTCGTTCGAGATCTGTGTCTGCTGATTGGCGACCAGGCCGCCCGAGCCGACGTAGCTGGTGACCATGTTGTTGACCGACGAGAAGACGCCGCTGCTGCCGTCGGGTCCCGAGAACAGGTTCTGGATGTCGTTCAGCGACGTCGCCGCCGCGGCGCTGTCGAACGCACCGCTGTTGAACGTGAGGTTGCCCGACGTGTCGAAGCCGATGCCGACCTGTGCCAGGTACTGGTACGTCGGGTCGGTGCCGCCCGGGCCGCCGAGCATGCTGCTGAGGTTGATCATCAGGCCCCGCAGCAGGCCGTCGTTGGCGATGCTCGTCGGATCGCCGTTCAGGTACGCCTGCTCCTGCGACTGCGCGAACGTTTCCAGGTTGTTGTACGCGGTGACGAAGCTCTGGACGAGCGATTTGGCGTTCGAGGTGTCCTGCGTCACCGTCAGCGTGATCGTCGTGTTCGGGTCGGCCTGCAGCAGCGTGAGGGTCGATCCGGGAATCACGGAGCCGATGTTGTTCGTGGAGCTGTCGATAGCCAGACCGTTGACCGTCGCCGTGGCGTCGGTCGCGGTCTGGGCGTTGCCGCCGAACGTGATGCCGGCGCCGCCCGTCAGGTTGTTGGTGATTGTGAACGCATTCGCCGACCCAGTCTGATTGCCGGTCAGCACCAGCGAATACTGGCCCGGCGAGGACTGCACCACCGAGGCGGTCGCCGGCGTCCCGGTCGTGGCGTTGATCGCGTCCGCGAGCCCCTGGAGCGTCGTGTTGCCGGTCAGGGTCACCGTGGCGCTGCCGATCGTCAGTGAGCCGCCGCTGGCGACGGTGGTCGTGTTGCTGTCGGCGTAGGTCGAGGTCGACGACGTGACCTGCGCCTGCGCCAGCGTTTTGACGACGACGCTGTAGCTCCCCTGGGGCGTCGTCGCGCTCGTGCTGAGCGACGCGGCGTTCGCATTCGTGCTGCTCACCGTCGTGCCGGTGAGCGACCCGACCGCGGCGAGGCTGCTCGCCGCCGTCTGCACCGCCCCGAGGTCCGACGCCAGGGTCGTGTAGTTGCCGTTCTGGGCCTGGAGGTTCGTCTGCTGCGTCTGCAGCCCGGTCAGGGGGACAGAGGCCTGCTGCATGAGGGCGTTGATGATCGCGTTGAAGTCGATATTGTTGAACCCGCTCATCGTGATCGGCGAGAACGTCGACGCCACCGAGGACGCGAACGACGAGGTCGACGAAACGGGCGTGCTCATGGGCGTCCCCTAGCGCTGCACCGGGCCGGTCCCCAGCCGTGCGGCGAATCCTGCCAGCCGATGCCGGACCGCACTCGGCAGCTGCTGGCTCGGTTCCCCCGTGCGGCCGTCCACCAGCCGCATGACACGCTGGCCGGTCTGCGGGCTCAGCCCGAAGGCGACCCCGATGTTGTACTCGGCCAGCAGACTCCTGATTGCAGCAAGCGGCGTGCCTTCGGTCTGAGCCTGGGGCGGGTCGGGCGTCCGGCGGACGTCGGGTCGTTTCACGGTATGACTCCAATATCTCGCGGCAGGTACACTGGCCTGCCTCGGTCTCTGGGAAGGTAATCGGCACCAGGTGTGCCGCCTTGAGGGCCGGAGGGGGTCGGCCGTCCGACCATTTGCGCGGAGGGCGAATATCTGGCGAACACCGGAAGGGCTACGGCGGCGCCTCGGAAGGGCGCGACCGGCCGACGCCGGCCGCGCCCCCGCCGATGGCGTGTTACCGGAGCAGCGTGAGGATTGCCGCCGAGCTGCTGTTGGCCTGCGCCAGAGCCGAGATGCCGGACTGGTTCAGGATGTTGTACTTCGTCATGCTGGCCGACGCCTGCGCCATGTTCGCGTCCATGATGCGGCTCTCGGCCGCCGTGTCGTTCACCACCTGCGACTGCGCCAGCGTGATGGCGTAGTTCAGCCGGTTTTCGAGGTCGCCGACCTTGCCCTGCGAGGTGGCGAGCGTGTTGACCGCGGCGCGGATCGTCGACACAGCGGTCGTCGCGGCCGCCTGGTTGGTGATGGCCAGGGTCGAGATACCGAGCGTCGAGGTGGTCACCGCCGCGATCGTGCCGCCGATCTTGCCGTTGGTGCCGTTGTTGCTCACGAACACCGAGAAGCCAGTCGAGGTGTTGAGGCTCGCGACGCTGGTTTCGCGGTTGATTTCCGTCAGCACGTCCTGGAACTCGTTGTTCAGAATCGTGCGGCTGGAGTCCGTGGTGCTGCCCGATGCCGCCTGGGTCGCCAGGGTCGACAGCCGATCCAGCAGCTGCGAGACGTTGCTGAGCGCGCCGTCCTTGATCTGCAGGGACGACAGGCCGTCGTTGGCGTTCAGGATCCCCTGGTTGAGCGTCGCGAGGTCCGACCGGTAGCCGTTCGCCACGCCGAGGCCGGCGGCGTCATTGCCGGCGTAGTTGATCCGCAGGCCGCTGGACAACTGTTGCAGGGTGGTGTTGAGACCCTGGCTGGTCTGGTACAGGTTCGCCTGCGCGTTGACCGACGCGATGTTGGTGACGACAGAAAACGAAGCCATTACTCTTCCTCCTTGAGCATACCCGCCGGCATCCATGCCGGCCCGGCTGGCGGGGCCGTCCCGCCCAGCTGTGACTCGGTTGGGTAATCGGAGCGGGAGGAAGAGTCTTTAACCCGGCACCCCTGACGGGGCGCCGGCCGGTCCCCGCGGCACCGCCGGCTGGCGGGTGCCGCGGCGGTCGACGACGGCCGCGGTGGTGGCCCGCGGGCGGGGCTGTGCAGGCCCCGCCGGCGCCGGGCCTACCGCAGCAGCGTGAGAATCGCGGCGTTCGCCTGATTCGCCTGCGCCAGGGCGGCGATCCCGCTCTGGTTCAGGATGTTGTACTTCGTCATGTCGGCCGACTCCTGCGCCATGTTCGCGTCCATGATCCGGCTCTGGGCCGCCGTGTTGTTCGTGATCTGCGAGTTGCCGAGCGCGATGGCGTACGTCATCCGGTTCTCCAGATCACCGATCGTGCCCTGAGACGTCCCCAGCGTGTCGACCGCGGCGCGAATCGTCGACACCGCCGCCGCTGCCGCCGCCTGCTGCGTGATCGCCAGCGTGGACAGGCCCAGCACCGACGTGGAGATGGCCCCGATCGTCCCCGACACCACCCCGTTCGTGCTGCTATTGCTCACGAACACCGAGAAACCGCTCGTCGTGTTCAGGTTGGCGACCGCCGACTCCCGGTCGATTTCCTTCAGCACGTCCTGGAACTCGTTGTTCAGCGTCGTCCGGCTGGTGGCCGTCGTGCTGCCGGAAGCCGCCTGGGTCGCCAGGGTCGACAGCCGGTCGAGTAGCATCGAGATGTTGCTGAGCGCACCGTCCTTGATCTGCAGGGTCGACAGCCCGTCGTTGGCGTTCTGCACGCCCTGCTGGAGCACGGCGATGTCCGACCGGTAGCCGTTGGCCACCGCGAGGCCCGCCGCATCGTCGCCGGCGTTGTTGATGCGGAGGCCGCTCGAGAGACGGGTGAGCGCCTGATCCAGCCCCTGGCTGGTCTGATACAGATTGGCCTGGGCGTTCACCGAGGCGATGTTGGTGACGACCGAGAACGAAGCCATGAGCGTTACTCCTTCAGAATCCAACGGCCTGTTCGGCCGGCTGTTGTGGACCCGTGTGCGGGGTGTGCGCTCCCGCACAGTCAGGAGGGTAATCGACCGGCCTCGGAGCTTCTTTAACCCGATTTTGCCGGGTGGCACGATTTCTCAGCCGTGTGCGGGAGCGCACAGGAAACCGTGTGCGCATGCTGAGGATTTTGAAGGAGTTGCGACGGAGGAGGCGCCGGGGAGACGTTTGGAGACGTAACCCGTCCCGCGGTCAGGCGGCTGCGCCGACCGGCGCCGGCGCCCAGCGCTCGAGCAAGCCCAGCCGGCGAATGGGTGTGAACGCGAGTGCAACGGCGCGCAGGCTGGCGCTCGACGGCCGGGCGCCCTCGCCGGCGCGCCAGGCCGCCAGCGCCCGCAGGGCGTCCCAGGCCTCCGGCGGCGTACCGGCGGGGCAGGCTTCGCGCTGCAGAATCTTCACCGCAAGGCCGGCCCGGTCGGCCGCCAGATGGGTGGCGATTCGGGAGATGACCAGGCCATCCCCGACCAGGGCCGCCCGGCACAGCCCCTCCCAGCCGGCCGCAATCGCTGGCCAGGTGTACCCCTCCCACGCGCGGGTGAGCGCCCGCCGGCTGGCGGCCAGCCACACATCGTCGTCTTTCAGGAGGCGCAGGCAGGCCTGGACGAATGCCTCGCCGTAGGCGGCGCTGTGCGGGTCGCCGGGAATGCAGATGCCTGCGTCGCCGACCGTCTCGGGGAGCGCGCCGAGCGCCGAGGTCACGACCGCGCAGCCGGCGGCCTGCGCTTCCATCGCGGCGATGCAGAAGGTCTCCGGGTAGTGGTTCGGGTAGGCGAGCACGCGAGCTTCCTGGAGCCGGACCGCGAGCCGGGGCTGCGGGAGCGAGCCGACCAGCGTCACGCCCGGCTGCTTCGCCTTGCGGTACAGCTTACGGAATTGCTTCCGATCGTCCGCCTCCGCCATGCCGTAGACGCGCATGCTGCTGAAGACGTCCAGCCTGGCGTCCGGACAGGCCGCCCGGATCCGGGGAAACAGGTCGAGCAGCACGTCCAGTCCACGAAATGGCGTGCTGGCATAGGCCAGGCGTCGCTGCCGCGGGGCGGCGTCGGTCGGACGCGCGGGATCGGCCATGGCTGAGGCGGCCGTTCCCAGCCCCGTCCGGACGATTCGCCAGGCCGGCACCTGGTGATGCGCCTCGAAGGTCGCGGCCTGCCAGTCGCTCTGCAACATGAACAGATCGATCGCCGCGCGCCGCCTGGGTGCGGCAAGCTCGTCGAGAAACGGCTGGTCGAAGGCATCGCCGGTCCAGAAAATCTGGACGGGCGCCAGGCGGGCCGCTCCGATCGTCTGCCAGAACCGGACGGCGACCAGTACGTCGGGGCGGTCGGCGAGGCAGCGCTCGGGCAGGGTCTCCCAGCGGGCATATTCCACCCCTTCGACGATTCGAGCCGTCTCGCAGCCATTGAAGACGACGATCCGGTGCCCCCGGCGGGCCAGCGCCTCCGCCAGATAGACGATGGCGCTCTCAGTCCCGCCCAGGCCGCGTTCCCGCGGCGTGGTGCCGTCGAAGGCGAGGCTGTAGGGCTGGGCGAAGAACAGCGTGAGCGTGTCCGGATCCCGGTCCTCCTTCCGGCGACCGAGCAGCGGCGAGGCCAGCTGGCTGAACCGCACCAGCGCGGCACCGTCGTCCGGGGCGAGCCGGAGCGCCTGGGCGGCGGCCTGCGTCGCGCCGGCGGGATCGCCCCGTGCCTCGAGCGCGGTGGACAGGTTCATGGCCGCCTCGAGCGTTTCGTGGCGCGCCAGGCTCTCGCGCAGGTGGTCGATGGCCGTTTCCGAATCGCCGAGTCCGAGCGCGACCGCCCCCTGCAGACTGGCGTACTCCGCGTCGCCGGCCAGGCCCATGTCGGTCAGGCAGGTCCGGGCTTCCTCGTACCGACCCTGGCCGGCCAGGATGCGGGCGCGCAACCGGAGCGCGCCGCTGTGCGAGCCGAGCGCCTCGAGGTCGCGGAGCGCGCCGGCGTCGTCCCCGTGATCCCGCCGGATCTGGGCCCGTAGCGCGAGCGATTCGAAATGGCCGGGACAGTGCTCGAGGCTGGCGTCGAGGCAGGCGAGCGCCTCGTCCGGACGGTCGGCCCTGAACAGCAGGGCGAGGTTGACGGCGGCGGCCGCGAATCCGGGATTGGCGGCCATCGCCCGCCGGAATGCGCGCTCGGCCGACGGCAGATCGCCGAGCGCCCGATGCGCGTTGCCTTCCTCGAGCGCGACTTCGGCCGCGAACTGGGGCAGGGCGACCGCGGCCAGCCGGAGCGCCGTGAGCGCTTTCGGAAGCTGCCGCATCCGGATGTGGCAGATGGCGATCCGGAGCGGGGTGTCGCGGAAGTTCGGTGCGAGCCTCTGCACCCGCTCGAAGCAGGCGAGCGCGTCGCCCGGCTGTTCGAGCTCCAGATACTGGATGCCCAGCTCGTAGCGGGCGAGCGGATCGTTCGGGTGGTCCGCGACCTTCTTTCTGCCGATGCGCAGATAGGCCTCACCCTTGGTGCGGAGCAGGTCGCGCCCGCCGACCTTGCCGTAATGGTGAATGATCCAGCCGCCCTGCGTCTGCGCGAGCGGGTGTCCGGGATCGGTGGATACCAGTTCCTCATGGACGCTGTTCCGGAAGCGCAGCCAGGGGCGGTTCCGGAAGAGGCGCCGGCATTCCACGTCGAAGAAGCCGGGATAGGGCCGTCCTTCCTCGTAGCCGCCCGGACCGGGCTGCCAGCCGATGACCGTCCCCTCGGCCAGATAGTGCCGCTGGTAGGCGGTCACGGCGTTGAGGGCCGGATTACCCAGCACCGCACGAATCTGCGCATGATCGCGTGCCGCGATGCTTTCGTCGGCGTCCAGGGCGAGAATCCACTCGCCGCGCGCCTGCTCGAGGCCGTAGTTGCGCGCCAGACTGAAGTCGTCCTGCCACGCGAGGTGGAACACGCGCGCGCCGAACGACGCGGCGATCTCGACGGTCCGATCGGTGCTGCCGGTGTCCACGAGGACGATCTCGTCGACGAGGTCACGGGCGGAGCCGAGGCAGCGGGCCAGATGGCGTTCTTCGTTCTTCGCGATGAGGCAGAGGCTGAGCGTGGGCCTGTCGGGCATGGTCTGGCGTCCGGACGTGAGCGGGCGCCGGGCGCGCTCCCGCCGGGCCGAACGGGATGCACGATCGGCGCCAGCCCGTCCGCCTCCTGCCGCCGGACTGGCAAGCTTCTCGCTACGGCCGCACGGCAGGAGGCCTTTATGCCGCGACTGGTGGTGAACGACGAAGACGAGTTGCTCCAGGAGATGCCAGAAACGTGGGGAGATCTGCTGGCCGTTCTGGAGCAGACGGCGGCCAGGCGGGGTGAGGTGGTGACGGCGGTCCGATTCGACGGGGTCGACGAACCGACATTTGCGGGCGCGGCGGCGGCCGGCCGCGCACTGGCCGGCACCGACACGATTGAAGTGGAGACGGCCGGGCTCCACGAGCTGATCGACCAGGCGCTCGCGCAGGGTTCCCTCGCGGTCGGCGTGCTGTCGACCGCGGCGACACAGACGGGAGAGGCCTTCCGCGGCGCCGATCTGGCGGGCGCGAACCAGCGTCTGGCCGAGCTGTCCGAAGGGATTCGGTCGCTGCTCTCCGTCCTCGGAACGGGCGCGACCGCGGTCGGGGTCGACCTGACGCGGATGGAATGGGACGGTCGCCCCGTGGCCGCGCGGATGCGCGAACTGTCCGGTCAGCTGGAGGCGATCGTCGAGGCGCAGGAAAGCCGCGACTGGCTCACGGTCGCCGACATTCTCCAGTACGATTTCGAACCGGCCCTGACCGGCTGGCAGCCGATCTTCGAGGCGCTCCGCTCGGCGATTCCGGCGTGACCATCCGCCGGCGCTCCTGACTCCAATTCCTCCGGGCGTCGCGCCGCGGCGCCCGTGGTGCGTGCGCGCGGCCAGCAGGTCGCGTGTCCACGTGCGCTCCCGGCGCCCGCCGCGATTCCTGGTATTCCCCTTGCTCAGACGGGTCGTGGACCGGCAGCGGTCCGATCCGGATCCGGAATTCCTCCGGATATGACGTGTCCACACGTCGGCATGCCGACGGGGCTGTCGACTGACCGGCGCGCAGCCGGACGACGGAGGCGGAGAAGGCGATGGCGGACCGTGCGCAGCAGGTGCTGGACGACGGCATTCCGGCCTGGGAGGTGCTGCTCGGCGCTCCGGCAGCCCGTCCGATTCACTCGATGGTGCAGGGGCCCGACGGCCGCTGGTATCTGAGCGACGAGCTGAATCACCGGCTGATCATCGTCCGACCGGACGGCGCGCGGCTGCTCGTCGGGGGGCCCGGCTACGACGCCGGCGAGTTCCTGCATCCGCGGGGCCTGGCGATTGCCGCCGATCCCGACTCGGGCGAGACACGGCTGTTCGTCTGCGACGCCGGCAATCATCGGATTCAGGTGCTCACGCGCGACGGACTGCCGGCGGGTGCGTTCGGTGGATTCGGCGCCGGCCCCGGACAGTTCAACGCGCCGAGCGACATTGCGCTCGCGCTGCCGTCGTTCAGCGGATGGGACGAGGAGGGAGATGCGGGCGATCCCCTGCTCGTCGTCGCCGACCAGGGGAACAGCCGGCTGCAGGTGTTCGACGCGGACGGTGTGTTCGTCGCGGCGATCGGTGCGGAGGCGCCTGCGGCAGGTCGTCCGCTCTCGCGGGCCGGCTGGCCGTACTTCCGGCTGGGCGCCGATCCCTACCTGCCAGGACCGTCGCGGGTCGTCTGGCGTGAGGGGGGGCTGGACGTGACGTGCGGGAACGGCGACCTCGTGCGGCTCGACCTGGCGGTGGCCCTGCTGCCTGATTTTGCCACCTGGCGTCGTGAGGCCGGACGGCTGGAGATGAAGGACGTCCTCGCGATCGGGCTGCCGTTGCGGATGGCCGGGGTGCCGGACGGCGCGCCCGGGCCGGCGACCGCGGCCCGCACCGTCACACGCGGGGTGCCGCCGTCCGTGGAGCGTCATCTGTGCCGCATCTGACCACGCCCGCCGCCGTCGCGTTCGCGCGCCCGTCGATCGGCGTCGACGAGATCGACGAAGTCGTGGCGACGCTGGAGTCGGGCTGGCTGACCACCGGTCCCCGGGTGGAAGCGTTCGAGCGGCGGTTCGCCGACTACATCGGCGCACCGCACGCCGTGGCGGTCAATTCCTGCACGGCGGCGCTGCATCTCTCGCTGCTCGCCGCGGAGGTGGGGCCGGGCGACGAAGTGATCACGACGCCCCTCACGTTCTGCGCGACGGCGAACGCGGTCATCCATACCGGCGCCGCGCCGGTGTTCGCCGACATCGATCCGGTGACGATGAATCTCGACCCGGCCGCGGCCGCGGCGGCGGTGACGCCGCGCACGCGGGCGCTGCTGCCGGTGCACTTCGCCGGACGCCCCGCCGACGTGCTGGCGTTCGGCCGGCTGGCGCGCCGCCATCAGCTGCGCGTCATCGAGGACGCGGCGCACGCGGTCGAGGCGGTGGCGGCCGGCCTGAAGATCGGCACGACCGCGGAGTTCACCTGTTTCAGCTTCTACGCCACGAAGAATCTCACGACCGGGGAAGGCGGCATGGTGACGACCGCGTCGGCGGACGCCGCCGCCCGTCTTCGCGTGGCCGCGCTGCACGGCATGAGCCGCGACGCGTGGCGGCGCTACGCGCAGGGCGGATCGGCCCAGTACGACGTCGTGATGGCCGGCTTCAAGTACAACATGATGGACGTGCAGGCGGCCATCGGCCTGCGCCAGCTCGCGCGCCTGTACGGCATGCACGACCGGCGCGAGGCGATCTGCCGCCGCTACGACGAGGCCTTCGCCGACCTGCCGCTCACGCTGCCGGCGCCGCCGGACGCCGGCATGGTGCACGCCCGCCATCTCTACACGGTCCTCGTGGACGAGCGCCTGTGCGGCGTGTCGCGCGACCGGCTGCAGGCGCAACTGGCCGACGCCGGCATCGGCACGGCCATTCACTTCAAGGCGCTGCACCTGCATTCCTACTATGCGGATCGCTTCGCGTTGCGGCGCGGCATGTTCCCCGGCGCGGAGTTCGTCTCCGATCGGACGCTGTCGCTGCCGCTGTCGGCGGCGCTGACCGACGCGGAGGTGGATCGCGTCATCGAGGCGGTCCGGGAGCGGGTGCGGTGATGCGGGTCGTCATCCGCGCGGCGGGCGGGCCCCGGCGGGGCTTCGGGCACCTGGTCCGGTGCGCCCGGCTGGCCGAGGCGCTCGGCGTCAGGCCGGTCCTGTCGGTGCGCGGCGGGCGCGAAGCCAGACGCGTGGCCGCGCGCCTCGGCCATCGCGTGGTCGGCGGCACGGCCGCGCAGGTGCTGGCCCGGGAAGCCCCGGACCTGGTCGTCGTGGATGACCCGAACCGTGCGGCGGCCGAACGCTGGTGCCGCGCGGCGCGGCGTCATCGGACGCCCGTGGCCAGCGTGCACGACCTCGGCCTGGGCCGCTGCGACTCGGATCTGGAGATTGACGGCAGCATCAGGCCGCTGCGCGGCCGGCGGGCCGGCCGGACGCTGGCCGGACCGCGCTACGCCGTGCTCGATCCCGCGCTGGCGGCGCTCCGCGGGCGGCGGCGCGCTCCGGCCACGCCGCGGGTGCTGATTGCGCTGGGGGGCGGCGCCCGCGCCGGCCTCGCGTGGAAACTGGGCCGGCAGATCGCCGGCCGGCGTCCGGACGTCGACGTGCGGGTCGCGGGCGGGTTCGTGGCCGCCCCGCCGCGGACGGCCATGGCGAACCTGCGGTGGCTGCCGCCGACCGACGGCCTGGCGCGCGAGCTGGCGGCCTCGACCGTCGCGCTGGTGGCCGGCGGCGTGACGCTGTACGAGGCCTGCTGCCTGGGCGTGCCGGCGGTCGCGGCGGCGGTCGTCGACCGGCAGCGGCCGACGATCAGGGCGTTCGCCGCGCAGGGGGCCGCGATCGACGCGGGATCCGCCAGGCGCGGGGCGCGGGCCGTCCAGGCCGTGCTGGCGCTGCTGGACGACACCGGCCGGCGCCGGACACTCGGGCGCCGCGCGCGTGCGCGGATCGACGGGCGCGGCATCTGGCGGGTGGCCGAGGCGCTCGAGCGCCTCGGCGCCAGGCGCCGGGGGTGAACCGATGAAGCCGAGAGCCCTGATTCTCGATCTGGACGACACGCTCTACCCGGAGCGGCGCCACCTGCTCAGCGGATTCGCGGTCGCGGCCCGCTACGTGGAGGATGTGTTCGGCGTGCCGCGCGCGGAGGTGTTCCGCACCCTGGTGGCCGCGGTCCGCACCGGCCACCGCAGCACCGCGCTCCAGGCGATGTGCGAGACGTTCGACCTGGACCCGGCCATCGTGCCCGACCTGGTGGAGCTGGTGCGGGATCACCGGCCGCAGCTGCGGATGCGGCGGGACTGCCGCCGGATGCTCGAGCGGGCGCGCCGCGGCTGGCGGCTCGCCATCCTGACCAACGGGCGGCCGCGCGTGCAGGCCAGGAAGATCGCCGCGCTCGGGCTCGACCTCTTCGTCGATCACGTCGTGTTCGCCTGCGAGCACGGCGACGGCCGGGGCAAGCCGGATCCGGCCGCGTTCCAGGCGGTCATCGCGAAGCTGGGCGTGCCGGCCGAGCGGTGCGTGTTCGCCGGCAACGATCCGTGGTGCGATGTCGCGGGGGCCCGGCGCGCCGGCCTCTGGACGATCCGGGTGCGGCGCGGGTCGTTCGCGCACGCGGAGGTCACCGAGGCGAGCGAGGCGGATCTGGTCGTGTCGAGGCTGTCGGAAATTCCCGACGCCGCGGAAGCGCTGGTGGAGTATGCCGCAGTCTATGTCTCTTGAAATCGGCGGGCGGCGGGTCGGGCCGGATGCCGACCTGTTCGTCGTCGCCGAGCTCGGCCTGAATCACGGAGGGGCGCCGGAACGCGCCCTCGCGCTGGTTGACGCGGCGGCGCGGGCCGGGGCGTCGGCCGTGAAGCTGCAGACCCTGACGCCCGGCGGGCTGGTCGCGCCCGCCTGTCCGCCGCCGGCGCACGTGCGCGCGGCGTCGCTGGCCGACTTCTTCCGGACCTTCGAGCTGGACGAGGCGGCGCACCGGGCCGTCGCGGCGCGGGCCCGGCAGCACGGCCTGGCGTTCGTGTCGACGCCGCTGTCGCTGGAGGCGGTGGACCTGCTGGAGCGGGTGGGGGCGGACGCCTACAAGATTGCGAGCGGCGACCTGACCTGTACGCCGCTCCTCGAACGCGTCGCCCGGACGGGGCGGCCGATGATCCTGTCGACGGGAATGAGCGATCTGGCGGAGATCGCCGACGCCATCGTCTGCGCCCGCACGGCCGGCGCGCGACAGCTGGCGCTGCTGCACTGCATCTCCGCGTATCCCGTGCCGGCCGGCGGCGAGCAGCTGCGCGCCATCGACACGCTGGCGGCCGCCTTCGACGTGCCGGTCGGCCTGTCGGACCACACGACGGAGCCGCTGGCGGCCGCGCTGGCCCTGGCGCTGGGCGCCTCGATCTACGAGCGGCATTTCGTGCTCGACCGGAACGACGGCAGCGTCGACGCGGCGGTGTCGTCCGCGCCGGCCGAGCTCGCCGCCACGGTCCGCGATGTCGCGCGCGTGCGGCGCGCGCTCGGCGGGGGGACCAAGTGCTGCACGGCCGCCGAGGCCGGCAACCGTACGGCGAGCCGCCGCAGCCTGTATGCCAGCCGCGATCTGCGGCCGGGCGATCTGATCCTGGAGTCTGACATCGTGCCGCTGCGGCCGGGCGGCGGGCTGGCGCCGTCGCGCTGGCGCGAGCTGGTCGGCGCGCGCGTCGGACGGGCCGTCGCGGCCGGGACGCCCTTCGTCGAAGACGACGTGGCCGGGGCGGACGAGGCGAGGGGGATGCGTGATGTCGCTTAACGTGCTGGTGACCGCCGGCTCCCGCCGGGTGCCGCTGGTCCGCGCCTTCAGCCGCGCGCTCGCCGACCTCGGGGTGTTCGGCACGGTGGTCGTGGCCGACGTCAACCCGATGTCGCCTGCCGTCCACATCGCCGACCGGGCCTATCGCGTGCCGCTGGCGAACCATCCGTCGTACGTGGACCAGATTGCCGCCATCTGCCAGCGCGAGCGGATCGGCCTCATCGTGCCGACCATCGACGACGAACTGCCGCTGTTCGGCGGAATGCGGGACGCGTTCCAGGCGATGGGCGTGCGGGTCGCCGCCTCCGCGCAGGCCACCGCCGAGCTCTGCGACGACAAATTCGACCTGTGCCGGTATCTGCGGACGCGCGGCCTGCCGGCGGCGGAGTCGTACCTGCCGGCGCACCTCCCGGCCGCGCTGGCGCCGCCGCTGTTCATCAAGCCGCGGCGGGGGCGGGGGAGCGTCGGCGCCTACACGATCCGGACGCGGCGGGAGCTGGACTTCTTCCTGGAGTACGTGAACGACCCGGTCGTTCAAGAGTTCCTGGACGGCGCCGAATATACGATCGACATGCTGTGTGATTTCGACGGCCGGCCGTTGTCGATCGTGCCGCGCGAGCGCGTCGTGATCCGATCCGGCGTGACCGACCGGGGACGGACGACGGACGATCGGTCCCTGATCGACCTGGCGATGGCCTGCGCGTCCACGCTGCCGTTCGCCGGGGCGGTCAACATCCAGTGCCGGATGACGGCCCGTGGTCCGGTGATCTTCGAGATCAATCCGCGGTTCTCCGGCGGGATTCCGCTGACGATCGCCGCCGGCGCCGACTTTCCGCGGATGCTGGTGGAACTGGCCCTGGGGCGGCGCGTGCACCCCCAGATCGGCCGGTTCCGAGCCGGCCTGTGGATGACGAGCTACGAGAGTTCGCTGTTTCTCCCCGACGGCGCGGCCTCGCTGCTGGAGCCGCACGGCGTCGGGGAGCCGGTCATCAAGGAGGTCGCATGATTCACGCCGACGCCGTCATCGTCCTGCAGGCCCGGATGGCCTCGCACCGGCTGCCCGGGAAAGCGCTGGTGCGGCTGGGGGGCGACACGCTCCTCGGCCATTGCCTGCGGCGCCTCACGTGCGCCGGCGTGGCACCGGTCGTGCTGGCGACGACCGTGGGATCGGACGACGATCCGCTCGTGGCCGAGGCCGCGCGCTTCGGCGTGCGGACGGTGCGCGGCCCGCGGGAGGACGTGCTGCGGCGGTTCGCGCAGGTCGTCCGGGAGACGGGGGCGACGTTCGTCGTCCGCGCGACGGCCGACAACCCGGCGGTCGACCTCCACGCGGCCGGCCGCGTCCTCCGGGCGCTCCGGATCCGGGCGCTGGACTATTGCGGCGAGCGCAATCTGCCGGTCGGAAGCGGCGTCGAGGCGGTGCGGGGGGACGCGCTGCTGGACGCCGCGGCCCATGCCGTCGAGCCGTACGATCGCGAGCACGTCACGCCGTTCATCAAGTTCAACTCCCTGCGGTACCGCGTGCGGGTCCTCGAGGCGCCGCGGGCGGTGCGGCGGCCGGATCTGCGGCTGACGGTCGATACGCCGGCCGACCTCGAGTACCTGCAGCAGGTGCTCGAGGCGGCCAGCCGGGGCACCGGGCCGGCGCCGCTCGCGGACATCATCGCGGCGAGCGACACGCTCGCGGCCAGAGCGAGGGTGGCGTGATTGCGATCACGAAGCTGGACGGCACGGGACTCCTGCTTAACGTCGACATGATCGAGACGATCGAACAGACGCCGGACACGATGATTTCGCTCGCCGACGGCACGAAGCTGCTCGTGCGTGAGACGCCGGCCCAGATCGTCGAGCGGGTGATGGACTTCAAGCGGGCGGTCTACCGCGGGAGCGAGTACCCGCGGGAGGCCCCCAAGGTGCTGGCGGCCGACCCCGCCGCGTGGACGGAACGGTGAGTCAGAAGAACACCCGCGTCGACTTCACGTCGGTGGCCGGCGTGCCGATCAGCCTCGGGCTGATCCTGCTCGGCCAGGCCATCGAAGGGGGCAGCGCCGGCTCCCTGCTGCAGGCGACGGCGGCGCTGATCGTGTTCGGCGGCACCCTCGGCGCGGTGTTGCTCAGCTTCTCCCTGGCGGACGTGCAGCGCGCCGTGAAGGGGCTGCGGACGGTGTTCCTCTGGGACGGCGAGCCGCCGGAGCGGACGATCGACACGGTCCTGCGCTACGCGAAGCGCGCCCGGAAGGAAGGGATCATGTCGCTCGAAGACGACCTGGCGAAGGTCGACGATCCGTTCCTGCAGAAGGGGCTCCGGCTGGCGGTCGACGGGACCGACCCGCACGCCGTCCGCGAGATGCTCGAAATCGAGAATCAGAGCCGGGAGGAGCACGACGAGATTCCGGCGAAGGTGTTCGAGAGCGGCGGCGGCTACGCGCCGACCGTCGGCATCCTCGGGGCGGTGCTCGGGCTGATTCACGTCATGCAGAACCTGGCCGACCCGTCGAAGCTCGGCGCCGGGATCGCCGTGGCGTTCGTGGCCACGGTCTACGGCGTCGGCTCGGCGAACCTGATCTTCCTGCCGATCGCGACGAAGCTGAAGATGAAGGCGCGGCACGAGGCGCGGCGCCGCGAGCTGATCGTCGAGGGCATCATGGCCATCCAGGAAGGCCTGAACCCGCGCACGATCCAGGAAAAGCTCATGGGATTCGCCGCCACGTCCGAGGAGGCGGACCCTCGCCGCCGCGCGGCGTAGGGGACGATGCCGATGCCCGACTTCCGCAGGAAGGACACGACGCAGGGGGCCGGCGCCCCGGTGGCCGCACGGCGGCGCCGGCGGCTGCGGCGGGCCGGGCACGAGCACAGCAACCACGAGCGCTGGCTGGTCTCGTACGCCGATTTCGTCACGCTGCTGTTCGCCTTCTTCACGACCATGTACGCCATGTCGCACGTCGACGCCCAGAAGCTCACCGCGATGGTCGGCTCGCTGCACGTCGCCTTCGATGCCAGGTCGCACGAGATGCAGAAGATCGGCGTCAACCAGCGTCTGCCCGTGGCGGGCGACGAGGTGCTCGGCCGGAACCCGAAGCCGGCCGGCGCGGGCGGCCCGAAGGGGCACGAGATGGACCTGCACCAGGTCGAGGCGACCCTGGCGCAGCAGCTCGCCCCCGACATCAAGAACCACCTGCTGGACATGCAGCGCGACCGGCGGGGGCTGGTCATCTCCATCCGCCAGGCCGGGTCGTTCGCCAGCGGCAGCGCCGACCTGTCGTCGCAGGCGAAGACCATGCTCGAGGAGATCGGCCAGACCCTGAGCGGCATCGGGAATCACATCCGCGTCGAGGGATACACGGACGACACCCCGATTCACACCGCGCTGTTCCAGTCCAACTGGGAGCTGTCGACGACGAGGGCCACCAACGTCGTCGCCTTTCTGCTGGGCCACAGCGCGATTGCGCCCGAGCGGGTCTCCGCGGCCGGGTACGGGGAGTACCACCCGCGCGTCCCGAACACCTCCGAGGCCAATCGCATGCTCAACCGGCGCGTCGACATCGTGATCCTCAATCCGATGACCGAAGAGGCCGAGGAGCCGGGAAAGGGACAGGCGCCGCATGACTGACCGGGTGCGCCTCGCGGTGCACGAAGCACTGCTGGGCCGCGAGCAGCGGGATCTGCTGAGCGACGAGGACCGGCTGCGCTTCGCCGGCCAGCGCGTGCTCATCACCGGCGCGGGCGGCTCGCTCGGCTCCGAGCTGGCGCGCCAGGTCGCCGCGTGCCGGCCGGCCCGGCTGACGCTGTTCGAGCAGTGCGAGTACAACCTGTTCCACGTCGAGCGCGAGCTGGCGGCCGCCTGGCCGGACGTGCCGCTCGATCCGGTGCTCGGCGACGTCAGCCGGCTGCGCCAGCTGCGCAGCGCGTGCCAGCAGGCGCGCCCGCACGTCGTCTATCACGCGGCGGCGTACAAGCACGTGACGATGGTGGAGCGGGCGGTCTGCCCGGCGGTCGAAACCAACGTGTTCGGGACGCTCTTCACGGCCCGCGCCGCCGCCGAAGTCGGGGCCCGCCTGGTCGTCGTGTCGTCCGACAAGGCCGCCCAGCCCCGCAGCGTCATGGGCGCCACCAAGCGGCTCGCCGAGCTCGTCGCCCTGGCGGAGGCCGATTCGATTTTCCGGCCGCTGGCCGTCCGGTTCGGCAACATCCTCGGCAGCAGCGGCAGTCTCGTCGAGATCCTGATCGCCCGGATCCAGGCCGGGCTGCCGATTCAGCTCACCGATCCCGACGCCACCCGCTACTTCATGACGGCGCGGGAAGCGGTCGGCCTGATTCTCAAGGCCGACCTGATCGGCCGGGCGGGGGAGATCTACTGGCTCGACATGGGGGCGCCGGTGCGCATCGGCGACCTCGCGCTGCGCCTGCTGGCGATCGCCGGGGAGGCCGGGCTGCGGCCCGTGCCGATCGAGGTCATCGGCCTGCGCCCCGGCGAGAAGCTGCGCGAGGATCTGACCTCGCAGGGGCTCGATCTGAGCCGCACGACCCACGGCCGGATCTGGGTCGCGCGGCAGCGGGCCATCGACGTCGGCCGGGTCCGGCGGGCCCTGCGCGCGCTGCGCGACGACGTCCGGCGGCACGACCCGATGTCGGCCATCACCGATCTGTGCGCCGCCGTGCCCGACTTCGTGGCCAGCCGCGAAGCCCGGCAGGTGGCCGCCATGACCGCCGTCCACGCGACCCCGACGCACGACGCCGACTGGCGCGCGGCCGAGATCGCCTGA
>DATLRO010000117.1:0-12266 GCA_035534615.1 Vicinamibacterales bacterium
TGATCTCGTCCGGCGCCGGGCTGATCAGCATCCCGTTCCTCGACGTGACGGCGCTGGCGGGCGTGCACATCGCCCTCATCAAGGCAATCACGGAGCACTACGGCGACGTGTTCTCGGACCACGCCGCCAAGGCGATCCTGATTGCCATCGGGGCCGGGCTCGTACCGGGCTCGGTCGGATCGATCCTCGGCAGGCGGGCGCTCAACGCGCTGCCGTTCATGACGCCGGCCGCGGGGCTGCTGACCATGTCGGCCTTCTCGGCCGCGGTGTCCTACGGCGTCGGGATGATCTTCATCCGGCACTTCGAATCCGGCGGCACCCTGGCCGATTTCGACGTCGAGCACCTGCACCGGATGTTCGCCCGCGCCTGAGGGGGCTCCCGCGGCGCGGCGGGGCGGACCGAGCGGCCCGCCCCCGGCGCATTTTCATCGGACGGTGGTGCCGTGCCTCCCTCACCCACCTTGCCAGCCGGGCGCGTCGCTCCGGAAGACGAGGCACCGGCCGGCGTCGGCGGATGGCTGCTGGTGTTGTGCCTGCTGCTGGCGGGGTGGGAGCCGACGAGCCTCGCGCTGGTGGCGTCGAGTCTCGCCGACCAGACGGTCTTCCGCGGCGGGCTGTTCGCCGCCATTCTCGCCGCCCGGCTGCTGCTCGTCGCCCTCGGCATTGCCGCGGCGCTCGGCATCTGGCACCGGCGGGCGTTCGGCGTGGCCCTGGCGAAGGCCACGCTGCTGCTGTCGGCCGCGATGGCCGCGTTCCTCGTCCTGACGCCGTACTTTCCCAGCAACCTCGCGCCCGACCTGAAGGATCCGGTGCTCGCCGGCACGTTCGCCTGGTACGTCGGCTGGTACGTTTATCTGCTCCGGTCGAGACGCGTCCGCGCCCTGAGAGCATCGTCGTAGCGCCGAGCTTCAGCTCGGCCCGCAGGTCGTCGCGCCGAGGTTCGGCTCGGCCTGCAGGCCGTCGCGCCGAGCTTCAGCCCGGCCCCCCGACGATGTCAGTAGCGGTAATGATCCGGCTTGTACGGCCCCTCGAGCGGCACGCCGATGTAGTCGGCCTGTTCCTTCGTCAGCGTCGTCAGCTTCACGCCGAGCGCATCGAGGTGCAGCCGGGCCACCTGTTCGTCGAGGTGCTTCGGCAGCATGTAGACCTTCTTCTCGTACTTGGCCCGGTTGCGGTGCAGTTCGAGCTGCGCGATCACCTGGTTGGTGAACGAGGCGGACATCACGAAGCTCGGGTGGCCGGTGGCGCAGCCCAGGTTCAGCAGGCGCCCCTCGGCGAGAATCATCACGCTGTGACCGTCGGGGAACCGCCATTCGTCGTACTGCGGCTTGATGTTGATCCGCTCGATGCCCGCGACCTTCTTCAGGCCGGCCATGTCGATCTCGTTGTCGAAGTGGCCGATGTTGCCGACGATCGCCTTGTCCTTCATCTTCGCCATGGCCGCGGCGGAGATGATGTCGAAGTTGCCGGTCGCCGTGATGAAGATGTCGGCCTTCTCGAGGACCTGCTCGAGCGTGGTGACCTCGAAGCCCTCCATTGCCGCCTGCAGCGCGCAGATCGGATCGATCTCGGTGATGATCACGCGGGCGCCCTGCCCGCGCAGCGCCTGCGCGCACCCCTTGCCGACCTCGCCGTAGCCGCAGACCACGGCCACCTTGCCGCCGAGCATGACGTCGGTCGCGCGCGCCAGCCCGTCCGGCAGCGAGTGGCGGCAGCCGTAGATGTTGTCGAACTTGCTCTTGGTCACCGAGTCGTTGACGTTGATCGCCGGGAACAGCAGCGTGCCGGCTTCCATCATCTGGTAGAGCCGGTGCACGCCGGTCGTCGTCTCTTCGCTGACGCCCTGGATGGTGGACGACAGCCGGCTCCAGCGCGTCCCGTCCCGCCGCAGCAGATCGCGCAGCAGCGTCAGGATGACGCCCCATTCCTCCGGCTCGCTCTCCGAATGGAACGCCGGCACCGCACCCGCCTTCTCGAACTCGACCCCCTTGTGGATGAGCATCGTCGCGTCGCCGCCGTCGTCGACGATCTGCGTGGGGCCGCCGCCGTCCGGCCATTCGATCGCTTCGTTCGTGCACCACCAGTAGTCGTCCAGCGTCTCCCCCTTCCAGGCGAACACCGGCGTGCCGCGCGGCTCGGCCGGCGTGCCGCCGGTTTCCGGCCGTCCGACGACGACCGCGGCGGCGGCGTGGTCCTGGGTGGAGAAGATGTTGCAGGACACCCAGCGGACGTCGGCGCCGAGCGAGACGAGCGTCTCGATCAGCACGGCCGTCTGCACCGTCATGTGGAGGCTGCCCATGATGCGCAGGCCGCCCAGCGGGTGCTGGCCGTCGTACTGGCGGCGCAGCGCCATCAGGCCGGGCATCTCCTGCTCGGCCAGCCGGATCTCCTTGCGGCCGAACTCGGCGAGCGACAGATCCCTCACCTTGAACGGCTCGCGGCCGGCCCGGCGGGCGGCGACGAACGGGTGGACCTTCTCAGTGGCGGTCGGGCTCATGGATGACTCCTTCGTGTGCGTGTCGAGGTCAACGGTTCAGGATATCAGGACGGCCGGCCGGCGGCGCGCCGGGCCGTGGCGGCGAACAGCGCCGGCCCTTTCGCCGCCGGATCGGCCGGCAGCGGCGCGATCCGGATGCCGGTGAAGCCGGCCCCGGCGAGCGCGCGGGCTACCTGCGCGTCCGAGAAGCCGAGCCAGACGTGTCCCATCCGCTGCCGGTAGCTCTCGCGATCGTGCGGCAGCATGTCGGTGACCAGCAGCCGTCCGCCAGGCTTCAGGGCGCGCGCCATCTCGGCCAGCGCCTGGCCGGGCTCCGGCAGGTGGTGCAGCACCAGCATCGCCACCGCCGCGTCGAGCGTGCCGTCGGCGATCGGCAGCGCCTCGAGCGCGCCGCGCTTCACCTCGACGTGGCCGGCCGGCTTCAGCCGCCTCCGCGCGGCGGCGAGCATCTCCGCCGAGCTGTCGACCGCAATGACGCGCCGGACGAACGGCGCGAGGGCGGCCGACACCTGGCCCGTGCCGCAGCCGAGGTCGCCGACGACCCAGCGCTCGTCCAGCAGGCCGAGCAGCGCCGTCAGGTGGAAGCGCGTCCCGAACAGCTCCTCGCGCATCCGGTCCCACTGGCCGGCGGACGAGGCGAAGAACTCGCGCGAGCGGCGCTGCCGCTCGGCGAGGATGCCGTCGAGCCGGTGGGCGTCCTGACGGGCGGCGACGCCGCCGGCAATCTCTTCCTTCACCAGCGCCCACAGCCGCGCCGCCGCCGGCGTCCGGTCGGCCGGCGCGAGGGCGTACAAATGGCGCGTCCCTTCCGCCCGCGAGGCGATCCAGCCGTGGTCGACCAGCGTCTTCAGATGGCGGCTGACCGTCGACTGCGGCAGCTGCAGCACGGCGCAGATCTCGGTGACCGTGAGCTCATGTCCCTCGAGCAGCAGCAGCAGCCGCGGGCGCACCGGATCAGACAGCACCGACAGCCGGTCGAGCAGGGGCGATGCGGCGCCGATCTTTAATCCGTCCATCCGGATATATTGTTCAATATGGAACATCCGCTGTCAACCCTGTCCAGGACACGCCTGGATCATCCAGGACGGCCGGCGCCGGCCGTTGCGGACGGTGAAAATCCGGTGCGGTGGGACTCTTGACGGAGGGCGCGTCGAGGACGTGAAGGGACGGGAGGCGCCCGGCAACCCGGGAGCCTCCCGTCCCCTGTCGGGGGTTCCTGCTGGTTACTGCGGCGGCGCCGGGGTGGCGGACGGCACGCACGCCGAGTTGAGGCAGAGCGTTCCCGCCGGGCACACGTTTCCGCATGCGCCGCAGTTGTTCGAGTCGCTCGTCAGATTGACTTCACAGCCGTTCGCCTGGTTGCCGTCGCCGTTGGCGTATCCGGCGTTGCCAACGCAGGCGTTCACACCTGGCGCCGGGGGCTCGCGCCGGGCGTGGAATTCGGTCCGCACGTCGCCGCGCTCCCACCCTGGCAGACGCCCGCTGAGCTCGAGATCTGGCCAGGCCCGGGCCCGGAAAACCATCTTCGGGATTGCCGCAGATCGGCTCAGGGGTGTTACTTGCCGCTCAGCGCCTGACGGATCTGCGCGTCGAATACCGCGTAGGGCTCGGCGCCGACGATCCGGACGCCGGTGACGCCGCGGCCCATCGTGTGGCCGATGATGAACGTCGGCGTGCCGGTGACGCCGACCTGGACTCCCAGGCGCTGGTCGGCTTCGATCTCGCGCTGATACGTGTCTGCCGCGGTGCAGGCGTTGAACTTCGCGAGGTTCAGCTTCAGGTCGCCGGCGAAGGTGTCGAAGCTGCCGGGGGTGAGATTCGGGTTGTTCAGGAAGATCGTGTGGCGCATCGCCCAGAACTGCCCCTGGGCGCCGGCGCACCGGGCGGCTTCGGCCGCCGGCATGGCCAGCGGATGCATGGCGAGCGGGAAGTCCAGGGAGAAATAGCGGAGCTTGCCGGTGTCGATGTAGTTCTTCCTGATTTCGTCGAACGCCGTCAGGTGGAACTGGCGGCAGAAGGGACACTGCAGATCGGTGAACTCCACCATCGTCACCGGCGCGTTGGGCTGTCCGAGCATGTAGCCGGTGATCGAGGGGATCGTGACCACCTGATTCGGCGGCGGCGCCTGCGGCTGGGGGGCCGTGGCTGCGCGCGGCTCGGCAGCCATGCGCTGGAGCAGCACCCTGATCTGCTTCAGTTCCTGGATGATCTCGTCCGCCTGCTGCCGCGTGATCGTTTCGTTCGCGCCAGCCGGCTTGCCGGCCTGTGCGAGCGGCGCGGCGGCGGTGAATCCGGCGATGGCGGCGACGAGGGACAGGCGGACCAGGACCTTGCGCATTACATCGACTCCCTATTTGAACGGCGCCGGGCAGGCCTGCGTGTTGCAGGTCTGCGAGGTCGCCGGCGCGGCGAGGCCGGCGCAATCGCTGCTGTTGACGACGTTGCCGTTGCTGTCGATGCACTGCACCGTCCGCGTCTGCAGACCACCCCCGCAGGCGACGCTGCAGACCGACCAGGCGCCGGCCGACCAGCTGTAGGTCACGCACGGCTGCGTGTTGCAGGACTGCGTCTCGTAGAGCACGGGGCAGGGGGTGCCGCCGCCGGAGGGCGCTACGATGACCGTTCGTGTCTGCGTCTGCGTACCGCCGCCGCACGCGGCCGAGCAGGCGCTCCACGGGCCGAACGCGCTGACGACGCAATCGACCGGCACCGCAGCCTGCGTCGAGCAGTCGCTGCCCGTGTAGCCGCTATAGCACTCGCAGATGCCGTTCACCGACACGCCGTGCCCCGAGCAGTTCGCGGCAGAGGTCTGCGAGCAGTCGCTGCCCGTGTAGCCGCTATAGCACTCGCAGACGCCGTTCACCTGCTGGCCATGCCCCGAGCAGACCACCGGGGCGGTGCAGGCTCCGGACTGGCAGGTCGTGCCGCTGCCGCAAACCGTGCCGCACGCGCCGCAGTTGTTGTTGTCGGTGTTGAAGTCCACCGTCTGGATCTGGCCGAGCGCCACCGTCTGTCCGGCGGCCACGGCTCCGGTGTTCACCGAGGCGACGAGTTGGCCGTTCTGTTCGATGTCGAGCACGTAGGTGCCGGCCGGCACGTAGTCGATCTCGAACTGGCCGGTGGCGCCCGTGATCGCGCTGAACGACCGTCCCTCGAGGTACACCGTCGCACCGGCGAAGCTGGTCCCGCTGCAGCCGACGAGCTGCCCGGTGATGGCGGCCGTATCGAGGCCGTTGCCCTGCGGCCCTTGCGCGCCCTGTGGTCCCTGGGAACCTTCCGGCCCAGTCAGCCCTTGCGGTCCCTGCGGCCCCATCGGCCCGATCGGACCTTGAATTCCCTGCGGGCCCTGCGGGCCGGTGATGTTCCACTCGATCTTCGTTTCGTTGCGCAGGCAGCGGTCGTTCGGGCCGACGATCCGCACCTGGCCGAGCCGCCCGTTGTCGTCGCGGCGATCGTCGCGATCGCGCCGGCCGTCGCGGTCGGCGGGCGGCGGCGTCTGCACGCAGGCGTAGATCACGTTCGTCAACCCGCCCGACGAGGATCCGGCCGACTGGGCCCCGCCCTGCTGGCCGCCCCCTTGTTGGCCCCCGCCTTGTGGCCCGCCCGACTGCGGCGCGGCCGCGACCGGCGCGCTGGCCAGCCAGAAGGCGATGGAGGCCGCGCCCGCGAGGCCGAGGGCGCAGCGGATCAGGCGATGGGCAGGACGGTTCATATCGGCACTCACTCCTGTGTCGAACACGGCCGCGATTCCGTGACGGGCCGTGCGAGCCCGCGCATTCTATCGGTGCGCCGGCCGCCGGTCAACGAACGATTGTGCAATATCTCCTCGCCGCCCAGCCAGCTCAACCGTGACTGGCGTCGGCCGCCGGCCGTGGCATGATGGGGCCGATGGGCACAGCCGAGGTCGAGCTGGCGGAGGTCCCGCAGATCTCCCACGAGGAACTGGTGCGCCGGATCGGCGATCGGTCGCTGATCCTGGTCGACGTGCTGGCGCCCGAGTCGTACCGGAGCGGCCACCTGCCGGGGGCGATCAACCTGCCGCTGGCCGACCTGCCGCAGCGGGTCACCCGACTCATCCCGAATCGCTCGCAGGAGATCGCCATTTATTGCGGCAGCCCGACGTGACCGCTCGGGGCGCAGGCCGTGCGCCTGCTGAACGGGATGGGCTACGCGAACGTGCGTCACTACAAGGGTGGGCTGGCCGGCTGGCAGGAGCGGGGCGGCGCGCTGGAAGCCGAGGTGGTGGAGGAGACGGAGATTGTCGCGCGGCGGACGCGGCCCGCGCCGGCCCGCACGCCGCGGGCCGTGCGGGCCCTCGACGCCTTCGGCGATCGCAGCGTGGGCCAGCTGCTCGCGCTCTGGCTCGGCCTCGTCCTCACGTGGGGCGTGCTCTACTGGCTCGCCGACTACGAAGCGATCGATGCCCTGCGCGAGGGGGGCGCGCTGGTGGGCCACGGCTGGCGCGCGCTGGCGACCGCCCAGTACTTCAGCTTCGTCACGGCGACCTCCGTCGGCTTCGGCGACGTCGTCCCGATGGGCCTCTCGCGCGTCCTGGCCGTCCTCGAGGCGATGGCGGGCCTCGTCATCTTCGGCTCGCTCATTTCCAAGTTCGTCTCGCGCCGGCAGGATCGGATCATCGCGGAGATCCACCAGACGACGTTCGAGGAGGGGCTGGCGCGGGTGCGGACCAATCTTCACCTGATGTTCACCGAGCTGCAGAACATCGAGACGAGCTGCGAGCAGCGCGGCTGGCCGGCCGAGCGGATGCTGATCCGGGTGGAGAGCGCGGCGCTGGTGCTGGTGGGCGAGCTGCGGATCGTGCGCGGGCTGCTCTACCGTCCGCGGCAGCTGCCGCAGGAGTCGGACCTCGAGGGGATCCTCGTGGGGGTGACGCTCGCGCTGCAGCAGCTGATCGACCTGCTCGGCAACGTGCCGTCGGGCACCGCGCGTCCCTCGCGGCTCGAGGCGACGTTGACGATGATGGCGGCGCTGGCGCGGGACATCTGCGGCGAGTGCGTCCCGCGCGCCTACGAGCCCGACATGGTGGAGTGGATGGATCGCATCCAGGGGCTGGCGGGCCGGCTCACGGCGGCGTGACGGCGGCGTCTGCCGCCGTCACTGGAAGTTGAAGATCAGCGGGAAGCCCGCCACCACCACCCACATCCACACCAGGTACACCGGCAGGTAGGACATCTGCCACCGCTCCAGCGGCGCGATGGCGGCGCGCCGGCCGAGGAACCGCGCGTAGAGCACGGCCGACCAGCCCAGGTTCACGAACAGCAGGACGTTCTCGCCGAGCGCGGCCACGCGGTTCGGGCTGAACCCGAAGTCCGTGATCCGCGCCGCGATGGCCCACAGGGCGAAGCCGTCCACCGCGAGCGCGCAGATCACCAGCACGAGCTGCAGCCCGTCGAAGAACCGCGGCTCCGCCTCCGGATCCCGCGCCGAAATCGCGTAGAGCAGCAGGCCCACCACCAGCACCAGCAGGAGATCGAACCCGATGAGCGCCTCGCGCTCGACGTGAATCCCCTTCCCGGTCCAGGCCATCGTCCCCAGGAAGCCCAGGAGGAGGATGGCGAAGAGCGGCGTGAAGATGATCGTCAGGACGGGAGCGAGGTTCTCGATGATGCTCTGCTTGGCCTCCACGAGCCACGCGGCGACGATCACCGCTCCGACGGCGCCGCACGGCGCGATCCAGGCCTGCACCAGCGCCTGCGCGTTCAGGCCGATCGCCCTGAAGATGAACGTGGTGAACATCATGAGGACGCCGCCGCCGAGGGCGATGAGCGCGTAGTAGATGAACCACTCGCCGGAGAAGCGGACGTAGTTCATCCGCTGATCGTGCGCGCGCCAGCGTCCCCCGGCGTAGGCGAAGCCCAGGACCAGCCAGAGCGCCATCGGGAGGTGGATCGCTTCGAGCGACTCCGTGGACCCGCCCGTCGTGAAGGGGTAGAGGTTCACCAGCAGCGCGGCCGCGACGAACGGCGTGGCCAGCGCCCAGCGTTGAGCGGGCCTCAGGTCGCGCTTCCAGGCGAAGAAGCCGGCGAGGAACGGGAGGACGAAGAGGCTGAAGTTGCGGGCGTAGAACGCCTGATCCGCCTTCGGGCCGGCGATGCTCAGGCCGAAGAGCTCGGGGAGCTTGATGGCGACGGCGGCCGCGATGGCCAGTGCCACCGCCACGAGGCCTTCCGTCTTCCAGCCGCCGGTCTCGTCGCCCGCGCCGGGGGAGGCCAGCACCAGGCGCTTCCAGAGCCGGTCCGAGTATTCGCGCGCGAACTCGCGCGACAGCGTGTCGAGCTGGCCGATCCGCTTCACGGCAATGAGGAAGGCTTCCTCCTCGTCCAGCCCCGCCTTCCCCAGCTCCGCCATCTGTACGCGCAGGTGATCCTCGAGCTCGTCGGCGTCCACGGCGTGGATCGCCTGCTGCCGGCGCACGTACGAGCGCCACTCGACGATGCGTGCCTCGACTACGGGTGCGCCGTCATCTGGTGCCGCCATCAGACCCCCTGTGGCAGGAGTGCAAGCGAGTGGAACGAAGTTCCGCGCAGGGCGTCGTTCACGATCTTCCACTGCCGCCGCTGGTTCGCGAGCTCGGCCTCGCCGCGGTCGGTGAGCTTGTAGTACTTGCGCCGTCGGCCCGTGTCCGACTCGCCCCAGGTCGCCTTCACGTAGCCGTTGTGCTCGAGGCGGTGGAGCACGGGGTAGAGCATGCCGTCCGTCCATTTCAGCTCGCCGCCGGAGAGCTCGTCCACGCGCTTGATGATGGCGTAGCCGTAGCTCTCGCCCTCGCTGAGGATGGCGAGCACCAGCGGGGTGGCCGACGCCGCGACGAGGTCCTTGCCGATGCTCATGACCGGGCGCGCTCTGTATGCATAGAGGCAGTATACATAGAACATATATGTATAGCAAGCGCGCTCCGCGCATCGGCGATTCGCCGCACCCGCGGAACGGCCCGCTCAGCTTGAGGGACACCGCGGGCGCGTGTACCATCCCGGGCGGACCGCACCACATCAGGGCGAACTGCCCGGCTGTCACCGTTCCGGAGGGGGCTTCATGAAGCGTGCACTCGTCCTGCTGGCTGTGTTGTTCGTGTCGATTCCGTCTGCCGGGGCCGCGCCGAAGGGCTGGGTCGCCTATGGGCAGCCCGTCATCGCCTTCACCCACGCGACGATCGTGGACGGCACGGGCGCGGCGCCCAGGCCGGACCAGACGCTGGTCATCGACAAGGGCCGCATCACCGAATTGGGCCCGGCGGCCACCACCAGGGTTCCGGCCGGCGCGACCGTCATCGACGCCCGCGGCAAGACGCTGCTGCCCGGCCTGGTGATGATGCACGAGCACCTGTTCTACACGACGAGAGTGGCCGGCGTGTTTCCCGGCGCGTATTTCGTCACGCCGGAGCCCTACAGCTTTCCGCCGCTGTACCTCGCGGGTGGCGCCACCACCATCCGCACCACCGGCGCGATCGCGCCGTACACCGATTTGAACGTGCGCGACGACATCAATGCCGGCCGGCGCGTCGGCCCCGACATCGACGTCACCGGCCCGTACCTCAACGGCGGGATGGGGTTCACCGAGAGCCTCGCGCGCCTCAAGGACCCGGCCGACGTGACGCGCACGGTCGATTACTGGGCCGAGCAGGGGGTGACGTCGTTCAAGGCCTACCAGCAGATCACGCGCGCGGAACTGCAGGCGGGCATCATCGCCGTCCACGCGCACCACGAGAAGATCACCGGGCACCTCTGCTCGGTGACCTTCCGCGAAGCGGCGGACATGGGGATCGATAACCTCGAGCACGGCTTTTTCGTGGCCACCGATTTCGTGAAGGACAAGAAGCCCGACGAGTGCCCGGCCGGCGGCAACGCCGCCTCGCTTGCCGCGCTGAACCCGGACTCGCCGCAGGCGACGTCGCTGATCGACCTGCTGGTCGCGAAACATGTCGCGCTGACCTCCACGCTCGGTGTCTTCGAGGCCGGCGTCCCCGGCCGGCCCGAGCTGCCGCTGGCGGCGCGCGCCCTGCTGAACCCGGAACTGCGTGCGCAGTACGAAACTCTCTGGAAGAGGGTGCAGGCGATGCCGGCGGCGCGCGCCAAGGTCCAGCAGGCGGTGTTCGCCCATGCCAGCAAGATGGAGAAGCGCTTCGCCGACGCCGGCGGCCTGCTGATGGGCGGCAGCGATCCGACCGGCTACGGCGGCGTGATCCCCGGCTTCTCGTCCAAGCGCGAGATCGAGCTGCTGGTGCAGGTGGACGGCTTCACGTTTCCACAGGCGATCCGGATCATGTCGCTGAACGCCGCGACGTTCGAGGGCCGCGCCAACGACATCGGATCCCTCGCCGTCGGCAAGCGCGCCGACATCGTCGTGATCGACGGCAACCCGATGAGCGACGTGATGGCCGTCGAGCACATGCCGCTGGTGTTCAAGGACGGCGTGGGCTACGACACCGCCGCGATCTTCAAGGCCATACAGGGGCAGATCGGGATGAACTGAACGCGGTGCTCCCTTGTCTGGCAGTACGGCAAGGGCGACGGACCAGCCTTCGTCATTCCCGCGAAACTTGTCCCCGCAGAAGCGGGGAGCGGGAATCCAGACTTGTGGCGGGATCAGTCAGCCGCCGCGGCGGGCGCAGTCACCGCAATCCCTGGCGCTCGTCCAGCAGAAGGTCGACGACATCGACGGTGAGTGCCGCCGGGCCGGGCAGTGGAACTTTGTTGGGGGGAGCGCCAAGAGCGGGCTTGCGGATCCGCAGAGTCAACGGCTTGCGCGCCGGCACGATCCGGGCGATCAGCGTTCCGCCATCGAGCGGTCGCAGGGAGGAATCCATTGCCAATCTGCTCGTCCGCGGCCTGAATAATGACGAGGTCCTGAAGCGTCTCGAGGCGGCGGCGAAGGCGCACGGCCGGTCGCTGGAGGAGGAGATTCGCGAGATCCTCCGGGCCGCCGCGATGCGAAGTCTGGCCGAAACCCGTCGTCTGTCGGCCCGGTGGCTGAGGCGGCTCGACGGAGCGAAGCACTCCGACAGCGCGACCCTGCTGCGCGGAGACCGTGACACACGGTAGGCACCATGGCCGACATCCTTCCTTCCCTCTTCTTCGGCCACGGCAACCCGATGAACGCGCTGGCGACCAATCCGTACACCGAGGCGTGGCAGCGGATCGGGCGGGAGACGGCGCGGCCGAAGGCGATTCTGTCGATCTCGGCGCACTGGTTCGTGCCGGGGACCGGCGTGACCATCAGCACGGCGCCGCGGACCATCCACGACTTCGGCGGCTTCCCGCGCGCGCTGTATCAGGTGCAGTATCCGGCGCCGGGCGATCCGGATCTCGCGCGGCGGGTGCAGCAGCTCCTGGCGCCGCTGCCGGTGGTGCTGGACAACTCGTGGGGGCTCGACCACGGGACGTGGTCAGTGCTCAAGCATGTCTACCCGGCGGCGGACGTTCCCATCGTTCAATTGAGCATCGACGAGACCCGCCCGGCGGCGTTTCACTACGAGATCGGCCAGCGCCTCGCCCCGCTCCGCGCCGAAGGGGTCCTGATCGTCGGCAGCGGCAACCTGGTGCACAACATCGAGGCCTACGCCTGGGGCGCGCACAGCCCCGCCCCCTACGACTGGGCCGCCCGCTTCGAAACCGAGGTCCGCGGCCTGCTGGCCTCCGGCGACCACAAGCCGCTCGTCAACTACGAGTCCCTCGGCCCCGAGGCAATGCTCTCCATCCCCACCCCGGACCACTACCTGCCCCTGCTCTACGTGATCGGCACCCGCCAGCAG
>DATLRO010000118.1:0-20292 GCA_035534615.1 Vicinamibacterales bacterium
AATGGCGTTGCGCCAGTCGCCGATGGCGCCCGGCGGGTCGCCGGCCCCCATGTCGGCCCAGCCCAGGAAGAACGCCAGCCGGGCATCCTTCGGGGCGAGCCCCAGGGCCGCCCGCAAGCGTTCGGACGCGGCCCGGTAGTCGTGCCGCGCGATCGCCGCCAGCCCGCGCAAGGCGGCCGTGCGGCCGCCGTCGTCGCCGGTGGCCGCAGCCGGCAGGATCGCCTCGATCTGGTTCCAGTCGGCCGACAGCGCCAGATTTGCGGCCCTGGCGATCGGCGTGTCGGCTGGAACCGCGGCCCGGACGCTCTCGAGATACTGCTGGACGATCGCCCCCTTCAGCACGTCGGCCGGATCGACCGTCCCAGGTGCGGACGCCGCCGCGACTTCGAACGCCGGCGCCGCGCCGGACCGCACCTCGACCTCGCGCGCGACCTCGCCGACCGTCTCGCCGTCGGCCCGGACGCGGGCGCGCGCGAGATAGGCGCCCGGCGGGACGCCGTTCAGCGGGAGGGCGAACTCGACGGCGCGCGTCGGTCCGGCCAGTGTCTCCATGACCGGAGCGTCCTGACCGCGGATCGTCACCGCCGAGCGCTCGCGGCCGTCGAGCGGCGACAGGGTGAAGTCGACGCTGGCATCCTGGAGCTGCGCCGGGACCCGCGCGTACAGGTCCACGAAGCCCTGCAGCATGTCACTCGCGTACGCCACGGCCTCCACCGGCAGATGCCCGACGCGCGGCACGCCGAGGATCAGGTCGCTGGCCGTCACGCCCGGCCCGCCGAGCGGCCGCACGCTGAACCGGCGGTCGGCGCTCCCGACGAGTCCGTCGGGCGACCGCACGATCACGCGCATCAGATAGTCGCCCGGCGGCACGTCGAACTGCACATGGTAGCGGCCGATGCCCCGCGTATCGCCCGGCTCTGCCCGGGTGGGCAGCGGGAAGGTGTCGGTCCCGCTGGCGGCCACGCGACCGTCGGTGGCATCGCGGACGACGAAGACCACGTCCGCGCGGCTCTTCGCCGGCGACGCCAGCGGCAGTTCGGCGGAGACGCTCAGGACGACGCGCTGGCGATCGACCGAGGAGCCCCGCAGCTGGTACGTCGTGTAGCGGATCGGCACGTCCTGTTCGGGAAACGGCGCGTCCAGCACGGCATTGATCGCCTGGCGCCGGTCACCCGGCGCCGGCGGCAGCGCCAGCGCGAACCCGGTGCGGGTGCTGACGTGCGCGCCGGGTCGCGTCACCTTGACCGTCACCGGGTAGTACCCGTTGCGCTGTCCCGTGGCATCGGCTGCCGGCTCGAACCCGACCAGGTAGTAGTCCTGGGATGGCGCGGCAAGGCTGTCCAGCGAACGGTCGATCCAGCCTGCGGCGTCCGGATAGAACCGGCCGTCGGTCGCGACGGCGAGCGCCGACAGCGGCGCAATCTGGTCGGCGACTTCGAGCCCTCGATCGTTGCCAAGACCGCCCCCCACGCGGGTCGCGGAGATGGTCCGGTTGTTCATGTCCATCGATTCGATGACGGCGTACGACCTGGCCGCCGCCGCCGAGACCCGCTCGAGCTGGTCCGAAACGTTGTCGTCGAAGAAGCCGTTCGAGAACAAAATGACCGTCTTGCGGCCTTCGATCAGGCGGAGGCTCGAGAAGAGATCGACCAGCGAATCCAGGAACTGGCGTGTCTGCTGATCCGCCTGCGACACGATGGTCCTGGCGTTCTGGACGACCAGCTCGCGGAACACCGTCGGGTTGTCCACCGTTTCCCGCGGCACGTCGAACAGCAGGTTCTGGTTGCTCCCGGCCGCCTTCGAGTTGCCATTCGCCACCCGGTTGAGCACCATCTGGTCGCCGCGCAGGATCTCGTAGGCTTCGGCCACCCGGATGGCGCCGAGGCCGCCCATGCCGACGCTCTCGGCGCCGCCGTGCACGCCCATCAGCTCGCGCTCGGCGAGCGAGACGTCACCGGTGAACGTCAGATGGGGACCGGGCGCCGGCAGGCCGTACACGGCCACGCGGTCGCCGGGACGGAGCTTGGTCCGCAGGAAGCGATCGGCCGCCTTGCGCGCCAGCAGGGCGCCCCCCGGCGACAGATGACTCTGATCGAACACCAGCACGTACAGATGGCCGCGCGGCGCCCCCTGATTGGTGGAGACCTCGCCGCCGATGGTGTGCTGGGCGGCGTCGAGATACGGCGCGGCCTGCGGCTCGATGTGCTGGAAGAACAGGACCGGCCGTGGCTTGCCGCTTTCGAAGACCTGGACCTCGCCACGGCGCAGATCCCGGATCGGCTGCCCGTGGCTGTTGGTCACCTGCACGTCAAGGCGCACCAGCTCGACGCCTGCCTTGAATGTCGCGGCCGGCGCGGGCGCGGGCTGAGAGGCCTTCGGTGGCGCCGCCCCGGCGCCGGCAACAGCCAGCACCTGCACGGCGACCAGACACGCGGCACATGTGGCGAATTTCATGGTATTTCCGCCCGCAAGTCAGGGTTGAGTCAACCCCGATTTTACCACGCGTCCGGCTGCGGAGCGGCGCCGCAGGACCCCCGGGGAGGCACCGTCCAGAGGGGGCCGACGAGCACTACGACTGGGCTTGCGTGCGCGCCAGCCAGGCGGAAAATGCCCGGATATCGTCGGCGTACAGGGCGGGCGGCGCGGTTTTCACGAACTGCTCGACCCAGGGCCGGGCGGACGCGACGTCGCCGCTCCGCACCAGGGCGGCGGCCAGGTCGTAGAGCGCGTCGAAATTGTTGGGGTCGAGCGCGATCGCCTGCGTCCAGCTCTTGATGGCCGCCTGCGTGTCGCCCAGCTTGAGCTGAACCACCCCGAGGCCGGAATGGGCGCGGGACGACCGCGGGTCGGCCTGGACGGCCTGCTCGAACGCCTGCCGGGCCTCGGCGATCCGGTTCTCGGACAGGTAGACGGAGCCGATGTTCTCGGTCGCCATGCTGTCGGAGGGATCGAGCGTGAGCACCTTGTGGAAGATCGCCAGCGCGTCCGCGTTGTGGCCCAGGCGCGCCGACGCAATCCCCAGGTTGTTGAGCGCGTCGACGTTGTCCGGCGACGCCTGGAGGACGCTCTTCAGGATGGCCTCCGCGTTCTGCAGCCGGCCGACCTCCGAGAGGTAGCTGGCGAGCTGCACCTGGATCGCCGGCGTGCGGATGCCATGCGCGAGCGCATCGCGCAGCGTGGCGATCGCCTCCGGAATCCCGCCGACCTCGTAATAGACGAACGCCAGGTGCTGGTACGCGATGCCCATCGGGCGGCGCGCCAGGATCTTCAGGTACATCTCGATCGCCTGGTCGGGGTGGTGGTGCTCGTACAGGTCGATCGCCTGGTGGATCTCCTGGTCGAGACCAATGAGGCGCTTGGGATCGTCGGCCGCCGTGTAGTGCGCCTTGCGCGGGGCGGAGCCCGACACGTAGCCGAGCGACTGCAGCTCGGCGGCGACCTGCGGATCCTCGGTGCGGCGGGCGCCCGGCATCTCCGCGTGATACTCCCGCAGGCGCGCCTTGAGCATGCGCAGCTCTTCCGCGTCGGCCCGGGCGTCGATCAGGTTGTGTGCCTCGCCGGGGTCGGTCCGGAGGTTGTACAGCTCGGGCAGCGGGAGATCGATGTACTTGTAGTGGCCGACGATCACGCCGGTGAGCGGCGCCCAGCCGCGGTTCAGCATGGGCGACATCGATTCGAAGTACGACGCGCGAGGCGGGGCGCCCGGCTCGCGCTGCGCCGCCGGCAGCAGCGTCCGACCCGGCAGATCGGACGGCACCGGGATCTTGAGGGCGTCGAGAATCGTCGGCAGGATGTCGATGTGCCGTGCCCCGACGCCCGTCACCTCGCCGCGCGACGGCTCGTGCTCGCGCGGCAGGAGCTGCGTGATGATGAGCGGGATGTGCAGCGTCGGCTCGTAGGCGAAGATGCCGTGCGTCGCCTCGCCGTGCTGCCCGAGCGCCTCGCCGTGATCCCCGGTCACCACGATCAGCGTGGGGCGTGTGATGTGCGACCGCAGGTAGTCGAGGAACGGCCCGAGCTCCTGATCCTCGTACGCCACCTCGCCGTAATAGGGATCCCGGGCGTACTCCTGGTTGAACGGCGGCGGCGGCGTGTAGGGCGCGTGGGCGTCGAACAGGTGCAGCCACTCGAACCAGCGGCCGCGCTGCTGCTTGATCCACGCCTCGGCCAGCGGCACGGTCTGCCCGGCCGGCCGCGACGCCAGGATGAAGTCGTTGGGGCTCTGCGTCTCGCCCAGGCTGTCGTTGTAGACCTGGAAGCCGGCGTTCAGGCCGAAGCGCGCGTTGAGCGGAAACGCGCTGACGAACGCGCCGGTGTCGAACCCGTGGCTGCGCAGGATCGTCGCCAGCGTCGGCGTGCCGGCCTTGAGCCGGTAGCCGCTGTTGTCGCGGATACCGTGCTGGAACGGGTACTCCCCCGTGAGGATGTTCGCGTGCGACGGCAGCGTCAGCACCGTCTGCGCGTGCGCGAACGTGAACCGGACGCCGTCGCGCGCCAGCCGATCGAGGTTCGGCGTGTAGGCCGGCCCGCCGTAGCAGCCGAGCGCGTCGGCGCGCATCGTGTCGAGCGTGATGAGCAGGACGTTCTGGTCGGCGGTCCGCTCGAACTGCACCACCGGGTGCTGGGGCACCAGCATCCAGACCGCGGCGGCGACCGCCACGACCAGCAGACTGCCGCCGGCCGGCACGAGCCACCGCGGCCGCGGGCCCGGCGGCGCGGCCACCGGCCGGGCCTTTTCGACGCGACGACGCTTGCTCATGACCTGCTCCGCGCCCGACCGTTCAGAACCGTGGCGGCGGCGCGCCGGAACGGCCGGCGCCGAACTGCCGCCGCGCGGCCGCCAGGACGGCGGCGGCCTGCTGCTTCTCGCCGAAAATCGTCCACAGGCGTGCGGCGAGGTTGTAGCTGGCCGGGACCGGCGAGGCCCGCAGCAGCGCCTCGATCGTCTGGTCGGACGCTGCGTTCCGGCCGGTCGCCCGGTAGAGCATGGCGAGACTCGCGTACGCCCGCGCGTCCTGCGGGAAGTAGCGCAGTTCCTCCTGGAACTGCCGCTCGGCGGCGGCGTTCTGGTCGAGCCGGGCCATGGTGTCGCCGGCGTAGAAGTGCAGCCCGGGGACCTGCATCGATCGCCGCGCCACCTGCGCCAGCGCCTGCTCGAACAGCGGCAGCGCCGCCGCATACTTGCCCTGGTCGTACAGCAGGCGCGCGCCGATGAACGCCTTCATCGGCAGCGTCGGGTCCAGGCCCTCGGCGAGCGCCGCCTCGCGCGCCGCGCTGGCCGCGTCGCCCTGCGCCAGCGCAATCTTGGCCAGCAGCCCGTGCGCCTCGGCGGCCTGCCGTGGTTCGTCCTTCGGCGCCACCTTGACGGCCAGCTCGGCATTCTGGCGGGCGGCGTCGTACTGCTTCATTTGGAGCAGCGCGGTCGCCATCCCGATGTAGCCGGCCGTCTGGTCCGGTTTCAGCTCGATGAAGTGCTTGTAGGCATCGGCGGCCGCCTTCGCCTGGCCGACGCGCAGCTCGATGTTCGCCAGCTGATCCCACACGTCCGCCATTTCCGGCTGGCCCGCCACCACCTTCTGCAGCAGGGCGATCGACCGGGCGAACTGCCGGTGGTCGGCGAGGTCGACCGCGTGACGGTAGGCGTCGAGCACCGGCAGCATGTCCTTCGGATCGGGCAGGGACGAGGCCGGCGTGTCGGCCGACACCGAGCTCACGTCGCCGATGTAGCCGAGCGACTGCAGCCGCTGGAGCGCGTCGGCCGAGATCGGCTTCGGCGTGTTCACCTTGCTGCCGGCGATCATCCGGTCGAGCGCGCCGGCCATCGCCTGGGCGACGTTCGGCCGGTCGGTCACGATGTTGTGCAGCTCGCCCGGATCGCGCTTGAGATCGTACAGCTCCGGGTGCGGCGCCTGGATGTACTTGTAGCGCGAATCGGTCAGCGAGTACAGCTGGCTCCAGCCGAAGTGATACCGCGGGTACATCGCCTCGGAATAGATCCCCTGTTCCGGCACCCGGCCGGTCCCCTCGAGCAGCGGCACCAGCGAGCGGCCGAGCAGGCCGGCCGGCCGGGGCGCGTGCAGCAGGTCCAGGATCGTCGGCACGATGTCGATGTGCTGGACCGGTTCGGCGACGTGCCGGCCGGCCTGCACGTCGCCCGGCATCTTCACGACGAACGCGACCCGGATCGTGTCGTTGTACAGGAAGATCCCGTGCTCCAGCTCGCCGTGGTCGCCCAGACCTTCGCCGTGGTCGGAGACGAGGATGATCAGCGCCTGCTTGTACAGCCCTTTCTGCTTCAGCGTCTGGACGAGCCGTCCGACCATCTCATCGTCGTAGGCGACCTCCTGATCGTAGGGGGCGAGCCCCGCGAACCGGGCCCGCGGCTGATACGGCTGATGCACGTCGTAGAGATGGAGGAAGAGGAAGAACCGCGACGACCGCTGCGCGTCGACCCAGCGCGCGGCGACCGCCTCCGAGTCGGCGCCGTCGCGCCGGACGTCGCCGACCGACATGTCGGGCGAGGAGGCCGGCATGTCGGCGTTGAAGTACTGGAAGCCCTGGCCGATGCCGGTCGATTTCCGCAGGACGTAGCCCGACACCACACCGCCGGTCGCGAAGCTCCGTGCGTCGAGCATGCGCGCCAGCGTGTCGGACCCGGGCTTGAGCACGAAGCCGATGTTGTCCCGCACGCCGTCCTGATACGGCAGCTCGCCGGTCAGGATCGAGGTGTGCTCGGGCAGCGTCTGCGGCGCCTGCGAATAGGCATGGTCGAAGACGATGCCGTCGCGCGCGAGCGCGTCGATGTTCGGCGTGTCGCCGTGCCGGTAGCCGTAGATCGGCAGGTGGTCGGCCCGCAGCGTGTCGATCGAGATGAGCACGATCGGGCCGCCGAACGGCGCCGACGCCCGGGCGTAGAGCCACCCGACGGCGGCGGCGGCCGCGATCGCAATCGCCGCGAGTCCGACGATTAGAACGGCGCGCCAGGAACGGCGAACGGGAGGCGGCGGCGCCGGTCGTGCCGACGACCGGCGCCGTGAAGCTTTGGACATCGAACGTCCGAACCGGCAGGATGAGGCGTCCGCGCGGGCCGCGGACCCCTATGGCTTGAGCTGGCCGATAATCGCCTTCGCCTGCGCCGCTTCCGGCGACGTCGGGTCGACCTGGACGACCTTCTCCATGTACTGCAGCGCGCCCGCCTTGTCGCCCCTGTTGAGGGCCACCAGCCCCAGCTTGAAGATCGGCTTGACCCACGTCGGGTCGGTGTCGACCGCCTTCTGGTACCACTTCGCGGCCGCGGCCGGATCGTTCTTCGCGAAGTTCACTTCGCCCAGCGCGTAGAACACTTCGCGCGTGGCGCTCAGGCTCTGGGCCGCCTTGGTCAGCGTCTGCTCGGCCGCCGTCAGATCGCCCTTTTCGAGCTGGGTCATGCCGATCGCCACGACCGCCTTCTCACTGTTGGGGTCGGCCTTCAGCATGTCGTTGTAGACGCCGATCGCCTTGTCGTACTCCTTCAGGTTCCGGTACGCCGCGCCGATCTGCAGATCGAGCACCGTGAGCGTCGGCGCCTTCTTCAGGATCGCCTCGTACGCGTCGATCGCCTGCTGGTACTGCTTGGAGTTGAACAGCGCGTCGGCCGCGGCCAGCTGGCCCTGCAGCTGCTTCGCGTTGACCCCGGCGAACTCACCGCCGCCGCCAGGCTTCAGCGTGAAATCCAGCGGCGGATTCGAGTTCAGCGTCGACACGTTCATCTTGCCGGACGAGGGGGCGAAATTCGGCGCGCTGGCCGTGAACGCCCAGACGCCGTTCGACATCCCCATCAGCGAGAAGTCGCCGTTCTTGTCGGTCTTGGTGGTGAACGAACTGGGCGACGCGTTCGGATTCTGCGCCGTCACCGTCGCGCCCGCGACCGGCTTCCCGCTCGGATCCTTCACGCTGCCGCCGACACGGCCGATCTGCGCGAAGGCAGGGCCGGCGAAGCCGATGACGCACAGCGCCACCAGCGCGGCCTGTAGCACATGAAGACGTTGACGCATCTGAATACTCCCCCTCAGTCAGAACAAGAAGCCGGGCCTGCCGGCGCCCCGACCGTTGCCCGTCGAGCTGGCCGGAGCGAATAAGTATATATGCGTTCACAGTTTACAGACAAATGCCGGCCGACACAACCGAATCCGCCCGGATCAGCGCCGCCCGTGCCGCCCTCGCCCCTCAGTACAGCCGGTACACCATGACGTAGATGATCACGCCGGTCACCGACACGTAGAGCCAGATCGGCAGCGTCCAGCGGGCAATCCGCTTGTGGCGGCGGTACCGCGCCCGGAGCCCGAGCGTCGCCGTGACGATCGCCAGGGGCAGGACGGTGACCGCCAGAATCACGTGCGGGATGAGGATCGCGAAGTACACGATCCGGATCCAGCCGTGGCCCCCGAACGGCACGTCGCCGGCGTGCGCGTGATAGATGACGTACGACGTCAGGAACGCCGTGGACGCCACGATCGCGGCCAGCATGCACAGCCGGTGCTGCGCAACCCGGCGCCGCCGGATGAACAGATAGCCGGCCACCAGCAGGCAGCCGGCGATCCCGTTGAGGGTGGCGTTGAGGGCCGGCAGGTCGTTGATCTGGAGCATGGGCCGCGAACGCTTCTCTGTGACGTGGAACGAAGAAACAGGCGACGCCGAGCGCCCGAGCCCCGAGCCCTGAGCCCCTACGCCGTCCCCTTGCGCGCGACGACCGTGCCGCCGGCCGCGATCATGGCCACGGCAAATCCGCCGACGACCGCCAGGCACACGTCGAGGGACGGCCAGGCGGGCGCGTGCGTGAGCAGGACCTGCTGCAGCCCCGTCACGCCGTAGGTCAGCGGATTGATCAGCATGAGCGCCCGCACCCAGCCGGCCGCCCCGGCGGCCGGAAACAGCGCGCCCGACAGAATCCACATCGGGAACAGCACCAGGTTCATGATCGCGTGAAATCCCTGCGTGGAGTCGAACATCCAGGCGATCACGAATCCGAGGCCGGTCAGGCCGAACGAGACGCCGACCAGCAGGAACGCCAGCGCGGGCAGCCGGGCCAGCGACAGGTGCACGTGCGCGAACGGCGCGAGCGCGAGAAAAATCACGCCCTGGATCACCGCCAGCGTCGTGCCGCCGAGGATCTTGCCGAGCACGATCGCGCTGCGCGGCACCGGCGCCACCATGACGCCCTGCAGGAAGCCTTCCTGCCGGTCCTCGATGATGGAAATCGTCGAGAAGATGGCGGTGAACAGCAGGATCAGCGCCAGCGTGCCGGGATAGAAGTACTCGAGGTAGCCGCCCTGCAGAGGAACGCCCGGACCGGCCTGGAACGACTGGCCGAGGCCGGACCCGATCAGGAACCAGAACACCAGCGGCGTTCCCAGCGCGCCGACGACGCGGCTGCGCTGGCGGTAGAAGCGGACGATCTCGCGGAGCCAGAGGGTGTAGGCGGCCAGCAGCATCTCACTCCAGACGCCGGCCGGTGTGATGGACGAACACGTCCTCCAGGGTCGGCTTGCCGAACGTCACGGCCTCGATCGCGCCGGGAAACGCTTCGACCAGGTCGGGGATGAACTCGTGCGCCCGCTCGCGCTCGATCCGCAGGCGGCCGTCGAAGGCGCGGGACTCGAGGCCGAAGCGGGTGCGCAGGCCGGCGGCGAGCACGTCCGGCTCGCGGGCGGTGATCAGGATGACGTCGCCGCCGACCGCCCGGGTCAGCGCGTCGGGCGTGCCGATCGCCACGAGCTGCCCCTCGTGCAGGATGGCGACGCGGTCGCAGAGCGCCGCCTCGTCCATCAGGTGCGTCGTCAGGACGACCGTCGTCCCTTCGCGGTCGCGCAGGCCGCGCAGGTCCTCCCAGAGGTCGCGGCGGGCGGTCGGGTCGAGCCCGGTGCTCGGCTCGTCCAGGACCAGGAGCGCCGGCGCCGGCAGGATGGCCTTGGCGACTTCGACGCGCCGGCGCTGCCCGCCCGACAGCGTCTGCACGAGATCGCCCGCGCGATCCTGCAAGTGGACGCGGGCCAGCACGTCGGCGATCCGGCCGGTCAGCCGGGCGCCGTGCAGGCCGTACAGCCGGCCGTGGTGGCGCAGGTTTTCCGCGACGGTCAGCCGGATGTCGAGCGCCGGCGACTGGAACACGACCCCCATCCGCCGCCGGGCCGCGGCCGCCTGCGCGGCGACGTCGTCGCCGAAGACGCGGGCCGTGCCCTGCTGGGCCGGACGCAGCGTCGACACGATCTGGAACAGCGTCGTCTTGCCGCCGCCGTTCGGCCCGAGCAGGCCGAAGATCTCGCCCGGCTGGACGGCGAAGCTGACGTCGCGCAGCGCCTGCCGTGCGCCGTAGGCGAAGGAGAGATGATCGATGTCGAGCGCCGGGGTGCCCACCGGGCTGTCGTGCTCCGTCAGAGCTTCACCCGGTTGAGGATCATGAGCGTCCACAGCAGGGGAAGGTAGGTGATCGAGCCGAAGAACAGCCGCCGCGCCGACGCCAGCGTCCGGGTCAGCGCGAACCGGGCGGCCAGCACGAGCAGCGCGCTCCCGAGCAGCAGCGCGACGGCGAAGTAGGTGGCGCCGGCCAGCCCGATGATCCAGGGAATCAGGCTCACCGGAATGAGCGCCGCGGCGTACAGCACTGCCTGGCGGCCGGTGCTCCGGCCGTCCGGTTCGATCACCGGGAGCAGCGGGAAGCCGGCCCGCGCGAAGTCCTCCCGGTACATCCAGGCGATGGCGAGGAAGTGCGGCAGCTGCCAGAGAAACACGATCGAAAACAGCGTCCAGGCGTGAATCGACAGGTTGTCGCGTCCGGCGGCCCACCCGAGCATCGGCGGGAGCGCCCCCGGAATCGCGCCGACCAGCGTGGCGAGCGACGAGCGCCGCTTCATCGGCGTGTAGATGACGGTGTAGGTGAGCAGCGTCACCAGCGCGATCGCCGCGGCCAGCAGGGTCGTCCCGAGCGCGAGCAGCAGCAGGCCGGCGGTCGACAGCACGCCGCCGAACAGCAGCGCCTCGGTCGGCTGCAGCCGGCCCTCCGGCAGCGGCCGCGTCCACGTGCGCCGCATCAGCGCGTCGGTGTCGCGCTCGTACACCTGGTTGAAGACCGACGAGCCCCCGGCCACCAGCGCCGTGCCGGCGACGAGGTTCAGCGCGGTGAACACGTCGAAGCGATCGGCCGCGCCCAGGTAATACCCGGCCGCCGCCGTGGCGACGACGAGAAAGTTGAGGCGCGGCTTGGTGAGGGCGAGATAGTCCGACAGGCGGGCCCGGGATCCGGCCCGGTCGACCGCCAGTTCGGCCGGCATGCCCCCGCTCATTTCCACTTCAATCTGCTTCACGCGTATTCCTTCTCACCGCGCACCGGGGCCGCGGCCGTGCTTTCCGTCACTTCGCCTTGAACGTGAACGTCACGTTCCTGGTCTGCGTCGGCTCGATCGTCACGTTCATCGTCTGTTCGCCGAGCTTTTCGTGCCAGGCGGCCAGCACGTAGCGCCCCGGCGGCAGCCCGCTGATGTCGAACGCGCCGTCCCGCCCGCTCACGGCGAAGTACGGGTCCGGCATCACGCCCGCGTAGGCGTTCATCCAGTCGTGCACGTCGCACTTGAACGGCACCATCACTTCGGCCGCCCTGAAGACGTGCCTGGTCTTCATGCCCTGCAGTGGCTGGCCGGTGTTGAATTCCTGGTTGACCCGCGGCCTCGCATGGATGTTGTGCAGGGTCGGATCCGAATTGACGATGATCAGCGGCTGACCGACGCGGATCCCGAAGACGTGCGGCACGTACTGGCAGTTCTTCTGATCCAGCTCGACCGGCGTCGCCGGTTCCGGATACGAGTAGGCGCCGAGGCCGGACTTGACGTACACGAACGCGTTGGCCAGGCCGCCGCCGGGACCGACCACCCACCAGCTCTGGCGGGGCGTCGTCCCCCTGGTGGCCGCGATGCAGGCCGGGTCGCTGCCCATGTCGATCACCGGATTCACTGGCGCCGTTCCCTGGAAGAGGACGTGTCCCGCGATCGCCCCGGTCGTGGCGGCGTCGACCGGGGGCGCCGGCCGAGACGCCGGTCCGCCGGATGACGCCGTCGAGCTCCCGCCCCCGCTCCCGCCACAGCCGAACGCCGGCAGCGCCGTCGCAAGCGCGAGGGTGCCGAGCAGGCCGAGGCGAAGTCGCTGCACGTACATGACCTTGTCCTGGACGATGGAGACGGGGGACCTGGCAGGTCGATAACGTCTCGAACCCGGGCGGCGCACCACCGGACATGATAGTCGCCGGGGCGCGCCGGTGCAAACCGCCGCGCCCCGGGCGCCAGCTCAGCGATGGCGGGGCCGAACGGCCGGCGCCGGGGCCCCGGCCGCCACCAGCTTGCGGGTGATCCGGTCGGCGATCCAGTGCGGGTCCCACCATTCCACCGGGTTCACCATCTGGCCGTCCACGAGCATCGTGAAGTGCAGGTGGTCGCCCCCGGCCAGCCCGGTTTCCCCGGTGAGCCCGATGACCTGCCCCTTGGCGACCATCTCGCCGGGCCGGACCTGGATGGACGAGAGATGCCCGTACAGCGACTGCACGCCCATGCCGTGGTCGATGATGACGCAGTTGCCGTAGATGCCCAGGTAGCTGGCGAAGAGGACCCGGCCGGCATTGGCCGCCGGGATCTTCGCGTTGGCGATCGACGCCAGGTCCTCGCCGAGGTGCACTTCCTTGTCGATCTCCTGGCCGTCGTGGTAGTAGGTCCGGAATTCGGGAAACGGGGACTCGACCTTGGAATCGGGGAGCTGGAGGAAGGCGCCCGACCAGAGGATCCGCGGCGCCGTCTGCGAGGCGAACGACGCGATCTTCGCGGCGTCCAGACGGCGGATCTGGCGGTTCGCCACGAGGAACGCCGGCACCAGGTCTTTCGGGCCGTCGAGCGCCACGTGGACCTGCGGCGTGTGCTGCATGATGGGCGGGATCGCGCGCTGCAGGAACGCATCGTCGATCTGGATCTTCGCGTGCTTGAACTGCCGGTCGAACACCTGGTGATCGAACTGCGCCGTCGTTTCGTTGCCGGCGGCGTCGCGCGCGAAGATCGACATCGGCGTGTCGAGCCCCTGGTCGTAGCGCAGGGCGAAGAACGCCACCTTCAGGCCCGGATCCGCGTTCGGGATCCCGGCGCCCGAGGCGGGGAATCCCGGATAGACGAGCTGGCCGACGCGGACGCCGGACGTCACGTCGGGCGGGGACACCCGGTAGATGACCATCTCGGAGCCGCCGAGATTGATGTAGTGGCCGGTCGAGACCACTTCGACCGTCGGCGGCGTGAGATCCACCTGGATCGAGCGGGCGGCGGTCGCCTCGAGGTGGCGCAGGCCGAACAGCGCCGGACAGGAAGCGGTCGCGATGATCCGCGCCGGTCCGGCCTGCAGCGCCGGGAAGGCCGCCTGGCCGAACGGCTCGGTGATCCGGATCTCGTCGGGGGTGACCTGCTGGATTCGCGCCGTCTTCCCGCCCGGCAGCGAGAAGACCGGAATGCGGCGGTGGTCCTGCTCGACGGCGACATCGAGGTGCGTGAAGTGCCCGCCGGGCGCCGTGGCTTCCACTTCCAGGGTGCCGTGCGCGCCGACCACCCGGAGCGGGGAGTGGATGTCGAGCGTCGGGGGGGCTCCGCCATTCGCCACGAGGTAGACAGCACCGCCGGCGAAGAGCAGCACCACGATCACCAGCAAGAAGATCGAGAAACGGGACATGCGCATGGCAGTCATGATACCGCGATGGACGCCGCGGATCGCGCACGTTCGGAGCTCAGCGGCGCCAAGGCCGATGCACGGTTGACCTTGGGGACCGGTCTTTGCGAAAATAGGGATTCACCCATCGGACGCCGGTATCGTCTAGGGGTCAGGACACGTGGTTCTCAGCCACGGGACCGGGGTTCGAATCCCCGTACCGGTACCAACGCTGCTGCCGCACCGGCCGCAGCGTTCCCTCGAATCGACAGGCTCGGCGTTCCATTCGACCTGATCGTTCGTCCGACAGATCAGATCCGGATCGAGCCTGACGGGGGGCTTGCGCGGGGCGCCGCGCGGTCAGGCCTTCAGCAGTCCGACCTGCCTGAGCACCGTCGCCTGGTCCCAGTAGACCCGCTCGGCCAGCACCTTGTCGCCGCGGAATTCGACGACGACCACGTGAGGCAGATCCACGCGCCGGTGGGTCGGCGCGAGGCCCGGCAGGATCCAGTCCATCCGCCGGCTGTGGGTGAAGCTGAAGCGGAGTTCGTCCACGACGTACCGGTCGCCGACCGTCCGGCTCAGGGGCGTCGTCCGCATGTCATCCGGAATTCCCGGGATCAGCACGTCGCGGTAGAAGACGCGCACCCCCTCCTTGCCCTGCCCGCCGATGCTCAGCGGCACGATGGTCACCGACGTGTCGTCGGTCATCGTCGCCAGCGTCGCCTCGACGTCGCGCTCGACGAACTCGTGCGTCACGTGCGCTTCCCAGACCCTGCCCAGCACGTCGTGCGGGAACAGCCCGGCCATTGTGCCGCCTCCCTTCACCGGTCTCGACGTCCCGGACCGGCGCCGATCCTCGAAAAGGCTCTTTCACCGGGATTGTGCGCCGCCGGCTCCCGGCGATCGTCCGGTCCTCAGCGCCCGGCGGGCTTCGTCCGATAGGGGGTCTTCAGCAGGCGGGAGGCCTCGCGGATCCCGATCGGATCGTTGTCCTGCTCGCCCAGCGTGATCGCCATGCGGTACTCGGCTCGCGCCTTCGCGCGGTCGCCGGCGAGGTCGGCGAGCTTGCCCAGCTCGGTGCGCGCGCGGCCGTCGACCCACTCGCGGCCGCCGGCCGCGAGTGCCGCGTCGAGATCATGGGCCGCCGGCTCGGTCTCGCCCAGCGCGACGCGCGTCGCGCCACGCTCGTACAGCCAGAGCGCCTCCTCGCCGTACATCCGCGGGCGCGGGTCGTGGGCGAGCAGGGCGAAGCCGGCGTCGATCTGCGCGGAGGCCTCCTGGATCCGTCCGGCCCGGAGCGCGGTGGCGGTCGCTTCCAGCCAGAGCAGCCGGTTGCGCGGGTACTCCTGCTCCAGCTCCGCCAGCACCTTCAGCGCCTCGTCGTACCGGCGCTCCCGGTTGTACAGCAGGACCAGCGCCATGCGCGCGTCCGACTCCTCCTCGCCAGGATAGGCGGCGGCGCGCTCGATCATGCGGATGCCAGCCTGCCGGCCGCCGCTGAAGCCGATCATGTGAGCGATCATGCGCCCGAGCCAGGGGAGCGTCGACACCATGTAGCGATAGGTGCCGATGATCAGCCCGGCGTCGGCACGCGACGGATCCAGCGCGAGCACCGCCTCTTCTTCGCTGTAGGCCATGCGGGCCGACCGCAGCGCCGCCAGCCGCTCGTCGCCGACGGTACCGTCGAAGGACGCCCGCAGGCCGAGGGTGGCGCCGAGCTGGTAGTGCGCGTCGGCATCCTTCGGGTGCGCCTCCACGGCCGCGCGCGCCAGCGCGAGGGCGCGATCGAGATGGGCACGGAATTGCGCGACCAGATCGGCCGGCGGCGTCCGCATCGACGCCGGCGGCTTCGCAAACCGGCCGAGGTAGTTGTCGGCCGTGACCAGGCCGCGCATGAACATGATGTGCAGCCAGATCGTGGCGGCATAGGCGCGGTAGGACGCCGGGTCGGACGGGTCGGCGTCGATCGCCTGCTGATACGCCTGCAGCGACTCCGGGTAGTCCAGGTTGTAGCCGAAGAGGGCGCCGCGCTCGCGAAGCTCGCGTGACGCCTCGTTGGCCAGCGCCGGACGGGCGGCCAGCGCCAGCAGGGCGACGACCGCGAGACCGGCCGACACGCGCCGCGGGATTCTCAGCCGATGAGGGGCAGGACGGGCAGTCATGTGCCGGATGATATTGTACGCCTTCGAGTACACGAAGGAGACACAACGGCCAGCGCGCGAGGCGCGACGCGAAGTCACGGCCAATGGATGACCGGCAGACCGACGGCGATTGACAGGTTGAAACGTGGCGGAGTAGATAGCGGCCATGGATCGGTTCGATCAACTCCGGAGCGACGCTCGGGGAGCGATGATCATGGCGCTCTTCAGCGCCGCCTGGCTGTTCTGGGGCGTCGCAACGCTGTCCCCGCCCGCGTCCTGGTGGGGCCCCGTGTCCGGCCTGCTGCTCGTGATGGTGTTCGCGCTCGTGCTGGCCGGACGGCGCGCGGTCATCGCGATCGCCCGGACGTCGACGCCGCGTGCCCGGGTCAGTCCGTTTCGTCGTCCTGCCTACCGCCGGGCCGTCATGTTCGAAGCGGTGGCGATTCCGGTCGCCGTCGTGCTCCTCGACCTGCACGACCTCGCCACTTACATCCCGCCCGTCGTCGCGGCGATCGTCGGGGTGCATTTCTTCGGGCTGGTCGCGGCGTTCCGGACCCGCCTGTACTGGTGGGTCGGCCTGGCGATGTGCGCCATTGCCGGTCTCAGCGTGGCGCTGGCGCCCGTGGCCGACTGGGCCACCTTCGTTGCGCTCGGATGCGGTGCAGTGCTCTGGTGCACGGCGCTCGGACGGATCGTGCGGATCCGTCGCCGGCTCAGCCCCGCCAGCGCCGCGTAGGCGGGCGCCGGGCCCCGGGGAGAGGCCGAGCTGAAGCTCGGCGCTGCGAAGTCGAGAAGGCCCCGAGCGCCGAGCGGCCTTCTACAGCTCCAGCTCCCTCCCGATGTGGCGGGCGGTGGCGCGGTGGTAGACCAGGTCGGCGGCGACGACGTCTTCAACCGCCAGGCCGAGCGACTTGAAGATGGTGATCTGCTCGGCCGACTGCCGTCCCGGGATCGTGCCCGAGACGGCCGCACCCAGTTCGCCGGCGATGTGTTCGACGCCGAACCGCCGTTCGGCCATCCCCATTACCAGATCGCCGCATTCCACCAGGGCGGCGTCGCGGGAGTCGACGAAGAACCGCGCCGCGGCCGTCAGCGCCGGATCGATCTCGCGCTGATCCGGTCGGGTCGCGCCGACGGAGATCACGTGCGTGCCGGGGCGCACCCAGTCCGCCTGGATCACCGGCGTCGGCGACGAGGTCACGAGCACGACGATGTCCGCGCCGCGCACCGCGCCGGCCGCCGTGTCGGTGGCCGAGAGGCGGGCGGTGGTCTGCCCCTGCATCTCCGCGACGAACTGCCGGCGCCGCCCGGCATCCGGGCTCCAGACACGCACTTCCTTCAGCGCATGCACCCTGCCGAGCGCGTCGAGGTGGCTGCGCGCCTGCACGCCCGACCCGATGAGTGCGAGCGTCGCCGCTCCCTCTGGCGCGAGCAGGCGCGAGGAAACCGCGGAGACGGCCGCCGTGCGGGCCTCCGTGATGTAGCGGCCGTCCATCACGGCGACGAGCGCCCCGGTCGTCGTGTCCATCAGGACGATGGTGCCCAGGTGGGTGTGCAGCCCCTTCGCGGCGTTGTCATGGAAGACGGTCACCAGCTTCGTGCCGAGCGCCGGCGGGTTCCGGATGTACGCCGGCATCACGGCGAGAAACGCCTTCCCCGGTTCGACCGGGATCACCGGCCGGACCGGCTGCACGACCTCCCCGGCGGAGAAGCGGGCGAGCGCCGTGGCCATGGCGTCGATGAGGTCGTCCATCGACAGCACTTGCCTGACGTCCTGCTCGGTCAGCAAACGGAAGCGGATGGACATGGGGAGAGCCTCGGCGTGAAATGAAACTGACGACGTATCACGTGCGACGTACATTGTCCGATGCGAACGGCCCTCAGCTTATAATTGGCCAGCCGGCGAACTCAAGCCGTTCTCGCGAGGATGAGGGCCGGGCGGCGCCCCGACGGCGCGCACGGCGCGCCCGCGAACGGCGTGGAGCGAGCCGCGTGAGGCGAGCGGGTGCAGTGAGCCGGCCAGCCTCCGCCAAGGCTCCGGCGGCCCGCCATAGCGCTTCCCGCGAAGGCGGGGGTTTGGGGCAGAGCCCCATTTGACATGATTCGCCGCATTCAGACCATTGACGCTCACGCCGCCGGCGAGCCCCTGCGGCTGATCGTGTCAGGGTTCCCGTCGCCCGAAGGGCGGACGATGCTGCAGAAGCGCGAATGGCTGCGGCGGCACGCCGATCACCTGCGCCGGGCGCTGATGCTCGAACCGCGCGGGCACGCCGACATGTACGGGGCGGTGCTGACCGAGCCGGCGACCGCCGGGGCGGACGCCGGCGTGCTGTTCATGCACAACGAAGGCTACAGCACGATGTGCGGCCACGGCGTCCTCGCCGTCGTGACGATCGCCTTCGAACGCCACCTCCTGATGCCGCGCGATGCCGGCGGCGCCGTCCTGCTGGACTCGCCGGCCGGCCTCATCCGGGCCCGGGCGCAGGTGACGTCGCCGGCGACGCTCCCGGTCACCGGCACGCACCACGCGCAGTCCGATTGCCGGGTGACGGAGGTCTCGTTCGTCAACGTCCCCTCGTTCGTCCTCCACGCAGGCCTCCGCGTGCGGGCGGGCGGGCGGGATCTGCCGGTGGATGTCGCTTTCGGCGGGGCGTTCTATGTGCTCGTCGACAGCGAGGCGGCCGGCGTCCCGCTGGACGCGGCGCACCTGCCGGAGCTGCGCCGGCTCGGGATGGAGATCAAGCGAGGCGTCGAAGCCGCGCAGTCGATCGTGCACCCGGCCGAGCCCGATCTGAAGGGGATCTACGGCACCATCTTCACGGCGCCCGCCCGGCTGCCGGACGCCGACCTCCGCAACGTCACGATCTTCGCCGACGCCGAGGTCGACCGGTCGCCCTGCGGCACCGGCACGTCGGCCGTCATGGCGGTCCTCGACGCGATGGGCCTGCTGTCGGACGACCGGCCGTTCACCCACGAAAGCCTCATCGGCACGACCTTCCGCGGGCGCGTGGTCGAGCGGACGACCGTCGGCGATCACCCCGCCATCGTGCCCGAGATCAGCGGATCGGCCTGGATCACCGGCGAGCACACGTTCCTGATCGACGCGGACGATCCGCTGAGCGCCGGCTTCCGGATCTGAACGTGGACGGGGACTTCGCCGGAGGCCATGCCGAGCGAGGGACATCAAGATCCCGAGCGAGGCATCGGCGTCAGTTCGCGCGGGGGATGGGGCCCCGGCGCAACTGAAGATGAGATCGCCGCCTCCCTACCAGCCGACTGCCTCGCCGTCCTTGCGCGGATCCGACCCGCCCATCAACACGCCGGTCCGCGGATCGATCAGGATCCCCTGGAACCCGCCGAAGCCGCCCGGATTCTCGGCGAGCCGGTGGCCGCGCTCGAGCAGGCCGGCGCGCGCGTCGACCGGGATCCCCGACTCCAGGGCGACGCCGGCCGCCAGGTCGCGCAGCCGCGCCGCCTCGCCCGCCTCCTGCACGTTCATGCCGAAGTCGATGAGGTTGGCCAGCACCTGGACGTGCCCCTGCGGCTGCAGGTCGCCTCCCATCACGCCGAACGACAGCCACGGCCTGCCGTCCTTCAGGACCATGGCGGGTATCAGCGTGTGAAACGGGCGCTTGTGCGGCGCGATCTCGTCGGGATGGCCCGGCTCCAGCGAGAACAGCGCCCCCCGGTTCTGCAGCACCACGCCGGTCTCGCCCGCGACGATGCCCGACCCGAACGACTCGAACAGCGACTGGATGAGCGAGATCACGCGCCCCTCGCCGTCGGCCGCGGTCAGGTAGACGGTGTCGCCCAGGTCGTGGCCTTCGACCTGCACGTCGGCCGCCCCGCCGGTGGCGGCGCCGGGAATCTGCGCCGGCGGCCAGCTGCCGGCCGCATGTGCCGGATCGATCGCCGCTCGCCGCGCCGCCGCGTACTCCTTCGACAGCAGGGTCCGGACCACCTCCGGCGGTACCGATCCGGGGTCGGCGAGGTAGGCCTGCCGGTCGGCGAACGCGACCCGCTTGGCTTCGACGAGCAGGTGCAGGTACGCCGCGGAATTGTGACCGAGCGCCCGCAGGTCGTAGCCTTCGAGGATGTTCAGCATCTCGAGGGCGGTCAGCCCCTGCGTATTCGGCGGCAACTCGCAGATCTGATAGCCCCGGTACGTCGTGCTGAGCGGATAGACCCAGTCCGAATGGTGCGCCGCGAAATCCTGCGCGTCGAGCAGTCCCCCGCGCTGCTGCAGATCGGCGCCGATCGTGCGGGCGATCGCGCCGCGGTAGAACGCGTCCGGCCCGCCCTGCGCCACCTGCTCCAGCGTGCGTGCCAGCCGCGGATTGGCGAACAGGTCGCCCGGGCGCGGCGCATGCCCTCCCGGCAGGAACGTGGCCGCCGCCTGCGGGTCTGCCGCCAGCGCCCGCTCCGCCTCCTGCCACTCATACGACAG